>NZ_JBMDKG010000039.1:0-86465 GCF_057809595.1 Variovorax sp. FG153
GGCCATCATGGTGGCCACGGCGCGAGGATGTCCCTGGAATCTCATGGTTTGTCTCCTTGATGAACCGGGCACGGCCTTCGCGCATGTGCGCGAAGGACCGGTGGCGCCAGGTCCGGCGGGAGTCTTTGCATGAGCACTTACTGCACTCTTACTGCAATAGCGGAAGGAATAAATGGGGCTGTCTGCTGGCAAGATTCGTTGTCCATTGCGACGAGATGCGATCGAGCGCGAGCGGGGAATGCCATTCCGGGAATTGCATTCCCCGCGTCCCATGGTCTTCAGTTCTGCAAGGTCGAAGGAGTGCTCTGCGCGAAGGGCCAGGTGTTCTTCGCGAACTTCAGCACCAGCAGCCCGTTGTCCTGGCACATGGTCGTGAGCAGGCCGCGATCGAAATCGAAGTCCGCGCGCGAGGCGCACCAGTCGGGTCCGCCGCTGCCGGCCACGGTCAGCTGGCTGTGGAAGGAACCGGCACGCGGCGTGGTCGCGCCCGCGGGGTTGTAGTAGGCGATCTCCTTGGGCCGCGCGGGATTGCGGATGTCGAACACGCGCACGCCCGAGTTGAAGTAGGAGCACGCCAGCGCCGTGCCGTTGTTGCGGTTGTCGACCGAGCAGTAGTGGCTGCCGTAGGTGAAGGTCGACAGGCCCGCGATGTCGGGCAGGACCTTGTCGCAGTTCGCGGGGTCGTGCGTCTCGAGCATCAGCTTCGATACCAGCACGGGCTTGGTCTCGTCGCTGATGTCGTAGATGCGCGCCATCGGGTAGGGCGCCATCTTTGCCTCGCAGGCCAGCTTCACGTTGGCCGTGTCGCTCAGGCCCGCGGCACCGCCTTCGTCGACCATCACCAGGTGCGGCTTGCCCGCGATGGTCACGGGGATGGTGTGCTGCGCCACGCTGCCGTCCTTGAAGGTGGTGGCCGAGATCACCTTCATCTGTGCGTTGGGCACGCGCGCCTGCACCTCGGAGGTGTCGAGGATCAGGAAGCCGTTGCGTGTCTTCGCGTCGGGGTCGAGGAATTCGCCGGGCGCCGGAATGTTCGCGGACACCACGTAGGCGCGCTTGCCGTCCTCGCTGACCGAGAGCCCGTGCGGAATGCCGAGGTCGACGGTCTTCATGTCGAACGAGGACACCATGCGCGGCTTGGTCGAGTTCGTGATGTCGACCGCGTGGTAGCGGCCGGTGGTGATGTCGCCGATGTAGTAGGTCAGCCCGTCGGGCGAGACGTTGCCCTCGTGCCCCTTCGGCTTGTCGGGCGGCACGATGCCGCCGTCCTTGCCGGTGCCGACTTCCATGCTCGCGAGCAGCTGCGGCGTGCGGCAGTCGGCCGAGAGGTCGTAGATGTCGACCTCGGCGCCGCCGAGCACGCCGCCATTGCCGGCGTTGTCGGCCAGCAGCAGCTGGCGCGGCGCGTTCACGCGCAGCGATTCCCACGGGTCGATCATCGCGGCCGTGGTGAGCGACATCGAGCGCCAGGGCTTGGTCGGATCGGTGATGTCGATCACCGGCACGCCGGGATTCACGCGGCCGCGCGGCTTGCCGTCGTAGCCGATCGGATGCGCGGTCGCGTGATAGGCGCAGGTGCGCCCACCGGGATCGCGGAACGACGCCGCCGACCAGTTGCCGCCTTCGCCCTCGAACTGGCCCACCAGCTGCAGGTTGCACGAGAAGCCCTTGAAACCCTGGCGCATCGCCGCGGGCACCTGGCCCTGCAGGGCCGATTCGGGCGTACCGCCTTCGGCGCAGACGGCCTTCGCGACCGTGAGCGGCGGCGGGCCTTCGGGCGGCGGCGGTGGCGCGGGCGGCTCGGCCACGCTGCTGGGCGGCGGCAGGATGGGCAGCACCGCGCCCCCGCCGCTGCCGCCACCGCATGCCATGAGAAGTGCCGTCGCCGAGGCGGCGGCGCCGATGAGTCTTGCGCGTTTCATTCCTGCGTGTCTCCGTTGTTGTGATCCACGCACCGTTCGCGCGGCGCGGGCCGCCGCGCTTCGTTGCGTGTGGGAGAAGTATTCGCGGCAGGGCGTTTCGGCGCTTCCGGGGAATTGCAGGCGCATGCGCGCCGCGCCGGCCCCGCGCGGCGGCGGTGCGGCTTCCGGAAAATTGCAGCGGCGCGGCATCGGCGACCCGTCAGCGCGCTGTAAGTCCGCTCGCAAACCATCGCCGCCCGGAGACATACATACAACCACAAGGACCAGGCCATGGGCGTTCGGCAGCGCGTGCAAGGCCGCGGCCAGCCGGTCGGCATCGACCGCGGCTGCGGCAGGCTTCTCTTCGAGGCCCGCTGGGAAGGCATCGTTCTCGAGCACGAGGCGGCCGATCCGATGGACAACGTCGAGGGCGGCCTGATCCGCCACTGCATCTCGGTCAACCTCGGCGGTCCCACGCGCTTCGAGATGCGCCTGCACGACGAACGCTTCTGGTCCGCGACCGCGCAGCCGCTGGGCATCAGCATCCTGCCGGCCGGCGCGCAGATCAAGGGACGCACCTGGGACCCGTGCGAGGCGCTCACGCTGAGCATCGATCCGCGCCATTTCCAGAGCACCGGTGAGGGCGATGGCGGCGATCGCGCGCTGGTGCCCTGCTGCAATGTGTCGAGTCCGTTGATCGCGCAGCTGCTGCTCGCGCTGCATGCCGATGCGAAGACCGGCCAACCCGAGGGGCCCGGCTATGGCGAGACGCTGCTGATCGCGCTGCTCGCGCACCTGCGGCAGACGCACACGGCCGCGGCCAGCGAGGCGCAGGCCGAGGGCCTGCTGTCGAAGGCCGCGCTCGAGCGCGTCAAGGAGCACATCCGCGGCCGGCTCGAGATCGGCGTGTCGCTCGGCGCGCTGGCCGCGCTGCTCGACATGGATCCCTATGCCTTCCTGCGCGCCTTCAAGCGCAGCACCGGTGTGACGCCGCACCAGTACCTGATCCGCGCGCGCATCGAGCATGCGAAGCAGATGCTGCACCTCACGCGGCTGCCGGTGACCGACATCGCGCTGCGTTGCGGCTTCGCGAGTCCCAGCCACTTCGCCGACACCTTCAAGAAGGTGGAGCGGCGCACGGCGCTCGAGTACCGCAACTGCTGCGCTGTCTAGTCCCTACTGCCCCACGCCCTGCATCCACAGGCTCAGCAGCGCGAGCTGGCTCACCAGCGCGCCGCGCTGCGCCGCGCGCAACTGGCCGAGCACGCCGCGCAGCAGCCTGGCGCTGCGCGCGAGCCCGGCCCGCTCGAGCTGCGCGGCCTGCGTCTCGGCGCGCGAAGCGCCGCCGCCGCCCTGGTGGCGCAGGCCCTGGCGCAGCCACAGCGCGAGCAGGTCGAGCGTGTCGGTGGCGAGCGCGTTGAGCGCGGGCGGCGCCTCGTGCTCGCCCTGCAGCGGCAGCGGTTGCGGCGCGGGTGCCTCGGCCTGCAGCACCACGGCGCGCTGCACGGTCAGCAGGGCCGTCGGCTGCATCACGGGCTCGCCGTCCTGCAGCCGCACGCTGCCGGCCACGGCGCGCAGCGCGCCCCATTCGCCGGCGAGCGCGCGCGCGAGCGCATCGACGGCGCCGGGCGCGGCCGCGCGATGGGGCAGGGCGAGATGCAGCGGCGGGACATCATCGGCAGGCGCGGCCGCGTCCGTGTCGTCCGCCGCGCGCCCGATGCGCGCATGCAGCACCTGCGCCGCCGCATCCCAGTGGCTGGCCAGCACCGCCATGTGCTCGAAGGCCGCCACATGCAGCTGGCCCGAGGCGCCCGCCGCGGCACCGCTCGCCGCCTGGCGCGGCCGCACGAAGTCGGGCGGCGTCTCGCGCAGGTGCGCGACCAGTGCCTGCACGCTCGGCTGCTTGAGCGGCGCGACGAGGTCGTCCCACGACTTCGGCGACAGCGGCATCACGCCGGTCTGGCGCGCGCCGGGCGCGATGTCGATCTGGCCGTTGGCGCGCCGGGTCGCGGTCTTGGTGATGACCTGCCCGCTCGCGAGCTGCCGCAGCGGAAAGCCCGCGACGCGGCGGCCCAGCAGGTTGGCGGGCGTGCCGCCGGCCGTGGCATCGTCGGCGCGCGACCACTGGCGCTCGAGCACGGTCACGGCCTGCGTGTCGGGGTCGGCGAACATCACGCTCGCGCCTTCGCCGCTCTCGTCGGACCAGAGTTCGGCGCCCAGCGACACCAGCCGCAGGTGATCGAGCGCGACCTCGCCCTTCACGCCCACGCCGAGGATCTGGCTCGCGGGCAGCGGCGGCGGTCCGGCCGCGCCGTCGGCATGGGCGGCCGCGCGCAGCCGCGCCCAGAGCTCGGCCATCACGTGCAGCAGGCGCCGCGGATCGAAGCGGCTGCTGCGCGCCTGCTGTGCCTGCAGCAGCATCCAGAGTTCGTCGATGCCATCTTCCACCCAGCGCCAGCCCAGCGCGCGCGCCTGCTCGCGCGCGGCCTCGAAGCGCGCCGCCAGCGCCATCAGCGGCTGGCTCGAGCCATCGAGCCAGAGCGAGAGACTGAGCGCCTCGAGCTGCGCCTGCAGCGCGCGCGCGGCCTCGCCCTGCATCAGCGCTGCGGGGCGGTGGCCGTCGCCGGCCGCGTCGCGGTCGGCCGGCGCGCGCACCTCCACCATGCGCTCGGGCGAGCCCGCGGCCAGCGGCCCGGCCTGGCGGAAGGCCCACAGCGCCACCACCACGTGGGCGCAACCGCTGCCCTGCTTGCAGTCGCAGCGCGCGTGCACCAGCGAGCTGCGCGAGAAGAAGCGCACGCTGCACATCGGCAGCCGCGCGATCGGCGGCGCGCTCGCGCTGCGCCAGGCCTGCACCGCGACCACGGGGCGCGCGGCGGCCAGGCGCTGGGCCTGCTCGATGACGGAGGGCGCGAAGCTCGCGGCGAGCGCGGCATCGTCGAAATGGGCCGGGCTCCATTCGCCGCCCGCGGCCGAGGCGTCGACTTCCTCCGCGGCCGGCGTGGCCGAGGGCGCGGGCGCGGCGCTCGCCGCCTGCGCCTGGTAGGCCAGCACCAGCATCACGCGGTGCCGGCACATGCCGCTGGCCGGACAGCTGCACTGCGCATCGCGCAGGGTGCGGCCCGGCGGCAGGCTGGTGCGCACGCCGTCGTCGAAGCGCGCGCTCACCGTGCCGTCGTCGGCGGTCTCGAGCAGCGGCAGCAGGCCGGCCGCCACGTCCTTCTGCGCGCGCTTCACGAAGCCCGCGTTGGCGAGCGCGGTCAGCGCCTCGGGCGTGAGTTCGAGCAGGTCGCCGCGCACCGCCGTCATGCCTGCACCTTCTCGGCCAGCCAGCCCGCGAGCTGGCCCGGCGTCATGGCGCCGATCTGCGCGCCCTCGCGCACCAGCCGCGCGGCCATCTCGCGGTCGTAGCTGGGCTCGGCCTTCGCATCGAGCGCGGCCAGGCCCAGCACCTTGGCGCCGGCCTCCACCAGCGCCTTCACGCGGCGCACCAGCTCGTAGGGACTGCCGCCTTCGTAGAAGTCGCTGACCAGCACCACGATGGTCTTCGCGGGATTGGCCACCAGCGACTGCGCATAGGCCACGGCCTTCGCGATGTCGGTGCCGCCGCCGAGCTGCACCTTCATCAGCAGCTCGACCGGGTCCGAGACGTCGGCCGTGAGGTCGACCACTGCGGTGTCGAAGGCCACCAGCCGCGTGCGCATGCCGGGCAGTTGCCACAGGCAGGCGGCCATCACCGCGCTGTGGATCACCGAGTCGACCATCGAGCCGCTCTGGTCGATCAGCAGGATGATGTCCCAGGGCTCGGCATGGCGCTTCGTGCGGCTGATGAACACCGGCCGCTCGACGTAGAGCTTGCGCCGCTGCGGGTCGTAGCGGTGCAGGTTGGCCGCCAGTGTCTGCTTGAAGTCGAAGTTGCGCGCCACCTTCATGCGCGAGCGCCGGCGCCGGTCGCGGCTGCCGCTGAAGGCCTGCCGCACCTCGGTCGCGAGCTTCTCCATGATGCGCCGCACCACTTCGGCCACCAGCTTGCGCGCGGCCGCGAGCACCTCGGGGTTCATCAGGTGCTTGGTGTGCAGCACCGCGCGCAGCAGCGACTCCGAAGGCTCGATGCGCTCGAGCACCTCGAGGTTGGTCACCACCTCGTCGATGCCGTAGCGCTCCACCGCGTCCTGCTCGAGCCGCTCGATCACTTCCTTGGGGAACAGCGTGTGGATGGCGTTGATCCAGTCGGGCGTGCTGAGCGCCGAGGGCCCGAGGCCGGCGCTGCGTTCGCCGCGCTCGGCGCGGTCGCCGTCGCGGCCGTAGAGCCAGTCGAGCGCGGCGTCGGCGGCCTGCGCCTCGGCGCTCAGGCCGCCGCAGGCCCGCTCGGCCGGATCACCGAGCAGGAGGCGCCAGCGCTGCAGCGGATCGGGGATGTCGAGGCTCATGGCTGTTCTTCCGTATCCAGGCTCGGCAGGCTCAGGCCCCAGCCGGCCAGGCGCGCGATCGCCGCGTCCTCGGCGGCGCGCGCCGCGGCCAGCGCCTCGGGCGCGGCCTCGCCTTCGTGCCGGGCCGTGAGCGCGCGGCGCGACAGGTGGGTGGCATCGTGCAGCGCCAGCACCTGGTCGGCGAGCCGGCCGCGTTCCTGCGGCGGCAGCCAGGCGAAGGCGGCGCGCAGGCTCGGCATGGCGCGCACGAAGTCGGCGTTGTCCAGCGCCTGCACGGTGCGGTCCATGCCGGCGGCGAAGGCGGGTTCGGACGACAGCGTCTCGCGCGCGAGCGCGAGCAGGCCCGTGAGCGCATCGCCAAGCACTGGCGCGGGCATCGCGTGCAGCAGCTGTATCGCATCGGCCACGCCGGCCTGCGTGGCCTGCGGCACGCGGTGCGCGAGGCTCAGCGTCGCGCCCAGTGCCGCGCCGCGGCTCAGCGGTGCCGCGCCGGCATCGGCCGCCTTGCGCTGCCACACGGCGAGCGCGCGCGCGGGCTCCACGTCGAGCGGTTCGGCCTGCGCGGCGTCCTCGCGGTCGGCCAGCACGTCGGCCACGATGCGGCGCAGCGCGAGGTGGCCCTGCAGGTGCGCGTCGATGTCGGCAGGCGCGATCGCCGCGGGCGGCTCGAGCAGCCACAGCGCGCGGTCGAAGCCGGCCTCGATCGCCACCCGCAGCACCGGCGCGTCGGCCATGCCGAGCAACTGGCCGTGGCGCAGCAGCGTGTGCATCACCGCGAGGGCCGGGCCCATGGCCTCGAAGCGCGGCTCCCGCGCCATCGCCTGCTGCAGCTCGCGCAGCAGCGCGCCGCTGAGTGCCGGCAGGCCGGCCCAGGCGGCCTGGTTGAGGCCCTCGGCCAGCGGGCCGATGCGGCCTTGCGCATGGCGCAGCTCGTCCTCGAGCCGCGCGCGCGCCGCGTCGTGCAGGTTGGCACCCCAGGCGCCGGCCTCGATCAGCGCGGCCTGCTGCTCGAAGGGCTGGCCCAGGGTCCAGACCTCGGTGCGTTCGCCCGACATCGCGAGCTTCGGTCCCTGGCTGCGCACCACGCCGGGCAGGCGCAGCAGCGCGAGCCGGTGCAGCACGCGGCTGCGCGCGCGGTCGGCGGCATCGAGCAGGTCGAGCTTGCGCTGGCCGCGCAGCTCGAGGCCGTGCGCCGCGAGCTCGTCGCGCACCGACTTCACCAGCGGCGGCTGCGGCGTGCCGTCGGCGAGCTGGCCCGCGATGTCGCCGGCCAGCACGTCCATCGCCTGCACCAGCACCGGCGCGGTGCCGGGGCGCATCGGGCCGCGGTAGGTCCAGGGCAGCGGCGCGTCCAGTGCTTCCTTGACCAGCGCGCCGGCCAGCGCGTCGAGCCAGTCGGAGCGCAGCGGCTTCTCGTGGCCGCGCAGCCGCGCCAGGCCCTGCGCGCGCAGGTGCACCGCCATCAGGTCGGCGGTGGAGGCCGGCAGCCTCTTGTCGCGCAGCCGCTGCATCACCTGCTGCAGCGCGCGGTGCGCGGCGCCCTCGGGGCCGAGTTCCCACATCCACTGGTAGTAGGCCGGCGAGGGCATGCCCGAGGCATAGCCCGCGAAGGCGTCGAGCCGCTTGAAGGTGTAGGGCACGAGGTAGGAGCCGTAGCGCACCACGGTGTCTTGGTCGTCGGCATCGGGCGTGTCCTCGACCTCGGGTTCGGGCGTCTCGGGCAGCTGCGCCGGCAGCCCGGGCCACAAGCGCGCGAGCGCGGGCGCGTGGTAGCCGCCGCAGACCACCAGCACCGGCGCGCCGGCCTGCACCGCGGGCTGCGCCATGGCCCAGGCGATCCAGCGCGCCATCATGGCTTCGCGCGCCTGGTTGCCGAGCGAGCCCGGGTCCTCGCCGCGCAGGTGCTCGAAGTAGGTGGACAGCCGCTGCGCGAGTTCGGCGCTGTCGCAGCCGTCCTCGAACAGGTGGTCCCACAGCGCGTCGCGGCCCTGCACCGAGAGCTGCTCGGTCAGCGCGCGCTCGTAGGCCGCGGCGCGTTCCTCGTGCTGGGTGTCGGCCACGTCGGCATAGCGGTTCTCCATGCGCGAGAAGGCGTCGTGCCAGGCCGGCAGGTCGATGAAACGCACTTCGGCGCCGACCTCGCGGCCCACCTGCAGCGCCTGCCATTCGGGCGAGTGCTCGGCGAACGGCGACCACGAGCCGTGGTGCGTCTCGCCGGCCGAGAGGTAGCTGTAGATCGCCACCGGCAGCCGGTGCGGCAGGTAGAGCTCCTTGAGCCGCGCGTTGAAGTCGGCCGGCCCTTCGATCAGCACATGGGCCGGGCGCAGCGCGCGGATGCGCTCGGCCACCAGCCGCGCGCAGGCGGGGCTGTGGTGGCGCACGCCGACGATATGGGGCGCGTTCATCCTTGGCAATCGCGAGCGTCTATGAATGCGGGATCGGACTTCCGGACGCAGAGGACGCGAAGATTTCGCGAAGGTCGCGAAAGGAACAGCCCCAAGAAGTTTTTCATTTCTTCTTTCGCGTTCTTCGCGGAACCTTCGCGTCCTCTGCGTCCGGCTGTTGGTGTTGTTTGCTGGTCGCCCATGGCACAACGCTTCTCAAGGCAGCCGATGGCGTGCTTCGTAGTAGGCGCGCCAGTGCTCGCCGCTGCGCTTGGCGGCCTTCTGCTCGAAGTAGCGGCGCAGCTTGGCGCGGTCGTCGGCGTTGTCCTTGACCACCGTGCCCGCGATGCAGTCGACCAGGTCGGCCGGCGAGCCCTCGCGCTGCTCGAGGAACCAGGCGCGCACGCCCACCGCGTGCGCCACGTTGACCGCCTCGGCGGTCGACATCACGGCCGTGAGCCGGTCCATCGCGGCGTCGCCGCCGCCGCCGTTCTTCTCCGACGAGGCCGGCGCCCCGCGCAGATCGCGGAAGGTCGACACCAGCAGCTCGAGCACCGGCTGCGGCACGGTCTTCGGAATGCCGCTCTGCGCGAGCAGGCGTGCCGACGACTCGCGCACCAGCGCGAGCTCGCGCTCGAAGTCGAGGATCGGGAACACGGTCTCGAAATCGAAGCGGCGCTTGAGCGCGGCGCTCATCTCGTTGACGCCGCGGTCGCGCGTGTTGGCGGTGGCGATGATGTTGAAGCCCTCGCGCGCATAGAGCATGCCGTGCTCGCCCGAGAGCTCGGGCACGGCCATCACGCGGTCGGACAGCATGCCCAGCAGGCAGTCCTGCACCTCGAGCGGCGCGCGCGTGATCTCCTCGAAGCGCACCACCTGGCCCTGCTGCATGCCGATGTACAGCGGCGCCGGCACCATCGCGCGCGGGCTCGGGCCCTCGTTGATCAGCAGCGCGTAGTTCCAGCCGTACTTGATCTGGTCCTCGGTGATCGAGGCGCCGCCCTGGATGGTCAGCGTGGACACGCCCGAGATCGCGGTCGCCAGCAGCTCCGAGAGCATCGACTTCGCGGTGCCCGGCTCGCCCACCAGCATCAGGCCGCGGCCCGTGGCCAGGGTGACCAGCATGCGCTCGATGCTCGCGACCGGCGCCACGATCTTCGGCGCGATGCCCAACTGCGCATCGCCGAGGATGAAGGCGCGCGCGGCCTTCAGGCTCATGGCCCAGCCCGGCGGGCGCGGGTCCTTGCCCTGCGCCTGCAGCTGCGCGATCTGCGCGGCGTACTGGATCTCGGCGGGCGGGCGCTGCAGGGCAGGGGAACCGGTGGATGAGGTGTCTGTCGGCTTGCGGGAGGTGGCCATGGTCGGGATCGGTGTCGGATCTGAAAAGGGGCGCGGGGCGTGTCCGCGCAAACATAGCAGAGCGATAGCGGAACGGTGTAGCGCGCCTCAGCGCGCGCCCAGCGCGTCGATGTCGCGCACCGCCTCGCTGAAGACGATGGGATCGAGTTCGCTGAACGGGTGACCGTGATGCAGCACGTCGAGCGTCTGGTCCTCGCCGGCGCCCGTGTTGTCGAGGCCGGGGCCAAAGCGCAGCGCGAGCGCGCGGCCGCCGCCCAGCCCCTGCCAGGCATGGTCGTAGGCACCGCCGCCGCCGCGCCCGCGCAGCCAGCCGCGCGACTCCAGCGCCCACAGCGGCCCAGGCCGCGCGACGCGGCCCGACCAGCGCGTGAGCGCGGTCAGCGCGCGTTCGTCCTCGCGCGGCGCATGCACGGCGCGGTGCAGCTGCTCGAAGGGCTGGATCAGCTCGTAGTCGGCGAACTGCTGCGCGAAGGCGGCGATCTGCGCGGCACTCAGCTGCAGCGGATGGGCGACGACGATGCGCGTGGCGGTGCCGTCGTCGAGTGTCTGTGGCACTTCATCGGCATCGACCCATTCGCCTTCGGCGCTCACGCGGAAGGCGACGCGCAGCAGCGTCAGACCGCGCGCGTCGCGCCCGCCCTCGGTCACGCCCCACACCAGCCGCTCGGCCAGGTGGCGCATCAGCGGATGCCCGGCGATGAAGCGGCGGAAGTCTTCCACCGGCCAGCCGCGGCCCGCGCGCATCGCGCGTTCCAGCCGCAGCGGCTGCTGGGCCGCGACGGTGGCGGCATCCTGCTTGAGCGCCTTGAAGCGTTCCGCGGCCGCGGCCGCGCGTTCGGCATCGTCGCTCGCGCGCGGGCGCGGTGCCGTGGCCAGGCGCGGACCGGGCCGGCCCTCGACCGATTCGCGCACGAAGGGCACCAGCGCCTCGTCGAAGCCGACATGGAACTGGCGCGGCCCGAAGTCCAGCAGCAGGCCGCCGCGTTCGTCCAGGCCGAGGTCGGGCGCGATCCGGTCCTCGAGTTCGTCGCCGCTCAGGCCGCGTTCGGCCGCGGCCTGCGCCAGCTTCTCGGCGGCCGACTGGCGCACCGTGGCGATGCGGTTCTTGCGCGCGATCGCGTCGAGCTGCATCAGCGCGACGTCGCTGCCCAGCCGCGCCAGCGCCTCGAGCACCCAGCCGATGCGCGTGGCGGTGCCGCCGGCGCCGGGCGCGCTCCAGCGCCGCACGAGGGCGCCGAGCCGGCGCGCCGTGTCGTCGGTGCCGATGAGGCCGAGCGCGCGCAGCGCCCAGTTGCCGGGCGCGCCGGCGCCCGCGGCCTCCCACGATTCGCAGACGTCCCAGCCGAAGTCGGCCAGGCTCTGGGGCTCGCAGGCGGCGCGCACGGCGTCCAGGCCCGCATAGCCCTGCGGCAGGTCGGCCGCGAAGCTCAGCATCAGGCCCAGCGGCTGCAGCGCCTCGTCGGGCAGCGCGAGGCCATCGTCGCGCAGCCGCGGCTTGCGCCAGCCGGCCGGTTGCCAGAAGGCCGGGAGCTTGCTGCGCGCGTTGATGCGCGACGGGAAGTCGCGCAACGGGTCTTCGGCCAGCAGCGCATCGACGGCGGCTGTCACGGCCGGATCGTCGTGGCGGCGCGCGATGGCGCGCAGCGCTTCGGCCTGTCCCAGCGCGGCCATGGCGCGCAGCGCGGCGCGGGCCTGCTGGCGCGCCTCGCCCTCGGCACCCAGCGCGGCGGGCAGCAGGCCGGCGGCCGCATGCGGCGCGAAGCGCACCAGCCACTGGCGCGCGTGCGCGCGGCGTGTCGGCCGGCGCGCGAGCGCCTGCGCCATGAAGGGCGCGAGCTGCGTGGCGCCGATGAAGCGCGCGACGAAATACTCGTCGCCGTCGTTGGCCAGCGCCTGCAGCAGCCCCGGCAGCGCGGCGCTGCCGAAGCGCGCCACGAAGCCACCGGCGCGCGGCGCTTCCTTGCCGCTGCCCACGGCATTCCAGAACGCCAGCCCGGTGGCCGGCGGCAGGAACCAGGCGGACTGCACCGCGATGAAGGCGCCGTACTGGCGGCGGTCGGGCGCGGCATCGTCGTGCACGCGTTGCCAGTCGGCGATGAAGCGCTCGAGTTCCTGCGGCGGCTGCGTGTGCAGCGCGGCGACGCGCTCCGGCGTCCATTCGCGCAGCCGCTCGCCGATGGCGCGCTCGGCCTCCATCGGCTGGCGGTAGACATAGGGCGTGTCGCGGTCGATCCAGTCCTGGCGGACCTCGTCGCCCCAGTCCTCCTCGGGCGGCACCTCGAGCACGGGCAGGCCGGCCAGCACCAGCGGCGGCGCCGCATCGGCGGCGCGCCGCGCCCAGGGCGGGTCGGCGAGCACCGCGGGCCAGCGCGCGCGTTCGGCGAAGGCCTCGGGTGCCGCGCCGGCCTGGTCGGCAACCGCGCCGAGCTGGCGCCGCACGGCGGCCGGCAGCGCCGGCAACAGCGCGGGCAGGCGCTCGCCGAGCGTGCCGGCCAGGGTCTTGAGCTGCGGCACCAGGCGCGCGGCGCCGGCCTTGGGCAGGCCGCCGTCCTCGAGCACCTTCGCGAGCGCGAGGAAGCAGCGCTCGGGCCGTTCGCCCGCGACCCAGCCCAGCGCCTTGGCACAGGCGGCATCGGCGGCGGTCATGCGCACCAGCGCCTCGGTGGCCTCGGGCGTGTCGAAGGCGGCCAGCGTCCAGGCCACGGCCACGCTGCGCTGGCGCGCGCCGAGGTCCAGCAGCAGCGGCAGCATCGCCTCGCCGTGTTCGCGCAGCAGCAGCGCGAGCAGCGACGGCTGGTCGAGCAGCCGCGTGCCGTCGCCCGCCACCTCGGCCAGCGGCAGGCCGGCGGCCCAGCGCAGCCAGGGACCGCAGCGCTCGAGCTGCTCGGGCGTGGCCTGGTCGAACAGCTGCCGCGCGAGCGGGCGCCATTCGGGCAGCGCGATCGCGAAGCGGGCGCGCGCGGCCAGCGGCAGTTGCGGGTCGAGCGCGCGCAGCCGCTCGATGCAGGCGGCGCGCGTCGCGGCGTCGGCCGCCATCCAGTGGCCGCGGAACTGCCACAGCGAACTCGCGGGCTGGCCCCAGAAGGAATGGGCGCCATCGTCGGGCGGCGCATCCTGGCGCAGCGGCTTGTGGCCGATGCGTTCGCGGCGCCAGCGCGCCGCATGCAGCAGCGCGTCGAAGGCGGTGCCGAGACCGTGCTGCAGCACCAGCCAGTGCACCAGCGCCTCGGCCGGTTCGTCGCGGCCGGTGTAGGCCTGCTCGCGGAAGCGCGCGATCATCAGGCCCAGCAGCCGCGTGTCGGCCGCGTCCATCGCGGCCTCGAGCCAGCCGCGCGTGGCGGGCGAGCGCACTTCGAAGGGCTCGGGCAGCAGCGCGTCGATCAGGTACTCGCTGCACTTGTCGAGCACGCGCTTGCGCAGCGTCGGCAAGGTCGAGGCCTTGGGCGGCGGCTTCGCGCCGGGCTCGCCGGGCGGCAGTGCGTTCTGGAGTTCGGGTGGCAGCACGAGCGGCGCGGCGCTCATTCGAAGACCTTCGTGCTTCGCACTGCGGTGCGAGCTTGCTTGGGGCGGCCCGGCGTGGCGCTCATGCTCGCAACCCTTCCATGTCGCGGATCAGCTCGCTGGCCGAGATCGGATCGAGCCGGTCCAGCGTCTCGGCGTTCTGCATGTTGCCCCAGCCCGAGGGCTTGCCGACCTGCACCTCGCCGAGCTTCTGCTCGGGGTACTCGTCGACCATGCCGACGATGATGCCGGGGTCGAGGTAGAGCTCGATCACGCGGCTCGGGCCCAGCGGCTTGGTGAAGTACCAGATGCCGCCGCCGTCCTGTGCCTCGCCGCGGCGCCAGCCCTTGTTGACCAGGCCCAGCACGCGGCCGGTGGGCACGGTGGCGTCCTTCCAGCGCTCGAGCTTCTGGCTCTTCTTCTCGTCCTCGGTCAGCACGTAGGTGTCGCGGCCGATCTGCGCGAAGGGCTGCAGCAGCTCGTAGTCGGCGAACACCTGGCCGAAGGCGCCAGCGTCGGCCGGCGAGAGCTCGAGCGCGTGCGGCACGCCGATGCGGATGTCCTCGCCGGTGGGCAGCTCGAAGGGATCGTCCTCGGCGGTGGTCAGGCTGCCGTCCTCGGCCACGCGGAAGCACGCCAGCAGTTCGCCGCCGTAGCTGGCCTCGCCCTGCACGCGGTAGGCGCCCCAGATCAGCCGCTGCACCAGGTGGCGCACCAGCGGATGCTCGACCAGGAAGGTGCGGAACACCTCGGGCGTCCAGCGCCGGCGTGCGCACATCGCGACCTCGAGCCGCAGCAACTGCTGGCTCGCGATGGTGCGCACGTCCTTCTTGAGCAGCTTGAAGCGCTCGACCGCTTCCTTGCTCTTCTCGGCGTCGTCGGTCTTCTTGGGCTTGGGCAGGTCGGACAGGCGCGCGCCGTCGACGCCGTCGGCGCGTTCGCGCACATAGGGCTTGAGCGCCTCGTCGAAACCGACCTTGAAGCTGCGCGGGCCGAAGTCCAGCAGCAAGGTGCCCTGTTCGTCGAGGCCGAGGTCGGGCGCGAGCCGGTCCTCGAGCTCCTCGGTCGAAAGGCCGCGCGCTTCGGCGATCGCGTCGATCTTCTCGCGCGCGCGGTCCTGCAGGCCCTTGAACTTCACCTTCTGCGCGATGCCGTTGAGCAGCATCAGCGCCACGTCGGAGCCGATGCCGGCCAGCACGTCGAGGCCGGTGACGGCGCGCGCATGCGCGGCCTCGCCGGGCCAGGCGCGGATGAAGGGCGTGAGCCGGCGCGCCGTGTCGTCGTTGCCGAGCAGGCCCAGCACGGTGAGCGCCCAGCCTTCCTTGCTCGGGCCGCCGGCCTCGAGCCAGGCGCTGAACGCATCCCAGGCGAAGTCGGCCAGCGACTCGGGCGCGCAGGCCTCCTTGACCACCGCGATGCCGCCGTAGACCTCCTCGTTGGTCGGGAAGGTGAACATCTGGCCCAGGTGGTCGAGCGCCTCGTCGGGCAGCGCCTTGCCGTTGCGCAGCACCGGCCGGCGCCAGCCGCGCGGCTGCCAGAACTCGGGCAGCTTCGCGCGCTTGGTGGGGAAGCGGTCGAGCGGGCTCTCCTCGAGCACGGCGCGCAGCGCCTGCACCACCTCGTCCTTGCCGTAGCGGCCGGCCACTTCGAGCAGCAGCTCGGCATGGCCCTCGGACTGCAGCAGGCGCAGCGCCGCGCCCGCCACGTCGCGCGCCTCGCCGGCCTTGCCGAGCGCGGGCGCGATCAGGCCGCAGGCCGCGTGCTCGGGGTACTTGAGCAGCCAGTCGCGGCCGGCCTGGCGCACGGTCTTGAGCTTGGCGAAGGCGCGCGCGGCCGGTGCCGCGAGTTCCACCGCACCGTAGTTCAGCGCCAGCTGCAGGTTCTCGCCGGGCTTGGCGCGCACCACCGACAGCAGCCCCGGCAGCGCGGGCAGGCCGAAGTTCGCCATCACGAAGTCGGCGCCCTGGGTCTCGGCCTGGCCCGCCACCGCGTTCCAGAACGGCACGCCGAGCTCGGGCGGCAGCAGCGCCGCATAGCGCGCGTCGAACCAGAAGAAGTAGTAGCGCTCCTGCTTGCGCGCGGCCAGCATGCCGCGCCAGGCGGCGATCAGCTTGCCCGCATCGCCCGTGCGGATGCCTTCGCGCGCGGTGTCGAGGATCGGGTCGCGCAGGCTCGCGAGCAGTTCCTTCTCGCGCGCCTCGCCGCGCTGGTGGATGTCCTGCAGCACCGCGGCGTCGGGCGAGTCCTCGGCCTCGTAGGCGGCCTGCATCAGCTTCACCTGCTCCTCGTGCGCGAGCTTGCTGGCCTTGCTTTCGAAGCCCAGCTCCTTGAGCATCACCTGCACGTCGTTGCGCGCGCTCGCGAAGCGGTTGACCTGCCACGAGGTGCCGGGCCGCTGCGCCTCCTCGCGCGCGCCCGGTGCCCATTGCTCGACCGGCGCCAGCGCGAGCGGCTCGAGTGCCAGCACCGCGGCCGCCTTCTTCTGCACCTTGGCGAGCCAGGGCGGCGAGGCCAGCACGCCGGGCAGCTCGCTCGTTTCGGCGACCTCGCTCGGGCCCGACAGCAGCGCGAGCTGGCGATCGATCGCGCCCTGCGCGCCGGCATCGAGCCAGGGCCTGAGGCCGTCGACCAGGCCGCCATGCGCGCGCAGCAGCCGCGTGAGGCTGGGCGTGAGCAGGCCCGCGTCCTTGCCGCCGGCGGCCACCAGCCGCGCCAGCGCGACGATGGCGGCCTGCGGCCAGCGGTCCACCGCGAGCGACAGCCGCGCCAGTGCCGCCTTCGAGCCGCTCGCGACCTTGGCGAGCGCCGCCACTGCCTCGGGCGTGCCGATGGCCGCGAGCGTCTCGCCCGCGTGTTCCTCGGCCGCGCCGCGCTCGAGCAGCGCCACGGCCTCGGTGCCGCGTTCCAGCAGCGCCGTGGCCGTCATCTTGTAGTGGCCCCAGAAGCCGCTCGAATAGCTGAGCCGCACCTTGGCGGCCTGCGCGGCGGCGGCGGCATCGGTGATGGTCAGCAGCAGCCAGTGCAAGGTCTCGCCGCTGTCCTTCTCGCCGGCCAGCCGCAGCGCGAGCGCGTTCGAGAGTTCGGGGCGTTCGGGCAGCAGCAGCGCCGCCAGCGGCTGGCGGCTCGGGTGCAGCGAGGGCAGCGCGGCCTCGATCAGGTCGGCGCACTGCTGCCACTCGGCTTCGGTCGCGGTCGAGAGCTGCTCGCGCAGCACCTCCTCGGCATCGCCCACGGCGCCGTACCAGCCGTGGTTGACCGCGTGGCCGGGGTTGCTCGAGAAATGGCTGCGCCACTTCTTGGCTTTCTGGTCGTAGCTGCCTTCCACCTGCAGGCGCAGCGCCGACAGGTAGACCTCGATCGCGCCGGCCAGTCCGTACTGCGCGACCAGGTACTGGATCAGGAACACCACCGAGCCGGCCTTGTCGCGGCGCGTGTTGTGGTCCATGAAGGCCAGCAGCAGCGCATCGGCCTCGGCATCGGGCGCGGGCGTGGCGGGCTTGTCGCGCGCGAGCATGCGCTCGGCCGCGGGCCGCAGCGCGGCATCGGTCGCGGCCAGGTCCAGCGGCAGCTCGAGGTCGTTGCAGGCGCGGATCCAGGCCTGCGCCAGGTCGAGCACCGGACGGGTCGAGGGAAAGCGCCGCGAGGCATAGGCGAACTCGCGCGTCTGCGCCGTGATGCGCAGCGGCGCGCCCTGCGCGAGCCAGGGCGGTGCGCCTTCGGCCACGGGCTGGGCGGGCGTCTCGCCGTGCGCGGCCACTGTGCGTTGCGCGAGCTCGCGCGCCGCATCCTGCGCCTTCTCGCGCACCTCGGCGGTGGTGCCCCAGCCCGACAGCAGGCCATGGGACTTGAGCTCCTCGAAGGCCATCGTGGCGCCTTGCTCGCTCACGCCGTACTGGCGCTTGAGCGCGGCGGCCGAGAACTTGTCGCCGCTCTTGACGCTGCCGTCCTCGATCGCTGCGCGCACGGCCTCGACGACGCGCTCGCACTGGCTGTCGAGGCTTTCGCTCGCGACGGGCGGCGGTGCCGGCGTGGCGGGTGCGGGCGCGGATGCGGTGACCTTCGCCGCTGCCTCCACGGGTGCGCTTGCAGGTGCCTCGGCAGGCGGTTCCGCCTTCGGCCTGGCCTCGGTCTTGCCGATGCTCGCATCGGCGCTCACGCCGACTTCCTTGTAGCCCTTGCCGGTCTTCTCGCTCACCAGCTTGGTCAGCGCGGTGGCGGTCTTCGCGGCATCGGCGAAGGACTTGGTCTGGCTCTGGCCCGCGGTGCCGATGCGGCCCCAGCGGATGTTGAGATCGTTCTCCGCCTGTTCCACTTCCCAGAACTTGCTGGCGGTACCCTCGATCAGTTCAAAACGGCGCATGGAAAGAAAATCCTCCTGGGGTTCGTCGGTGAGCGGACATCGAGAAGCGTTGCCGTACGCAAGCCTGAGGGCAGGATAGGCGCGCCATGTGAACGCCGCGTGCCAGCGGCGCATCGAAGGGCGCGGGGGTTCAAGACGCAGGCGCCCGATGGGCACCCGGCAGTCGCATGCTGCGCGCCGGAGCGATCGGGAAAGGACAACGCATGGGCGCGATCATGCCCGCGCGGCACGCTCGCGTGCACCTCCAAAAGTCGCAAGGCTACGTAGGGCGTCGGGAATGTACGAAGAAGGTCTGCGGTTCGCGCGCCGACGCCTCGAAAAAGCTCAAGAAGGCGCGTGCGCGCTGCCCGGCTCCGCGATCCTGCGATGCTGCTCGGCCAGCGCGGGCGAGGGCATCACGCGCGACAGCGCCACCTGCATCTTGTTGCGCCAGCCCGCGATCACGCCGCTCTCGCCCTTCATCAGCGCCTCGAAGCCTTCCCTCGCCACCTCGGCCGGATCGGCCTTGTCGGACTGCTGGCCCACGCGCGTGTCGAGCATGTCGGCGCGTGCGAAGAAGTGGGTGTCGGTCACGCCGGGCATCAGGCAGGTCACGGTCACGCCCGTGTCCTTGAGCTCGTTGCGCAGCGCCATCGCGAAGGAATCGATGAAGGCCTTGGTGCCGTTGTAGACCGCCTGGAACGCGCCGGGCTGGAAGCCCGCGATCGAGCCCGTGATGAGGATGCGGCCCTGGCCGCGCTCGCGCATCGCGCGGCCCACGCGCTGCACCAGGTAGAGCGTGCCGGTCACGTTGGTGTTGATCACGTGCTGCACGTCGTGGAACTCCTGGTCGAGGAAGCCATGGCCCAGGCCGTGGCCCGCGTTGGCGAACAGCACGTCGATCGGCCGGTCCTCGCAGGCCGCGAGCAGCGCATCGACGCCGTCGCGCGTGGCGAAGTCCTCGCGCACCGCGAACACGCGCGCGCCCATCGCGCGCAGCTCGGCCTCGGCCTGGGCCAGCGATTCGTCGGCGCCGATCAGCAGGTCGTAGCCATGTTCGGCCGCGCGCCGCGCGAGCTGGTAGCCGATGCCCGAGGAGGCGCCGGTCACCAGCGCGAGCGGTCGGCGTTCGGCGCCGGGGAACACGTCGGGGGAGGGTGTCTGCATGCCGGTCTCCTGCGTTGCACCGCGTGGACGCTGCCGGAAATCGGCCGTGGCGCGCCGTGCATGGAGACCAGCGTAGAAGCGCCGCGTGCCTTCCATGTAGGAATGTGTACCGAGCGCGCGCCCGCCGAGGCGGGACGGCGCATGCAATTGCTTGCAGCGGAAACCCCGGCGTAACCTGTGGCCGGGGCTCGAAGGCTTCAGATCTCCGCGCCCTCGACCAGGAAGCGCACGCGCCGCACGCCCTGCCATTCGTCGGCATCGAGCCGGAATGCCAGCTTCACGCGCGGCGGCAGCGGGTCGGTGTGGCCGAACCAGATGCCGTCGATGGGCTGGCCCTGGTGGCGCAGCTTGAGCGCGAGATGCCGTTCGCCGACCAGCCGCTGCGACACCACCTCGACCTCCTCGCTGAAGGTGGGCGGCGCGAAGCCCTGGCCCCAGACCTCGCGGTGCAGGGTGTCGATCAGGTCCACGCGCAAATACTCGCGCGAGATCGGGCCGTCGGTGTCGATGCGGCGCGTGAGCGTGGCGGCATCGAGCCATTCGTCGGCCACCTGCGCGAGCGCGCGCTCGAAGGTCTGGAACTGCTCGCGCGCGACCGTGCAGCCGGCCGCCATCGCATGGCCGCCGAAGCGCAGCAGCACGCCCGGATGCCGCTTGGCGACAAGGTCCAGCGCATCGCGCAGGTGGAAGCCCGGGATCGAGCGGCCCGAGCCCTTGAGCTCGTGCTCCTTGCCGGGCGCGCCGCTGGCCGCGAACACGAAGGTGGGCCGGTGGAAGCGCTCCTTGATGCGCGAGGCCACGATGCCGACCACGCCCTCGTGGAAGTCGGCGTCGAACACGCTGATGGCCGCGGGCACGGTCTCGGTGCCTTCGCCGTCGACCGTGAACAGCGACTCGGCCAAGAGCAGCGCCTGGTCGCGCATGCCGCCCTCGATGTCGCGCCGCTCGCGGTTGATGCCGTCGAGCAGGCGCGCGAGCTCGTCGGCGCGCGCGGCATCCTCGGTCAGCAGGCATTCGATGCCCAGCGTCATGTCGGCCAGCCGGCCGGCCGCATTGATGCGCGGGCCGAGCGCGAAGCCGAAGTCGAAGGTGGTGGCCGCGGCGGCCACGCGGCCCGCGGCCTTGAACAGCGCCGACACGCCCGCGGGCATGGCACCCGCGCGGATGCGGCGCAGGCCCTGCGCCACCAGCCGTCGGTTGTTGGCGTCGAGCTTCACCACGTCGGCCACGGTGCCCAGCGCCACCAGCGGCAGCAGCGCGTCGAGCTTGGGCTGCGTGGCCACGTCGAACACGCCGCGCCGGCGCAGCTCGGAGCGCAGCGCGAGCAGCACGTAGAACATCACGCCGACGCCGGCGATGCACTT
This sequence comes from Variovorax sp. FG153, assembly GCF_057809595.1. Taxonomy (NCBI): domain Bacteria; kingdom Pseudomonadati; phylum Pseudomonadota; class Betaproteobacteria; order Burkholderiales; family Comamonadaceae; genus Variovorax; species Variovorax sp. FG153. The sequence continues at coordinate 20,446 of NZ_JBMDKG010000039.1, forward strand.
GCTCTCGAAGCCGCAGTCGGGATGGTTGGGATTCACCAGCACGTCGGCCACCGGCAGCTCGGGGCCGGGCAGGTGGTGGTCGGTCACCAGCACCTGCAGGCCGCGCGCCTTGGCCGCGGCCACGCCGTCGACGCTGGCGATGCCGTTGTCGACCGTGATCAGCATGTCGGCGCCACTCGCGGCCACGCGTTCGGCGATCGGCGGCGTGAGGCCGTAGCCGTCGACCACGCGGTCGGGCACGAGGTAGCTCACGTTCTTCGCGCCCAGCAGGCGCAGGCCGCGCACGCCGACCGCGCAGGCGGTGGCACCGTCGCAGTCGTAGTCGGCCACGATGCACAGGCGCCGGTCGGCGGCCATCGCGTCGGCCAGCAGCACCGCGGCGTCCTGCGTGCCGCGCAGGGTGTCGGGCGGCAGCAGGCGCGCCAGGCCGTCGTCGAGCTCGTCCTTGGCGCTGACGCCGCGCGCGGCGAACAGCCGGGCCAGCAGCGGATGCACGCCGGCCTGCTCGAGCACCCAGGCGCTGCGCGGGGGAATGTCGCGGGGATGGATCTTCATCAGAGCGCCTCCAGCACGGCGGCGGCGCGCGGCCGGTCGAACAGGCTGCGGGCCCAGCCCACGAAGCCGCGCGGCTGGATCTCGTGGCGCTGCGCCGTGCGGTCGCCGCACAGCGTGATCGTGACCGGAGCGCCCGCGTTGTACTGGTCGAGCAGCGCGGCGATGGGGCCGGCGTCGAGCGCCTGCCAGGCCTCGGCCCAGCCGATGCCGTCGTCGTGCAGCGCGGCGGTGCGCAGCGAATCGTCGACCTGCGGCGCGGGGCCTTCGGGACCGATGGCACCGGCCGCGAGCGCGCCGGTGCCGCTGAGCCAGAAGGAGTTGATCGGCGGCGCGCCGCGCGCGGCGCGGTCGTCGTTCACGCGCTGGGTGTAGAGCAGCATCTGCATCTCGTTCTGGAGCCGGCGCAGCGGCCGCGCGGCATCGGCCAGCGGCGACCATTGCGAGATCGGATGGCCCACGGCGCGGTCGATGGCGGCGGTGGCGAGGTCCTGGAAGATCGGCGCGCGCGCGAGCCAGCGGCCGGGGCGCGCGGACGGATGCAGCGCGATGCCGTCCTCCTCGAAGAAGGGGCGCGCCGCGGCCAGCAGCGCGGCCGACTCCTCGGCGTCGATCTCGATCGCCGAGGGATCGCCGAGCACCACGTCGTCGATGCCGACCTGCCAGTGGCACAGCGTGACCAGGCCCCAGGCGGCGGTGTCGTCCGCCGCGGCGGTGCCGTTGCGGCGCGCCTCGAGCGCGGCCCAGGGGATGCAGCCGTCGGCCGCGGCGATGCCGAGCGCGCGCGCCAGGGCGCGTTCGTGCGGCGGGGAGCGGGTGCTTTCGTCCTGCGTGTCGGTGGCCGTGACGGCGAGCCGGCCGAGCAGGGCCTCGAGCTTGGGCAACCTTAAGGTTGGGAGGGCTGCGCGGCAGGACGGGGAACCGCGGCCGGCAAAGGGAATCAGGAGATGACGGGCGGGAGCGGGTTCGGCCATGGGCCTATTGTCCGGGATGCCACAATTCCGCCCGCCTTCCTCTTCGTCTTCACCCTTTTTCCCATGAACCGACCCATGCCGTCGCCCCGAGCGCCGCAGGAGACCTGATGCGACTCCCCTACGAACTGCAGCTCGGCTGGCGCTACACGCGCGCGGGCCGCGCGACCCGGCGCAACGGCTTCATCTCGTTCATCTCGGGCGTCTCGATGCTCGGCATCGCGCTCGGCGTGGCCGCGCTGATCATCGTGCTGAGCGTGATGAACGGCTTCCAGAAGGAAGTGCGCGACCGCATGCTGGGCGTGGTCTCGCACATCGAGATCATCTCGCGCGACGGCCAGGCCCTGCCCGAGCTCGACACCATCATGGCGGCCGCGCGCAAGTACCCCGAGGTGGTCGGCGCGGCGCCCTTCATCGCGACCCAGGCGCTGATCGCGCGCGGCGAGGACATGAAGGGCACGCTGGTGCGCGGCATCGAGCCCAGGCTCGAGCCCGAGGTCACCGACATCGCGGCCGCCGCGGCCAAGGGCACGCTCGACAAGCTGGTGCCCGGCGAGTTCGGCATCGTGCTGGGCGGCGAGTTGGCGCGCTCGCTGTTCGTGCAGCCCGGCGACCAGGTCACGCTGGTGGCGCCGGGTGGCCAGGTCACGCCGGCCGGCGTGGTCCCGCGCTTGAAGCAGTTCACCGTGGTCGGCACCTTCGACTCGGGCCACTACGAATACGACTCGGCGCTGGCCCTGATCAACGAGCAGGACGCGGCGCGCGTGTTCCGGCTCGAGGGCCCGACCGGCATCCGCATCCGCCTGAAGGACCTCAACCAGGCGCGCGACGTGGCCGACGAGATGGCCGTCTCGCTGCCGGGCCAGTTCCTGATCCGCGACTGGACGCGCCAGAACAAGACCTGGTTCGCGGCCGTGCAGGTCGAGAAACGCATGATGTTCATCATCCTCACGCTGATCGTGGCGGTGGCCGCGTTCAACCTGGTGTCGACGCTGGTGATGACGGTGACCGACAAGCGCGCCGACATCGCGATCCTGCGCACCCTGGGCAGCTCGCCGCGCAGCATCATGGGCATCTTCGTGGTGCAGGGCGCGATGGTGGGCGTGATCGGCACCGTGGCCGGGCTGCTGCTGGGCCTGGGCATCGCCTACAACATCGACGTGATCGTGCCCTTCCTCGAGCAGCTGTTCCATGCGAGCTTCCTGCCCAAGGACATCTACCTGATCAGCAAGATGCCCAGCGACCCGCAGCGCAGCGACATCATGCCGATCGCGATCATCTCCCTGGTGCTGGCCTTCCTGGCCACGCTGTATCCGAGCTGGCGCGCCAGCCGCGTCAACCCCGCCGAGGCGCTGCGCTATGAGTGAAGTGGTCCTGAAGGCCCGTGGCCTCACCAAGCGTTTCCACGAAGGGCGCCTCGACCTGACCGTGCTGCACGGCATCGACCTCGACGTGAATGCCGGCGAGACGCTGGCCATCGTCGGCGCCTCGGGCTCGGGCAAGAGCACGCTGCTGCACCTGATGGGCGGACTCGATTCGCCGACCTCGGGCAATGTCGAGCTGCTCGGCAAGGACATCGCGCATGCCGACCCCGCCGAGCAGGGCCGGCTGCGCAACCTGCACCTGGGCTTCGTCTACCAGTTCCATCACCTGCTGCCCGAGTTCAGCGCGCTCGACAACGTGGCGATGCCGCTGAAGATCCGCCGCGTCGACCCGGCCACGGCCGCGCAGTCGGCGACGAAGATCCTCCAGAGCGTGGGCCTGGGCGAGCGGCTGCACCACCGGCCGGCCGAGCTGTCGGGCGGCGAGCGCCAGCGCGTGGCGATCGCGCGCGCGCTGGTCACGCAGCCGGCCTGCGTGCTGGCCGACGAGCCCACCGGCAACCTCGACCGCGGCACCGCCGACACCGTGTTCGAGCTGATGCTCGACCTCGCGCGCCGCCATGGCACGGCCTTCGTGATGGTCACGCACGACCAGGACCTGGCGCGGCGCTGCGACCGGGTGCTGCAGCTGGTGGCGGGGCGGCTGGCGGGCTGAGCCCGTCCTAGAGCGGCAGCGCTTCCGCTTCTTCCCGCGCTGCCTGCCGCGCCTCCAGCGGCAGCACGCACAACAGCTTCCCGCCCAGCGTCAGCACCAGCCCGAGCCGGCCGCCGATCTGCACCACCTGGCAGGCCGCGCGCGGCGAGCCCGAGGCCGAGCCCGGGATCGGCGCGGCATGGGCCGACAGCCCGATCGCCCGCGCCGGCGGCTGGCGCAGCATCGCGAACAGCAGCCGCGCATCGGCATCTCGCAGCGCCTGCTGGTAGAGCGGGAAGACGGCGTTGCGTCCGGTGCTGTCGGGCGCCTTCTCGCGGGGCTCGCGCAGCCGCAGCAGCGCGCGGTGCATCTGCTGGCGCCAGGCCGCCTCGGTCCGGCCCGTGGCCTCGGCCAGTTCCTTGAAGCTGACTTCGAACACCTCGCGCAGCAGCACCGCGGCGCCATCGGCGGGGCTCAGCCGATCGGCCAGGAGGCGCAGGGCCTGCCCGGTCTCTTCGGCGCGCGCGGCCTCGGTTTCGGCCGATTCCGCCGTCTCCGGCGTCGCGCCTGCCTCGTCGAGCCAGCGTCGCATCCAGCCCTCGCGCCGCCGGCGGTCGATCGCGAGGTGCTGCATCACCGTCGTGAGCCAGGCCTGGACGGTGTCGATGCCGGCGTGTTCGCCGGTCTCGAGCGCGCGCAGGTAGCTGTCCTGCACCAGGTCCTCGGCCTGCGCCGTGCCGCCGGCCAGCCGCGCCGCCGCGCGCACCAGACGACCGCGCAGGGCCGGAAATTGCGAGAGATAGCGTTCGTCGAGCATCGGCGCAGCTTGCCACGGCCGGCGATGTCACGAAAGCGTGGGCTTGTTCGTCAAGACAGTTCCCACCCCCTGGAGCTTTTCATGACCGCCATGTTCACGCTGGAATCCGAAGACGACACCCGCCCGGCCGCCACCGCCGAGCCGCGCAATTCCTACCTCGAGGAGAAGGCCTTCCGTTCGCGCACGCTGCTGATCTTCGGCAGCATCACCGACGCCGTGGCCGCCGACGTCACGCGCCGGCTGATCGCGCTCGACGCCGACAGCGCCGACAAGCCCATCGACATCCTCGTGAGCTCGCCCGGCGGCCACCTCGAATCGGGCGATGCGATCCACGACGTGGTGCGCTTCATCGCCGCGCCGGTGCACATGATCGGCACCGGCTGGGTCGGCAGCGCCGCCACCCACCTGTTCCTGGCCGCGCCGCGCGAGCGCCGCGTGTGCCTGCCCAACACCCGCTTCCTGATCCACCAACCCTCGGGCGGGGCCGGCGGCCAGGCCACCGACATCGCGATCCAGGCGCAGGAGATCGTCAAGGCCCGCCAGCGCATCGCGCACGAGATCGCGCGCGAGACCGGCAAGCCCATCGAGGTGGTGCTGGCCGACATCGAGCGCGATCGCTGGCTGTCGGCCGAGGAGGCGGTCGACTACGGGCTGGTCTCGCGCATCGTGCAGCGCAAGAGCGAGCTGCGGGGCTAACGCTGGACGGAAATCCGAACCGCCGAACGCAGAAGAAAAACCAAAGCTACGCAGAAGTCGCAGAAAAGACCGAAGACATTTTCGGTTTTCTTCTGCGACCTCCGCGCAACCTTCGCGACCTCTGCGTTCGGCTGCCCGATCCCCGTGTCTCAAGCCTTCGGCTTGTACGCCACCACGTCGATCTCCACCTTCGCATCGACCATCAGCCGCGCCTCGGTGGTCGAGCGCGCGGGCTTGTTCTCGCCGAAGTAGCTCATGTAGATGCGGTTGAAGGCGCCGAAGTCGCGCGCGTCGTCGAGCCAGCAGGTGGTCTTGCAGACGTCGTCGAGCGTGGCGCCGGCCAGCGCGAGCACGGTCTTCAGGTTCTCCATCACCTGGCGCGTCTGCGCCTCGATGCCGCCGGCCACGATCTCGCCCTGCGCATTGGCCGGCACCTGGCCCGACACGTAGATGAAGTCGCCCGCGCGCACGGCCGGCGAGAAGGGACGCACCTGGCGGTCGGAAGCGGTGGGCGGGGCGCCGAGGTATTCGAGAGGCATGGACGAACTCCTGTCTGAAGAAGGGAAATGAAAGGGGAGGGGGGTGGAAACGGCCGCCAGTATCGGCCGAAACTGAAAATCTATTTCAGTGATAACGCTGAATAAAGGGTTTTCACGGATGATTTGGCATAGATACTGCTTCAAAGTGCGGCCCGCAAAGAAAGTTTTTTTCACAAACGCGTCTCGCCCCATGAAGGAGAACTCCATGCCCCACGCCGGCTCTTTCCCGCGCCTGCCCATGCTGTCGAAGCGCACCCTTCTGGGTGCCACCCTGCTCGCGGCGCTGTATGCCGTGGCACCGCTGAACGCCCAGGCGCAGGGTCCGCGCAACTTCGCCACGCTGGCGATGGTGGCCGAGCCGCAGACGCTCGATCCGATGGCCTCGACCGCCGACCTGGTCGGAACCATCATGCAGCACGTCTACGAGACGCTCTACACCTTCGACGCCAAATGGAACGTGGTGCCGATGCTGGCCGATGGCATGCCGAAGATCTCGGCCGACGGCAAGACCTACGCGATCGCGCTGCGCAAGGGCGTGATGCTGCACAGCGGCCGCGAGCTCACGGCCGACGACGTGGTCGCGAGCCTGCAGCGCTGGATGGACCAGTCGCCGCGCGGCAAGGCCGTGGGCAAGGAGATCGACAGCCTCAAGGCCAAGGGCCCGCTGGCGGTCGAGATCGTGCTCAAGGAACCCTATGCGCCGCTGCTGTCGCAGCTCGCGCTGCCCAGCGGCATGGCCGCGATCATGGCCAAGGAATCGATCGCCTCGCCGCTCAAGGACTTCGTCGGCACCGGTCCCTACAAGTTCAAGGAACGCCGGCCCGACCAGTTCGTGCTGCTCACGCGCTTCGACAAGTACGCGGCGCGCAAGGAGCCCGCGAGCGGCTACGGCGGCAAGCGCGAGGCCGCGATCGAGGAGCTGCGCTTCGTGCCGGTGCCCAACGCCAGCACGCGCGTCGAGGGCGCGCTGGCCGGCCAGTACGACTTCGCCGACCTGCTGCCGGTGGAGGCGCTGCCGCGCCTCGAGAAGTCGGGCGGCAAGACGGTGCCGATCATGACGCCCTCGTTCGGCTTCCCCTACCTGGTGCTCAACACCAAGGAAGGCGTGGCCGCGAGCCAGCCGGTGCGCCAGGCGATCCAGACCGCGCTCGGCGAGGGCGAGATGCTCGCGGCCGGCTTCGGCGACACGCGCTTCTTCGTGGCCGAGGCCAACCACTTCCCGAAGGGCTCGCCCTTCTATTCGACGGCCGGCGCCGACCAGTACAACCAGCGCAACGCCGCCAAGGCCAAGGAGGCCGCGGCCAAGGCCGGCTACAAGGGCGAGCCGATCCGCGTGCTCACGAGCCGCCAGTACGACTTCCACTACAACATGTCGCTGCTGATGGCCGAGCAGCTCAAGCGCGCCGGCTTCAAGGTCGACCTCAACGTGGTCGACTGGGCCACGCTGGTGCAGCGCCGCAACGACGCCAAGCTGTGGGACATCTACGTCACCCACTCGGGCCAGTTCCCCGAGCCCATGCTCTCGCCGCCGCAACTCGGCGACGGCGCGCCCGGCTGGTGGGACACGCCGGCCAAGAAGGCGGCGCTGCAGGCCTTCAACGTCGAGAGCGACCCGGCCAGGCGCGGCGCGCTGTGGGGCAAGGTGCAGCAGGTGGTCTACGAGGAGGTGCCGTACATCAACGTCGGCAAGTTCAACGGGCTGTCGGCCAGGAGCCCGGCGCTCGACAACTACCAGCCGGCGACCTGGCCCTTCTTCTGGAACGCTCGTATCAAGTAACGCGGCTGCCGGATACGGGTACCGGACGCAGAGGACGCGAAGGTTTCGCAAAGGGCGCGAAAGAACAGCCAAGGAGATTCTTCAGATGAATTTCCTTTTGCGTCTTTCGCGGAACCTTCGCGTCCTCTGCGTCCGGCTGTCCGATCCCGCATTTCCCGAAAAGAACCACATCCCATGATCCGCTACATCGCATCCCGCGCCACCGGCATGCTCATCGTGCTCGCCCTCGTGGCGGTGCTGGTGTTCGTGCTCACGCGCGCCGCCTCGGGCGACCCGGTCTCGGTGCTGCTGGGCGACCAGGCCACCGCGGCCGACATCGCGCGCGTGCAGAAGGAATACGGCCTCGACAAGCCGCTGCCCGTGCAGTTCGGCTACTGGCTGCGCGAGGTGCTGCAGGGCAACCTCGGCACCTCGATCTTCCTGCAGCGCCCGGTCACGCAGGCACTGTGGGAGCGCGCCGAGCCCACCGCGCTGCTCGCGCTGATGGCGGTGGCCATCGCCGCGCTGATCGGCGTGCCCTGCGGCATCGTCTCGGCCGTGTTCCGCGGCCGCGCGGTCGACCAGCTGTTCACCGGCATCGCGATGCTGGGCGCGAGCATCCCGAGCTTCTGGCTCGGCATCGTGCTGATCCAGATCTTCGCGGTCTCGTTCGGCTGGTTCCCGGTCTCGGGCTACGGCGCGCCCGACGCGGCGCTGGCCGAGCGGCTGCATTCGCTGGTGCTGCCGGCCACGGTGCTGGGCCTCTTGAACTCCGCGCTCATCATCCGCTTCACGCGCGCCTCGATGCTCGACGTGCTCGGCGAGGACTACGTGCGCACCGCGCGCTCCAAGGGCCTGAGCGAGACGGTGGTGGTGCTCAAGCATGCGTTGCGCAACGCGCTGGTGCCGATCGTCACGGTGATCGGCCTGACGGTGGCGCTGATGATCGGCGGCGCCGTCATCACCGAGACCGTGTTCGGCCTGCCGGGCGTGGGCAACCTCGTGGTGAGCGCGGTGCTGCGGCGCGACTACCCGGTGATCCAGGGCGCGCTGCTGGTGATCGCCGCGATCTACGTGCTCATCAATTTTTCGATCGACCTGCTGTATGCGGTGGTCGATCCGCGCGTGAAGGTCTGAGCCATGCGGATGCCAAGAATGCTTCGCCAGCTGATGCACCGCCGCATCGTGATGCTGTCCGCGCTGGTGCTGCTGGCGATCGCCATCCTCGCCATCGGCGCGCCGCTGTTCGCCTCCATCGATCCCAACGACACGGCCGTGCTGCAGCGCCTGAAGGCGCCGAGCGCCGAGCACCTGCTGGGCACCGACGAGCTGGGCCGCGACCTCTATTCGCGCATCGTGCACGGCGCGCGCTACTCGCTGGCGATCGCGGCGCTCACGGCGCTGGGCGCGGTCGTCGCGGGCACCGTGCTGGGCCTGATGGCCGGCTTCTTCCGCCGGCTCGACGCGCCACTGATGCGCGTGGTCGACGCGATGATGTCCTTCCCCGACATCCTGCTGGCGATCGCGCTGGTGGCGATCCTCGGGCCCTCGCTGGTCAACACGGTGCTGGCGCTGGTGCTGGTCTACACGCCGCGCGTGGCGCGCGTGGTGCGGGCTTCCACGCTGGTGGTGCGCGAGCTGCTGTTCGTCGAGGCCGTGCGCGCGCTCGGCGTGCGCACCTCGCGCATCCTGTGGCGCCACATCCTGCCGAACCTGATGTCGCCGATCCTGGTGCAGGTCTCGTTCATCTTCGCCTACGCGATCCTGGCCGAGGCGGGGCTGTCCTTCCTCGGCGTCGGCGTGCCGCCCGAGATCCCGACCTGGGGCACCATGGTCGCGGGCAGCCAGCAGTACGCGCACCAGGCCTTCTGGGTGGTGCTGTTCCCGGGGCTCGCGATCATCCTCACGGCGCTGTCGCTGCAGCTGCTCGGCGACGGCGTGCGCGACCTGCTCGATCCCAAACTCAAAAAGACCGCGTGATGACGACCGCCACATCCTCCCCGCGCCTCGTGGTCGACAGCCTGAGCACCAGCTTCCCCACCGAGGACGGCCTGATCCGCTCGGTGGCCGACGTGAGCTTCGCGATCCAGCCCGGCAAGACCACCGCGCTGGTCGGCGAGTCGGGCTCGGGCAAGTCGGTCACCAGCCTCACGCTGATGCGCCTCTTGCCCAGGACCGCCAACGCCCAGGTCAGCGGCGGCGCGCGCTTCGTCACGCGCGAAGGCAGGACCGTCGACCTGCTGACCCTGCCCGAGCGCGAGATGCGCGCATTGCGCGGCAACCAGCTCTCGATGATCTTCCAGGAGCCGATGACCAGCCTGAACCCGGTGTTCACCATCGGCGAGCAGATCGCCGAGAGCGTGCGGCTGCACAAGGGGCTCGATCGCCAGGCCGCGCTGGCCCATGCGAAGCGCATGCTCGACCTGGTCGAGATCCCGGCCGCGGCGCAGCGCCTGCACGAGTACCCGCACCAGCTCTCGGGCGGCATGCGCCAGCGCGTGATGATCGCGCTGGCCATGGCCTGCGACCCGACGCTGCTGATCGCCGACGAGCCCACCACCGCGCTCGACGTGACCATCCAGGCGCAGATCCTGGTGCTGATGCGCCGGCTGCAGGCCGAGACCGGCATGAGCATCCTGTTCATCACGCACAACCTCGGCGTGGTCGCGCACCATGCCGACGACGTGGTCGTGATGTACGCGGGCCGCGTGGTCGAGAGCGCGCCGGTGCGCCCGCTGTTCGCGCAGCCCGAGCATCCGTACACCCAGGGCCTCTTGGCCTGCCTGCCGGGCAAGGCGCGCCAGCCGGGGCAGCCCAAGCCCAGGCGCCTGTTCGCGATCCGCGGGCAGGTGTCGAGCCCGCTGGCGCCGCCGCCGGGCTGCGCCTTCGAGCCGCGCTGCGACCATGCGCAGGCCGGTTGCGCCACGGCGATGCCGCCGCTGATCGACATCCGCCTGGACCGCCAGGCCCGCTGCACCCGCGTGCAGCCCGACGCCCACCTCGCGAGGCTCGCATGAACGCCGTCGTTTCCCCCCTGATCGAAGTCCGCGGACTCAAGAAGTATTTCGGCAGCGGCGAACGCCCGGTGCGCGCGGTCGACGATGTGTCGTTCGCGATCCAGCCCGGCGAGACGCTGGGCCTGGTCGGCGAATCGGGCTCGGGCAAGAGCACCATCGGACGCACCGTGCTGCGCCTGCTCGAGCGCACCGAGGGCCAGGTGCTCTACCGCGGCGACGACATCGGCGCGCTCTCGGGCGAGCGCATGCGCAAGCTGCGCAGCAAGCTGCAGATCATCTTCCAGGACCCGTACGCGAGCCTGAACCCGAAGATGCGCATCGGCGCGATCCTCGGCGAGGCGCTGGCCACGCACGGCCTGCACAAGGGCGCGGCCGCGCGCGACAGGCGCATCGCCGAGCTGCTCGAGACCGTGGGCCTGCGCGCCGAGCATGCGAGCCGCTTCCCGCACGAGTTCTCGGGCGGCCAGCGCCAGCGCATCGGCGTGGCGCGCGCGCTCGCGGTGGAGCCCGAGTTCATCGTGGCCGACGAGCCGCTGTCGGCGCTCGACGTGTCGATCCAGTCGCAGGTCATCAACCTGCTGGCCGACCTGCGCGAGCGCCTGGGCCTGACCATGCTGTTCATCTCGCACGACCTCGACGTGGTCGAGTACCTGTGCGACCGCGTGGTGGTGCTGTACCTGGGCAAGGTGATGGAGGTCGCGGAAACCGACGAACTCTTCGCGCGCCCCTCGCACCCTTACACCCAGGCGCTGCTGGCCGCGAGCCCGAAGCCCGATCCCGAGCTCGCCACCGAGCGCATCGCGCTCAAGGGCGACATCCCCAGTCCGATCTCGCCGCCCTCGGGCTGCGTGTTCCGCACGCGCTGCCCGCATGCCATCGAGGCCTGCGCACGGACCGTGCCGCCGCTCGAGCAGGTTTCGAGCGGACACTACAGCGCCTGCATCCGCAAGGACCTGCTTTCCCCCATCGCCGCATGACCATGACCGACACCGCCGCTCCCTCCTTCGACGACCCGCTGCTGGGCAGCAGCTTCAAGGGCTATCCGCGCACCCAGGCGCCGCGCCGGCGCAGCGAGATCGGCGCCGCGGGCTGGAACGTGCTCGCGGGCGACCTGCCGCTGCCGCTGGCCGTGCTCAAGCGCGAGGCGCTCGAGCACAACCTGGCCTGGATGCAGGCGCGCGTGCGCGAATGGGGCATCGACCTCGCGCCGCACGGCAAGACCACCATGTCGCCGCAGCTGTTCCAGCGCCAGCTCGATGCCGGTGCCTGGGGCCTGACCTTCGCCACCGTGACCCAGCTCGCGGTGGGCGTGGCCGCCGGCGCGCGCCGCACGCTGATCGCCAACCAGGTGGTGAGCGACGAGGACCTGGCCGGCATCCAGCTGCTGCTGCGCGACCATGCGGGCCTGCGCATCGTGTTCCTGGTCGATTCGCTGGCGCAGCTCGCGCTGATCGAGGACTGGGCGCGCCGCCACCCGAACAGCGTTCCTTTCGAGGTCATGCTCGAGATCGGCGTCGCGGGCGCGCGCACCGGCTGTCGCACGCATGAAGAGGCGGTGGCGCTCGCCACGCGGCTGCGCGCGAGCGACGCGGTGCGGCTGGTGGGCATCGAGACCTACGAAGGGCAGGGCGCCACCGGCGCCAGCGAGCCCGACGCGGCCTATGCCGCGACCCTGATGGACCGCGTGGAAGCGGTGGCGCGCCATTGCGACACGCAGCAGCTGTTCGAGACCGACGAGGTGCTGGTCTCGGCCGGCGGCTCGGCCATCTTCGACCTCGTGGCCGGGCGACTCAAGCCCGCGCTGGCGTCGCCGGTGCGCGGCCTGCTGCGCTCGGGCTGCTATGTCACGCACGACCATGGCTTCTACAAGCGCATGGTCAGCGCGGTCGACGAGCGCCTCGGTTGCGATTGCGGCGAGAGCCTGGTGCCCGCGATGGAGGTCTGGGCCACGGTGCAGTCGCGGCCCGAGCCCGGCCTCGCGATCCTTGCCGTGGGCAAGCGCGACATCTCCTTCGACCTCTCGCTGCCGGTGCCGATCGCGCGCGCGGCGCGCGGCGTGCTGGTGCCCGAGGCCGTGCCCGCCGGCTGGAAGATCACCGCGCTCAACGACCAGCATGCCTACCTGCGCTGGGAGGCCGACGAGGAGGCGCGCGCGCCGGCCGTCGGCGACCGCGTGGGCCTGGGCATCTCGCACCCCTGCACCACCTTCGACAAGTGGCACTGGATGCCCGTGGTCGAGAACGACTACCGCGTGAGCGACGCGGTGGCGATGCACTTCTGACCGCGCGGCCGATGACTCCCTCGCTGCTCCAGAAGATCGCGCAGACCCGCGAGGGCGCGCCCGCCACGCGGCGCGCGATCCTCGACCTGATCCTCGAGGACCCCGACCGGGTGCTCGAGGAGAGCTTCGAATCGCTGGCCGAGCGCTCCGGCAGCTCGGTGCCGACCATCATGCGCACCTGCCGCGACCTCGGCTTCGCGGGCCTGCGCGAGTTCAAGCTCGCGCTGGCGCAGGAGCTCGCGCTCGGCGGCTCGCCGCTGCACCGCCGCGTCAACATCGAGGACGCCGCCGACGAGGTGGTGTCGAAGATCGCGCGCAGCGCGGCCGCCTCGGTCTCGGGCGTGCGCGGCCAGCTCGACATGCAGGTGCTCGACGGCGCCGTCTCGGCCATCGCGGCCGCGCCGCACGTCGACCTCTACGGCGCCGGCGCCACCTCGTGGTTCATGGCCAACGACCTGCAGGCGCGGCTGTTCCGGCTCGGCCTGTCGGCCAATGCCTGGGCCGACTACCACCTGCAGCAGGTGGCCGGTGCCGCGCAGCGCCCGGGCGGCGTGGTGATCGCGATCTCGCACGTGGGCGGCATGCCCTCGCTGCTCGACGCGGTCGACATCGCGCGCGGGCAGGGCGCCAAGGTGGTCGCGCTCACGCGGCCCGGCACCGCGCTCGCGGCCAGGGCCGATTTCCTGCTCGGGCTCTCGGTGCCCGACGACGCCGTGATGCACGTGGGCATCGATGCCTACCTGACGCACCTCACGGCGATCGAGATCCTCACGGTGCTGGTCGCGCAGCGGCGCGGCGAGCCGGCGGTGCAGCGCCTGCAGCGCGCGCGCGAAGCCTTCCAGCGCCACGGCATCGACGCCACCACGCACCCGCTGCAGAGCTGGGACGGCGGCGGCATCAACGAGAAAGGACACCGGTCGTGAGCGCTCCCCAAGCCGTGCTGCTCGAGGCCGGCCTCGTGGTCGACGGCTCGGGCGGCCCCTCGTGGCCCGGCGACGTGCTGCTGCACGGCGACCGCATCCTCGCGCTCGGCGAGGGCCTGCGCGCGCGCCTGCCCGAGGGCCTCGAGCTGGCCGATGTCGAGGTCGTCGACTGCCGCGCCAAGGTGATCGCGCCGGGCTTCATCGACGCCCACACCCACGACGACGCGATCGTGCTGCGCGACCCGCTGTGCCTGCCCAAGGTGTCGCAGGGCATCACCACCGTGGTCACGGGCAACTGCGGCATCTCGCTCGCGCCCTACCGCACGCCGCAGTCCAAGCCGCCGCTCACGCTGCTGGGCGCCGACTCGTTCCGCCACGCGAGCATGGCCGAGTACCGCGCCGCGGTCGACGCCACGCAGCCCGCGCTCAACGTGGCCGCGCTGGTGGGCCACACCACCCTGCGCTTCGCGGCCATGGAGGCGCTCGACCGGCCCGCCAGCGCCGACGAGCTCGCGCGCATGGCGGCGCTGCTCGAGGCCTGCATGGAAGAGGGCGCGCACGGCATGTCCTCGGGCCTGTTCTATGAAGAAGCCTTCGCCGCGCCCGCCGAGGAGGTGACCGCGCTCGCGCGCGTGGTGGCGCGCCATGGCGGCGTCTACGCCACCCACCTGCGCAGCGAGATGCAGCAGATCGTCGAGGCGCTGCACGAGGCCGGCGACTCGGCCTTCGCCGCGGGCGTGCCGCTGGTGATCTCGCACCACAAGTGCGCCGGGCCCGCGAACTGGGGCCGCACCAGGGAGACGCTGCCGCTGATCGAGTCGCTCGCGCGGCGCCAGAAGATCGCGATGGACGTCTACCCCTACGTCGCCGGTTCCACCGTGCTGCGCGAGGACCTGGTCGACGGCGTGATCGACGTGCTGCTGACCTGGTCCGACCCGCATCCCGAGATGACCGGCCGGCTGGTGTCGGACATCGCGCGCGAATGGGGCGTGAGCGAGCAGGAGGCCTGCCTGCGGCTGAAGCCCGGCGGCGCCTGCTATTTCCAGATGCAGGAAGAGGACGTGGAGCGCGTGATCGCGCATCCGCTGACCATGATCGGCAGCGACGGCCTGCCGCACGACCGCCATCCGCATCCGCGGCTGTGGGGTGCGTTCCCGCGCGTGTTCGCGCGCTACTGGCGCCAGCGCCGGCTGTTCACGCTCGAGCAGGCGGTGCACAAGATGACCGGCATGAGCGCGCGCAACCTGCGCATCGCCGAGCGCGGCCTGCTGCGCGCGGGCCACATGGCCGACGTGGTGGTGTTCGATCCCGAGACCATCGCCGACACCGCCACCTACGACCGGCCCAAGGGGCTGAGCCTGGGCATCGAGCGCGTGTTCGTGAACGGCGAGCTCGCTTACCGCGGCGGCGCGACGGTGGACGAGGCGCGCGTGCTGGCGCGCGCGGGGCGCATGCTGACGCGCGGCACCTGAGCGCGGCGGCGCGGCGCGCCGCTGTCATCGGACTGTCACGAACCGTCATATTGCGTGGCTAGGATGTTCCTCGAACCCCGATGAAGGGGCCGAGGAGCAGCACCGTTGGAAATCCGCAAACTGATCGCGCCGGCGCTTGCCGTGGTCCTGCTGGCCGCGGTCGCGGGCGGCGTCTGGTATTCGAACCAGCGCGTGCGCGACGACACGGCGGCCGGCAACGCCGCGCGGATCGAGCAGGCGCGCCATGTGGCGCTGCGCGGGCTGATCGGGTCCGAGAAGGAGTCGTTCTTCGCCGACGAGCGCGTCAAGCAGGCGCTGGCCGCGCAGGGCATCACGGTCACGGTGGAGAAGGCCGGCTCTCGCACCATCGCCGAGCGCTACGACGCCGGCAGGTTCGACTTCGGCTTTCCCTCGGGCGCGCCGGCCGCGCAGCGGCTCAAGGAGCTGGCGAAGGCGCCCAATGTCTACAACCCCTTCTACACGCCGATCGTGCTCGCGAGCTGGCGGCCGATCGCCGAGATCCTGATCGCCAATGGCGTGGCCGAGAAGCAGGGCGACTTCTATTACGTGGTCGACCTGCCCAGGCTGATGGCGATGATCGAGAAGGGCACGCGCTGGAAGGAACTCAAGGCCAGCGCCGCGTTCTCCACCAGCAAGTCGCTGCTGATCAATTCGACCGACGTGCGCACCTCCAATTCGGCGGCGATGTACCTGGCGCTGGCGAGCTATCTCGCGAACGGCCAGCAGATCGTGCAGAGCCAGCAGGACGTGGACCGCGTGCTGCCGACGGTGGCGCCGCTGTTCCTGCGCCAGGGCTTCCAGGAACAGTCCTCGGCCGGTCCGTTCGAGGACTACCTCGCGCTCGGCATGGGCAAGGCGCCGCTGCTGGTGGCCTACGAATCGCAGCTGGTGGAGTTCTGGCTCAAGCATCCCGACCGGCTGCGCGGCGACATGGTGCTGCTCTACCCGCGGCCCACGGTCTATTCGAAGCACGTGCTGGTGCCCTACACGCCGGGCGGCGCGCGCCTGGGCGCGGCGCTGGAGAACGATCCCACGCTGCGCGAGCTCGCGCACGAGTACGGCTTTCGCACCGGTGGCGAGGCCAAGGGGCCGGAGAACTGGGCCGGCCGCGGCGTCAAGGTGCCCGACGTGCTGGTCGACGTGATCGACCCGCCCAGCTTCGAATGGCTCGAACGCATGACCACCGCCATCGAAGGCCGCTTCAAGTGAACCCGAGGAACCCATGAACACTTCCCGTCCCGAGTCCGCTCCCGCCACGGCGGTCGCCGTTGCCGCGCCCGACGTGCTGCAGCCGCCGCAGTCCTTCGTGCTCGAGCCGCCGGCGCCCGTCGCGCCGGTGCCGGTCGAATCCGCCAGCGGGCGGGTGCGGCTCAAGCCCGAGGAGGTCGGCGAGCTCGATGCGCAGGTCGATCGCTTCATCGACGACATCACGGCGCACGACAGCCAGCATCCGCAGTTCAGGGAAGCGGTGGCGCGCATCCACTCGATGGGCAGCAAGGAGATCGAGGCCTCGGCCTCGGTCTCCAACCGCATGCTCGAACGCCCGGTGGGCTCGCTGCGCAACGGGCTGTTCGGCCAGGGCTCGCAGATCGGCCAGTCGCTGATCGACCTGCGCCACCAGGTCGAGGACCTCGATCCCTCGAAGCAGGGCGACCTGTTCTCGCCGCGCAAGCTGCTGGGCCTGATCCCGCTGGGCAACAAGCTGGTCGCCTACTTCGAGCGCTACCAGTCCTCGCAGTCGCACCTCGACGCCATCATCGAATCGCTCAAGCGCGGCAAGGACGAGCTGCTGCGCGACAACGCGGCCATCGAGCAGGAGAAGGTCAACCTCTGGACGCTGATGGAGCGGCTCGAGAAGTACGTGCACATCGGCAAGGCGCTCGACGCGCGCCTCGACGCCAAGGCGCGCGAGTTCGACGCCACCGATCCCGAGAAGGCGCGCGTGGTGCGCGAGGAGATGCTGTTCTACGCGCGCCAGAAGGTCACCGACCTGCTGACGCAGCTCGCGGTCAACATCCAGGGCTACCTGGCGCTCGACATGATCCGCAAGAACAACCAGGAGCTGACCAAGGGCGTGGACCGCGCCACCACCACCACGGTGTCGGCGCTGCGCACCGCGGTGATCGTGGCGCAGGCGCTGGCCAACCAGAAGCTGGTGCTCGACCAGATCGGCGCGCTCAATGCCACCACCGGCAACCTGATCGCGACCACCAGCGAGCTGCTGCGCGAACAGACCGGCCAGATCCACCAGCAGGCGGCCTCGGGCACGATCGAGATCGCCAAGCTGCAGCAGGCCTTCGCCAACATCTACCAGACCATGGACGCGATCGCCGACTTCAAGCTCAAGGCGCTCGACTCGATGCAGACCACGGTCGACACGCTGAGCGACGAGGTGGCGCGCAGCCGCGGCTACCTCGACCGCGCGCGCCGCGAGACCTCGGCCGTCGCGCTGCGCGAGCCGTCGGCGGGCAGCGGGGTCGTGCTGTGAGCCTGGCGCCGGCACGGCGCTTCGCGCTCGGTGCGCTGCTGGCGCTGGCGCTCGGGCTGGCCGGCTGCGGCCGCGACGAGGCGGCCACGCCCACCGCCGCCGCGCCGCAGGTCAGTCCGCCATCGACGGCCTTCACCGTTCTCGCGGGCTCCGAGCTCAAGGACCTCGAGGCGCCGCTGGTCGAGGCCGCGCGCGCCGCCGGGGTGGAACTGCAGCTGTCGTACGCGGGCACGCTGGACATCGTGGAGCGCGTGAATGCCGGCGAGCGCTTCGATGCGATCCTGCCGCCCAACGGCGCCTATCCCGCATTGGCGCTCGCCAAACCGGCGGTGGCGCGCGAGAAGCTCTTCTATTCGCGCATCGCGCTCGGCGTGAAGGCCGCCAAGGCCGCGCGGCTGGGCTGGGACAAGCGCGCGCCCGGCTGGGCCGACATCGCGCGGGCCGCGAGCACGGGCCAGCTGCGCTACGGCATGACCAACGCGACCAGTTCCAACACCGGCATGAGCGCGCTGTTCGCGGTCGCCTCGGCACTCGCGGGCAAGACCGAGGACCTGACTGCGCAGGACGTGGACGAGAAGACGCTCAAGGCCTTCCTCTCGGGCCAGAAGCTCACGGCCGGCAGCTCGGGCTGGCTGGCCGATGCCTACCTGGCCGATCCCGCGGCCATCGATGCGATGGTCAACTACGAGGCGGTGATCCTGCGCCTCAACGAGCGGCTGCCCGCGGCCGACCGGCTGCTGCCGATCTATCCGCGCGACGGCATGATCTCGGCCGACTATCCGCTGATGCTGCTCGACGAGGCCCGGCGCGAGCCCTACAACCGGCTGGTGGCGGCCTGGAAGGGGGCCGCGTTCCAGCGCGATGCGCTGTCGGCCGCCTTCCTGCGCCCGGCCAATCCCGAGGTGCAGGCCGCGAGCGCGCTGCCCACGGCGGCGGTGTCGGAGCTGTCCTTTCCGAACCGGCTCGAGGTGATCGATGCCGTGCTCGGCACCTACCAGGCGCGCTGGCGCAAGCCCTCCACCTCCATCTTCGTGCTCGACCTCAGCGGCTCGATGCAGGGGCAGCGCCTGGAAGCCATGCGCGAGGCGCTCAAGCGGCTGTCGGGGGCCGAGGCCGGCGCCGCGGCGAGCGTGCGCTACAGCGCCTTCCAGAGCCGCGAGCGGGTGGTGCTGGTTCCGTTCGCCACGCGCGTGTCGGAGCCGGTGTGGGTGCGCTTCGAGCCCGAGCGCATCGGCGCCGCGCGCGAGGAGCTGCGCCGCCAGGCCGACGCGATGCAGGCCGACGGCGGCACCGCCATCTATTCCGCGCTGGCCGTGGCCGAGGACCTCGCGCGCGAGGAGCAGCGCAGCGATCCCGATCGCTTCGTGAGCATCGTGCTCTTGACCGACGGCCAGAACAACGCGGGCCTGAAGCCCGAGGAGTTCCAGGCGCGCTACGCGAACGGGCTGCCGGCGCGCATCTTCCCGATCCTGTTCGGCGAGGGCAACGTGGCCGAGATGCGGGCGCTCGCGAAGGCCTCGGGCGGGCGCGAGTTCGACGGGCGCCGGCTGGTGCTGGCGCAGGTGTTCAAGGAAATCCGGGGCTACCAGTGACCCTGTGCAAAGGCCTGGCGTGGCGCGGCGTTCGCTGAAGCTGCGCGCGCTGCTGTTCCTCTACGGCAACGGCAACATCCTCGGCTGCGCGCTCGCGCTGGCCGGTCCGGCGCTGCTGTTCGCGGGCGTCATCGACCGCGGCTGGCTCGCCATCACCGCCGGCCTCTACGTCGGCGGCTGGCTGCTGGGCCGGCGCGCGCCCGAACTCGAGCGCCGCATCGAGGACAGCCTGAGCCTGGAGGAGACGCTGCGGCGGCTCGACGAGGTGGTCGCGCGCGCCTCGCCGCACCTCACCGAGGACATGCGGCACAGCCTCGAGAGCGTGCGCGGCCTGGTGGTCGAGGTGCTGCCGCAGTTGATGGACGCCGGCGCGGGCGGCGACGACCTGTTCACCGTGCGCGAGACCGTGCTGCGCTACCTGCCCGAGACCCTGGCCAACTACGTGGCGCTGCCGCCGGCCTTTCGCGTCACGCAGCCGCTGAAGGACGGCAAGACCGCGCGCCAGCTGCTCGGCGAGCAGCTCGGCCTGCTCGATGCCAAGCTGCGCGAGGTGGTCGCCAACCTGGCGGCGAGCGATGCCGCGGCGCTGGTGGCCAACGGCCGGTTCCTCGAGAAGAAGTTCAGGCAGCCCGACTTCCTCGAAGGCTGAGGCGCCCCCGGCAAAGCCCTTGCAAACGTGGGGCCGTGCGAGCGCTTCGGTAGACTGCGCGGGTGACAACCTCCTCCGAGCCTCCCAGTCCGTCGCTGGCCTGCGCCAGCCGCCTTGCTCCCCGCCGCCGTTTTCCGCGCGTGCTGTCCCCGCCCCTGACACGGCCTCCGCCGCGTCCGCCGGCCCCGTCTCCTTCCCCCATCCCCTCTTCATCGCCCGCCATGGTTCGCGCCATGCCGGGCCGCCTGCGCTCGCGCACCGCCTTCCATGATTGAACTGCTGTCCGACCCCGCCGTCTGGATCGGTCTCCTCACGCTCGTCGTGCTCGAGATCGTGCTGGGCATCGACAACCTGATCTTCATCGCGATCCTCGCGGAGAAGCTGCCGCCGCACCAGCGCGACCGCGCGCGGCTCATCGGCCTGAGCCTGGCGCTGCTGATGCGCCTGGGGCTGCTGTCCATCGTCTCGTGGCTGGTGACGCTGACCACGCCGCTGTTCAGCCTGTTCGGCCAGGGCTTCTCGGGGCGCGACCTGATCCTGTTGTTCGGCGGCCTGTTCCTGCTGTTCAAGGCCACGGCCGAGCTGCACGAGCGCATCGAGGGCGTGACCCATGCCGTGACCGGCACCACCGCCTATGCGAGCTTCGGCGTGGTGGTGGCGCAGATCGTGGTGCTCGACGCCGTGTTCTCGCTCGACGCGGTGATCACGGCCGTCGGCATGGTCGACCACCTGCCGGTGATGATGGCCGCGGTGATCATCTCGATCGCGATCATGCTGTGGGCCTCGAAGCCGCTGACGCGCTTCGTCAACGCCCATCCCACGGTGGTGGTGCTGTGCCTGAGCTTCCTGCTGATGATCGGCCTGAGCCTGGTGGCCGAGGGCCTGGGCTTCCACATTCCCAAGGGCTACCTCTACGGCGCGATCGGCTTCTCGGTGCTGATCGAGGCGCTCAACCAGTGGGCGCGCCGCAACGAACTGCGCCACGAGGCGCGCCGGCCGCTGCGCGAGCGCACGGCCGAGTCGGTGATCCGCCTGCTCGGCGGCCGCACGCGCGGCGAACCGGTGCCGGTGGGCGCCGCCGCGGCCGATGCCGATGCGCCCGTGGAAGAACCCGCCTTCGGCATCGAGGAACGCAACATGGTCAGCGGCGTGCTCTCGCTGGCCGAGCGCAACGTGCGCTCGGTGATGACGCCGCGCGCCGATGTCTCCTGGGTCGACCTCGACGACGATCCCGAGGCGCTGCGCGAGCAGTTGCTCGACACCCCGCACGGCCTGTTCCCGGTGTGCCGCGGCTCGCTCGACCAGGTGGTGGGCGTGGCGCGCGCCAAGGACCTGCTGGGCCAGCTGCTGCGCCACGGCCGCATCGACGAGGGCCATGGCCTGCGCGCGCCGATCTACGTGGCCGAGTCGACGCGCGTGATCCGCCTGATCGACACCCTGCGCGGCGCGCGCGGCCAGCTCGCGCTGGTGGCCGACGAGCATGGCACGCTGACCGGCGTGGTCACGCCGATCGACGTGCTGGAGGCGATCGCGGGCGAGTTCCCCGACGAGGACGAGTCGCTCGAGATCCAGCAGACCGGCCCCGAAGCCTGGACCGTGGCCGGCAGCGCCGACCCGCACCTGCTCGAACAGGCGCTGCAGACCGACGGCCTGGCGAGCGAGGACGACAGCTACACCTCGGTGGCGGGACTGCTGCTCGACCGCTTCGGCGGCCTGCCCGCGGCCGAGGCCACCTGGGTGCACGACGGCTGGGAGTTCGTCGTCACCGGCGTGGACGCGCAGCGCATCCGCGAGGTGGCGGTACGGCGCGTGCCCGTGGCGTTGCCCGAGGCCTGAAGTGGGCAGGGCGCCGCTTTGGTAGGCTGGCGCCCCCGCTTCCCGACCCGCTTCGCGCATGACCTCCAACGCCTCCCACCGCCAGCCCGTTCCCCTCGCCAAGGCCTACCGCCTGCTCAACCACGGCCCCACGGTGCTGGTGAGCGCGGCCCACGCGGGCCGGCGCAACATCATGGCGGCGGCCTGGGCCATGCCGCTGGACTTCGATCCGCCCAAGGTGGCGGTGGTGCTCGACAAGAGCACCTGGACCCGCGTGCTGCTCGAGGGCGCGGGCAGCTTCGCGCTGCAGGTGCCGGTGCGCGCGCAGCTCGACCTGACCGAGGCGCTGGGCAGCAGCTCGGGCCGCGAGCTGGTCGAGCGCGACGGCCGCGACAAGTTCGAGGCCTACGGGCTGCACAGCTTCGCGGGCAGCGCCACCGAGGCCCCGCTGCTCGAGGGCTGCGCGGCCTGGCTGGAATGCCGGCTGCTGCCCGAGCCGCCGATCCAGCAGCGCTACGACCTGTTCCTCGGCGAGGTGATCGCGGCCCAGGCCGATGCGCGCGTGTTCTCGAACGGCCGCTGGCACTTCGAGGGCCATGACGAACTGCGCACGCTGCACCACGTGGCGGGCGGGCACTTCATCGTCGATGGCGAGGCGGTGGACGCGAAGCCGCTGGCGCAGGCCGGGCGCTGAATCAGCCCTCGCTGGTCCGGCCCGAGGCCACCAGCAGCTGCCGCAGCACCACCCCGCCGCACAGCGCGGCCGCGCCCGCCAGCAGCACGAAGCTCAGCACGCCGGCGGGCGAGGCGTCCTCGAGCCAGCCGGCCACCAGCAGCGTGGTGCAGTTGTAGGCCGCGTGCAGCGCGATGCAGGGGATCAGCGAGCGCGTGCGCTCGTAGAGCCAGCCCAGCACCGTGCCCATGGCGACGCCGACCACGAACTGGTAGATGTTCATGTGGGCCGCGCCGAACAGCAGCGCCGACATCAGGATCGCCTGCCAGCGCCCGTAGCGCTGCAGGAAGCCGCGCAGCACGATGCCTCGGAACAGCATCTCCTCGAGCAGCGGCGCCATCACGCAGACCGCGAGCACCGCCGCCACGCTGCCGTCGGCCATGCGGCTGAACATCGCCTCCTCCCAGGCCGACAGCGGCAGCGCCAGCGTCAGCAGGTTGATCGCGCAGGTGATCGCCAGCATCAGCGCCGGCACCAGCAGCAGCGCGGGCGGCACCACCAGCATCAGCGTGGCGCGCATCGAGGCGCGCGAGGGATGGAACAGCGCGCGCCAGCCCAGCTTCTGCTGCTGCATCACGACCGCGAACACCAGCCCGTTGCCCAGCACGGCCGACAGCACGCCGATCTGCATCGTGCTCAGGCCGAACACCCGGTTGGCGTCGCGCAGCACGGCGCCCACGAGCAGCTCGCACAGGAACAGGGCGAGGTACAGCAGGACGGCCTGCGTCGCCGAGGGGAAGGCCGGGCGTTGGGGGGAGGGCATGGCGCGGGCGGGGCGGTGGCGCGCATGTTAGCCGCGCCCGGCCCGGCCCGCCTGACCGGCGCGTTCAGCCTTTGCGCGGCGGCGGCAGCTGCCGCAGGAACAGGTACAGCGCGCGCATGTCGGTGTCGCTGATCTCGCGCAGCGACTCGAAGGGCATCACGCGCACCGGCGTGCCGTCGGGGCGCAGGCCGCTGCGGAAGAGCCGGATCATCGACTCGGCGTCGGGATAGCGCGCCAGCGCCGAATCCTCGCCGGGCGCGAGCCGCGAGGCCGCGGGCCAGTCGGGCGGGCCGCCCGGGACCTTGCCGCCCGCGAGCTGCGGACCATGGCAGCCCAGGCACATGTTCGCCACATAGGCGCCATGCGCCACGCTCACGCCCTCGGCCACCGGCAGCGCGGGCGGCAGCCGGTGGTCGATCCTGGCGGCCGCGTCCTGGATCAGGCCGAAGCCGTAGAGCGCGCGCACCGGCAGCGGCATCTCGACCACGGCGGGCGTGCCCCGCACCGGCGGCAGGGCGCGGATGTGGGCCACCAGCGCGGCGAGGTCCTCGTCGGTGAAGCGGTTGTAGTCCTCGCTCGGCATGATCATCAGCGGCCGGCCGGCCGGATCGACGCCGTGCCGGATCGCGCGCACCCAGTCCTCGGGCCGGTAGGCGGCGGTCGCGTTCGCGGCGCCGGGCGCGATCTGCGGCCCGGCCACGCGCAGGCCGTTCGGCGCGTCGATGAAGAGACGCCCGCCGCCGTCGGCGCCGTGGCAGTCGACGCAGCCGCGCGAGGCATAGAGGTAGCGCCCGCGCTCGAGCGCCGCGGTGTCGCCGCGCGGGCGCAGGGCCACCGGCTTCACGTCGACGTCGACGCGGCGTTCCATCTTGTGGTGCGCCATCAGCACGGCGCCGGACAGCGCGGCCGCGGCGAGCAGGGCCAGCGCCAGCAGCGCGAGCACGCCGCGGCGCAGCCAGCGGGCGGTCTTGTTTTTCTCGGTCATGGGGAATCGTGGGATCGATGGCGGCGGCGGATCCGCGCGCGCCCTTCAAGCCCGAACGATAGGAGAAAGCACCGCGGCTGGGCATTGGCCGGATTGCCTATGCCCGGCGCCGCGCCGGCCGCGCCGTCAGAGCAGGAAGGGCACGAAGCGCCTGGTGACGCGCATGTAGGCGCGGTAGGCGTCGCCGAAATGCGCGATGCATTCGCGCTCGTCGCTGAGCGCCGTCAGCACCAGCAGCACGGTGGCCGCGAGCGCCAGCGCGAGGCCGGGGCCGCCGATGTCCTTGAGGCAGGCGCCCCAGGCCAGCAGCATCAGCGCGGTGTACATCGGATGGCGGATGTAGCGGAAGGCGCCGTCGGTGACCAGCGAGTCGGTCTTCTCGAAGCCGAGCAGCGCGGCATCGTCGTCGCGCGCCGCGCCGGGCCGCACCGCGGCCCGCAGCCGGCGCCAGGCATGCACCGGCAGCCAGGCCGACAGCGCCAGCAGCAGCCAAGACAGCAGCTGGTGCGGCGCCAGCGGATCCACGTGCCACACGGGCAGGTTCAGCAGGATCAGCGCCAGCATGCACTCCCAGGCGAAGAAGCGGTAGAAGCCGTGCGAGCCGCGCCGGCGCAGCGCGCCGCGCGAGACGTACAGCAGCGCGGCCGAGACGGCGACGAAGAGGGCGATCTGGATCCAGGCGAAAGGCATGGGGCCCGAATCTACACGCCGGGCCGCCGGCGCCCTCAGCCCATCGTCGAGTAGCCGCCGTCCACCGGGATCGCCACGCCGGTCACGTAGTCGGCCGCGGGGCTCGCGAGGAACACGGCCGTGCCCGCGATGTCGGCCGGCCGGCCCCAGCGGCCCGCCGCCGTGCGCGCGACCACGCGCTCGTAGAGGCCCGCGACCTGGGCGCGCGCGCCATCGGTCATCTCGGTCTGGAACCAGCCCGGCAGGATCGCGTTGACCTGGATGTTGTCGGCCGCCCACGAGAGCGCGGTCGACTTGGTGAGCTGCACCACGCCGGCCTTGCTCGCGGCATAGGCGGGCGAATAGGCGGCGCCGAAGATCGACATCATCGAGCCGACGTTGACGATCTTGCCGCCGCCCGCGCGCTGCATGTGCGGATGCGCCGCGCGGCTCACGAGGAAGGCGCTGGTGAGGTTGGTCTGGAGCACGAGGTTCCACTCGTCCAGCGTGAGCTGGTCGACCGGCTTGCGCACGGTGGTGCCGGCGTTGTTGACCAGGATGTCGAGCCGGCCGCAGCGCGCGGCCACGGCGTCGACCGCCTGCCGCACCGAGGCCTCGTCGGCCACGTCGATGGCGACCGCGAAGCTGTCGCTGCCGAGCGCCTTCAGCGTCTCGACCGCGGCCGCCGATTTCTCGGGGTTGCGCGCGGCGATCGCCACGCGCGCGCCGGCCCGCGCCAGGCCCTGGGCCATGCCGAGGCCCAGGCCGCCGTTGCCGCCGGTGACCAGCGCGACCTTGCCGCCGAGGTCGAACATCAGGCCGCCGCCGCCGGCACCGGCTTCTTCGCGACCAGCGTCAGGATGTCGTAGCTCGCGACCAGCTCGCCGTCCTGGTTCGTCACCTCGACGTCCCAGGCCACCACGCCCTGGCCCTGGCCGTTGGCGTCCTTGCGGTTGCGGTCGATCTTGCGCTTGCAGGTCAGGCGCGCGCGAATGGTGTCGCCGATGCCCACGGGCTTGACGAAGCGCAGCGTGTCGAGGCCGTAGTTGGCCAGCACCGGGCCCGGCGCGGGCGAGACGAACAGGCCGGCGGCGGCCGACAGCACGAAGTAGCCGTGCGCGATGCGCTTGCCGAACGGCGACTCCTTGGCTGCGATCTCGTCGAAGTGCATGTAGAAGTAGTCGCCCGACAGGCCGCCGAAGGCCACGATGTCGGCCTCGCTCACGGTGCGGCGGTGCGTCAGCAGCGAGTCGCCGATGCGCAGGTCCTCGAAGTGGCTGCGGAACGGATGCACCTCGGTCTCGCGCACCTTGGCGCCGCGCACGTGCTCGCCGGTGACGGCCGCCAGCATGGTGGGCGAGCCCTGCAGCGCGGCGCGCTGCAGGTAGTGCTTGACGGCGCGCAGGCCGCCGAGCTCCTCGCCGCCGCCCGCGCGCCCCGGGCCGCCGTGCTTGAGCGGCGGCAGCGGCGAGCCGTGGCCGGTCGATTCGGCCGCGGCCTCGCGGTCGAGCACCAGCAGCCGGCCGTGCCAGGCCGCGGCCACGGGGATCGCCTTGGCGGCGGTCGCGGGATCGCGCGTGACCAGCGTGCCGACCAGGCTGCCGCGACCGCGCGCGGCCAGCGCCAGCGCCTCGTCGATGCCCTCGTAGGGCATCAGCGTGCTGACCGGGCCGAAGGCCTCGATGTCGTGCACCGCGTCGTGCTCGAGCGGCTTGCGGCTCAACAGCAGCGTGGGCGCGAAGAAGGCGCCCTCGGCCGTGCCCTCGCCCACGGGCGAGAAACCGTCGCCGCCGCCGTACACCAGCTCGGCGCCCTTGCGCAGCTCGGCCACGCGCTCGGCCACGTCGGCCTGTTGCGCATGCGAGGCCAGCGCGCCCATGCGCACTTCCTCGCGCGAGGGATCGCCCACCACCGTCTTGGCCAGCCGCGCGCGCAGGCGCTCGGCCACGGCGTCGAGGTGCTGGCGCGGCACGATGGCGCGGCGGATGGCGGTGCACTTCTGGCCGGCCTTCACCGTCATCTCGCGCGCCACCTCCTTCACGAACAGGTCGAACTCCTCGTCGTCGGGCGTGACGTCGGGCGCGAGGATCGCGCAGTTGAGCGAGTCGGCCTCGGCGTTGAACGGGATCGACTGGCGCACCAGGTTCGGATGCACGCGCAGCCTGGCGGCGGTGTCGGCCGAGCCGGTGAAGGTCACGACGTCGGGCCCTTCGAGGCGGTCGAGCAGGTCGCCCGTGCCGCCGATGACCAGCTGCAGGCTGCCCTCGGGCAGGATGCCCGACTGCACGATCAGCCGCACCACCGCCTCGGTGAGGTAGCTGGTGGCGGTGGCCGGCTTGCCGATGCAGGGCATGCCCGCGAGGAAGCTGGGCGCGAACTTCTCGAGCAGGCCCCAGACCGGGAAGTTGAAGGCGTTGATGTGCACCGCCACGCCGCCGCGCGGCACCAGGATGTGAGTGCCCGCGAAGCCGCCCTTCTTGCCGAGCGGGAAGGCCGGGCCCTCGTGCACCAGGTTGCCCGAGGGCAGCTCGTTGCTGCCGATGCCCGCGTAGGCCGCGAGCGTGCCGGCGCCGCCCTCGATGTCGACCCAGCCGTCGGCGCGCGTCGCGCCGGTGTGGGCCGAGACCGCGTAGAGCGTTTCCTTGTTGGCGGCGATGTACTTGGCCAGTGCCTTGAGGCGCTCGGCGCGCTGCTGGAAGTCGAGCGCCATCAGCGCCGGGATGCCGACGCGGCGCGCATGGGCCAGGGCCTCGGCGAAGTCGATCGCCTCGGCGTGCGTGCTGGCGATGGCCTGGCCGTTGACGGCGCTGCGCAGCGACTGCGCGGCCTCGCGGCCGATCCAGCGGCCGGCGATGTAGCTTTGGAGGGTGGTGCTCATGGTGCTGGGTCCTTTGCTCTCTCTGTGTTGGGCCTTCCCCTGCGGGGGAGGGAGACATTCGTCAGTGGGCGTCGTCCTTCTTGCCGATGCCCAGGTAGGTGTCGATGATCCGCTGGTCGTGCAGCAGCTCGCGCGCCGGGCCCTCGAGCGCCACGGCGCCCATCTCGAGCACGTAGGCGCGGTCGGCCACCTGCAGCGCGGCACGCGCGTTCTGCTCCACCAGCAGCACCGACACGCCGTGCTTGCGCAGCTGCGCCACCACGCGCAGCACCTCGCGCACCACCAGCGGGGCCAGGCCCAGCGAGGGCTCGTCGAGCATCAGCAGGCGCGGGCGCGCCATCAGCGCGCGGCCGATCGCCAGCATCTGGCGTTCGCCGCCCGAGAGCGTGGAGGCCATCTGCGGCCGGCGTTCCTTCAGGCGCGGGAAGATCTCGAAGATCTCGTCCATGCGCGCGCGCTGGTCGCGCTTGCCCTTGCGCCACTGGTAGAAGCCGCCGAGCAGCAGGTTGTCTTCCACCGACATCTCGCCGAACAGCTCGCGCCGCTCGGGCACCAGCGCCACACCGCGCGCCACCATGGCCTCGACGCCGGGGCGCGCGATGCGCTCGCCGTGCAGCGACAGGCTGCCGGTGGAGGGCAAGAGGCCCATCGCCGCGCACAGCAGCGTGGTCTTGCCGGCGCCGTTCGGGCCGATGACGGTGACGATCTCGCCTTCGTTCACGTGCAGGCGCACGCTGTGCACCGCCTCCACCTCGCGGTAGGCGACGCAGAAGCCGTCGAGTTGAAGCAGGGGTTGGCTCATCGCGATGCGTCCTCGAGCAGTTCGTCGTCGGCGCCGCCGAGGTAGGCCTCGAGCACGCGCGGGTTGGCCTGCACTTCGGCGGGCGAGCCGGTGGCGATCACGGTGCCGAACTCGAGCACGGTGATGCGGTCGGCGAGGTTCATCACGAACTCCATGTCGTGTTCCACCACGAGGATGCCGAGGCCTTCGGCACGCAGCTGGCCGAGCAGCTCCGACAGCGCGCGCTTCTCGAGGTGGCGCAGGCCGGCCGCGGGCTCGTCGAGCAGCAGCACCGAGGGCTGGCCCGCGAGCGCGCGCGCGATCTCGACCACGCGCTGCTGGCCCAGCGAGAGCGAGGCCGCGGGCGTGTCGGCATGCGCGCCGAGGCCGCAGCGTTCGATCTGGCGCCGTGCCTCGGCCATCAGCGCGGCTTCCTCCGCGCGGTCCAGCCGCAGCATCGCCGAGATCCAGCCGCGCCTGGCGCGCAGGTGGGCGCCGAGCGCCACGTTCTCGATCACGCTGCGCTGGCCGAGCAGGCGCACGTGCTGGAAGGTGCGGCCCAGGCCCAGCGAGGCGAAGGCGCGCGAGGGCTTGCCCGACATCGCCTGGCCGACCAGCCGCACCTCGCCGGTGGTGGGATCGTCCACGCCCGAGATCATGTTGAAGAAGGTGCTCTTGCCGGCGCCGTTGGGGCCGATCAGCGCATGCACCTCGCCGGCCTTGAGCGTCATCGAGATGTCGTTGTTGGCGACCAGCCCGCCGAAGCGCTTGCTCACGCCGTCGGCCTGCAGCAGCAGGCTGCCGGTGGCCGGCAGCGCGCGCTGCGCGAGCTGCTCGGTGCTCGAGACGGCCGGGCCGGCGCCGGCGGCGCGCGGCAGTTCGCGCACCCAGCGGCGCGTGAGCCGCGCCAGCGTGGGCCACAGGCCGTCGGCGAAGCGCTGCAGCACGAACAGCATCAGCAGGCCGAACACCACCACCTCGAAGTTGCCGCTGGTGCCCAGCAGCGCGGGCAGGATGTCCTGCAGCTTTTCCTTCAGCAGCGTGATCAGCGTGGCGCCGAGCACCGCGCCCCAGAGATGGCCCGCGCCACCGACCACCGCCATGAACAGCATCTCGATGCCGATGTTGAGGTTGAAGGGCGTGGGGTTCACGAAGCGCTGCATGTGGGCATAGAGCCAGCCCGAGATCGCGGCCAGCAGCGCGGCCAGCACGAACAGCTTGATGCGGTGGCGCGCGGTGTCCACGCCCATCGACTCGGCCATCAGCCGGCCGCCCTTGAGCGCGCGGATGGCGCGGCCCTCGCGCGAGTCGAGCAGGTTGTGCATGGCCCACAGCGCGAGCAGCAGCACGGCCCAGATCACCACGCCGAGCATGCGCGGCGTGGCGAACGAGACGCCCGCCACCACCAGCGGCGGAATGCCGGTGATGCCGGTCTGGCCGCCGAGGAACTCCATGTTGCCGAGCAGGAAGTACAGGCTCAGGCCCCAGGCGATGGTGCACAGCGGCAGGTAGTGGCCCGAGAGCTTGAGCGTGACCGCGCCGAGCGCCCAGGCCAGCGCGAAGGTCAGCACCAGCCCGAGCAGCAGGCCGAGCCAGGGCACCAGCGCGGAACCCGCGAGGCCGCCGAGCCAGCCGGCCGCGGTCGGCGAGGTGCAGATCCAGGCCGTGGCATAGGCACCCATGCCGACGAAGGCGGCCTGGCCGAAGGAGGTCATGCCGCCGACGCCGGTCAGCAGCACCAGGCCCACCGCCACCAGCGCGTAGAGGCCGATGTTGCTGAGCACGGTGACGGTGAAGGGCGGCAGCCAGCCCCAGGCCAGCGCGAGCGCGACGATGAAGACGAGCGTGAGCACGCGCGGCGTGACCAGCGGTCGGCCCTCGGGCACGGCGTTGGCGGAAGAAGAAGTCACAGGGGTCGATGAAG
The DNA here is from genome assembly GCF_057809595.1 of Variovorax sp. FG153. Taxonomy (NCBI): domain Bacteria; kingdom Pseudomonadati; phylum Pseudomonadota; class Betaproteobacteria; order Burkholderiales; family Comamonadaceae; genus Variovorax; species Variovorax sp. FG153. The sequence continues at coordinate 50,784 of NZ_JBMDKG010000039.1, forward strand.
ACGGGTTCATTCCTCGTCCTCCACGTGATGGCTGCGCAGCGAACGCCACCACAGCACCGGGATGATCAAAGTGAAGACCAGCACTTCCTTGTATGCACTGGCCCAGAAGGAGGAGAAGGCCTCGAGCAGGCCCACCAGGAGCGCGCCCGCGAGCGCCAGCGGATAGCTCGCGAGGCCACCGACGATGGCGGCCACGAAGCCCTTGAGGCCGATCAGGAAGCCGGTGTCGTAGTAGACCGTGGTGATCGGCGCGATCAGCAGGCCCGAGATGGCGCCGATGACGGCCGCCAGCGCGAAGCTCAGGTCGCCCGAGAGCTCGGTGGGAATGCCCGACAGGCGCGCGCCCACGCGGTTGATGGCGGTGGCGCGCAGCGCCTTGCCGATCATCGAGCGGCCGAAGAACCAGAACATCGCGATCACCAGCACCAGCGTGACGCCGACCACCACCAGCGACTGGCCGCTGACGGGGATGCCGCCGAGGTCGAGGCGCAGCTCGGAGAACGCGCTGGTGCGCGAGCCCTCGGCGCCGAAGAAGAAGAGCCCCAGGCCGACCAGCACGCCGTGCAGCGCGACCGAGACGATCAGGAGCATCAGCACGCTGGCATCGGCCAGCGGGCGGTAGGCGAGGCGGTAGAGCAGCGGGCCCAGCGGCGCGATCAGCACCAGCACGGTGAGCGCCTGCGCGGCCAGCGAGGTGGGCTTGAGCACCAGCACCAGCGCGGCGGCGACCGCGGGGAAGGCCACGCACCAGGTGAGCGCCGAGCGCCAGTCGACCGTGGCGCCGCGTTTCCAGCGCCAGGCCTCGACCGCCAGCACGACCACCGCCAGCGCCAGCAGCAGCCACAGCGTGGACGGCGCGCGGCCGCCCTGCAGCGCGGCCATCGAGAGCGCGCCGAAGGCGACGAACTCGCCCTGCGGGATGAAGATCACGCGCGTGACCGAAAACACCAGCACCAGCGCGAGCGCCATCAGTCCGTAGACCGCGCCGTTCACGATGCCGTCCTGCCCGAGCAGCAGGGCGATCTGCAAATCCATACGACCAACTTTCCTTCAGAAAACCTGGGGGCGAAAGAAAACCGTGCCCCTCTTGCAGGAACACCGCGGGCCGGTGGCGCCGGCCCGCGGTGTCCGTCGTTCAAGCCCGTGCGATCAGGGCTGGTATTTCCAGGCGCCGTTCTCGATCTTGACCATCACGCGCGCGCGCTGGTCCAGGCCCAGGTGGTCGGTGGCGCTCATGGTGAACACGCCGTGCGCGCCCGCCACGTCCTTGGTCTGCTCGAGCGCGTCGCGCAGCGCGGCGCGGAACTCGGGCGTGCCCGGCTGGGCCTTCTTGAGCGCGACCGGCACGGCCGAGCTCATGAGCAGGCCGGCGTCCCAGGCGTGCGCGCCGAAGGTCGAGACCGAGCCCTTGCCGTAGGCGGCTTCGTAGGCGGCCACGTAGGCGAGCGCGGACTTCTTCACCGGGTTGGCGGCCGGCAGCTGCTCGGCCACCAGCACCGGGCCGGCGGGCAGGAAGGTGCCTTCCACGTCCTTGCCGCCCACGCGCAGGAAGTCGGCGTTGGCCACGCCGTGCGTCTGGTACATCTTGCCGGTGTAGCCGCGCTCCTTGAGCGTCTTCTGCGGCAGCGCGGCCGGCGTGCCGGAGCCGGCGACCAGCACCGCGTCGGGCTTGGCGGCCATGATCTTCAGCGCCTGGCCGGTGACCGAGGTGTCGGTGCGCGCATAGCGCTCGTTGGCCACGACCTTGATCTTCTTGAGTTCGGCGGCCTTGGCGAATTCCTGCGACCAGCCTTCGCCGTAGGCGTCGGAGAAGCCGATGAAGGCCACGCTCTTCACGCCGTTGGCGGCCATGTGCTCGGCGATGGCCAGCGACATCATGATGTCGTTCTGCGGCGTCTTGAAGACCCACTTCTTCTTGGCGTCCATCGGCTCGATGATGCGGGCCGAGGCGGCGACCGAGATCATCGGCGTCTGCGCCTCGGCGGCCACGTCGATCATCGCGAGCGAGGCCGGCGTGGTGGTCGAGCCCAGGATCACGTCGACCTTGTTCTCGGCGATCAGCTTGCGCGTGTTGTTGACTGCGGCCGTGGTGTCGGAGGCGTCGTCGAGCACGATGTAGTTGATCTTCTGGCCGCCGATGGTCTTGGGCATCAGCGAGATCGTGTTCTTCTCGGGAATGCCCAGCGAAGCCGCCGGGCCGGTGGCCGAGATGGTCACGCCGACGTTGACGTCGGCCCAGGCCGACAGGGCCGTGGCGCACAGGGCGGCAATCAGCAGGGGCTTGAAGAATTTCATGGTTGGCTTGTCTCCGGTTGAAAAAAGGTTGAGGCCTGAAGTATCTCAGCGCTCGTCGAACGAGAGCGTGACGCGTTCGGTAAGGGGATGGGCCTGGCAGGTCAATACGAAGCCCGCGGCCACTTCATTCTTGTCGAGCGCGAAGTTTCTTTCCATGCGGACTTCCCCGTCCACGCACTTGGCGCGGCAGGTGCCGCACACGCCCGAGGTGCACGAGAACGGCACCTCGAGGCCGGCCGCCGAGGCCGCGTCGAGGATGCTGGGCTGGCCCTCGGTGTAGGTGATCTCGCGCTGCAGGCCGTCGCGCACGATGGTCACGCGCGCTTGCTTGGCGTCGCCGGGCTGGGCCTCGTGCACCACGGCGCCGACCTGGGCGGTCGAGCTCGCCGAGGGCAGCGCGACGCCGAAGCGCTCGATGTGGATGCGTTCCTCGGGCACGCCCGCGGCCAGCAGCGCGGCCTCGGCCTCGTCGTTCATCTGGAACGGGCCGCAGATGTAGACGTGGTCGATGCTGCCCGCGGGCACCAGGCCCTGCAGGAACTCGCCGATCTTCTCGCGGTTCATCACGCCGAAGCCCAGCGGCGAGTCGGTGTGCTCGTCGGAGAACACGTGCTGCAGCACCAGGCGCGTCATGTAGCGGTTCTTCAGGTCCTCGATCTCTTCCTTGAACATCGTGGACTGGAGCTGGCGGTTGCCGTAGATCAGCGTGAAGCGGCTCTTCGGCTCACGCGCGAGCACGGTCTTCATGATCGACAGGATCGGCGTGATGCCGCTGCCGCCCGCGATGCCGACGTGGTGGCGCGCGGACTCGCCCTCGATCGGCACGAAGAAGCGGCCTTGCGGCGCCATCACCTGGATCGAGTCGCCGGGCTTGAGGTGGGCGTTGATCCAGTTCGAGAACTGGCCGCCGCGCACCTTGCGCACGCCCACGCGCAGCTCGCCGTCGTCGACGCCGGCGCAGATCGAATAGGAACGGCGCAGGTCCTGGCCGTCGATCTCGTTGCGCAGGGTCAGGTACTGGCCCTGCGTGAAGCCGAAGACTTCGCGCAGCGTCTCGGGGACCTCGAAGGAGACGATGACGGCCTCGGGCGTGTCGGGCTCGATGGCCTTCACGCGCAGGGGGTGGAACAGGGTACTCATCGGCGTGGGGCCTAGATCGGCTTGAAATGTTCGAAGGGTTCGCGGCAGGCGAGGCAGCGGTACAGCGCCTTGCAGGCGGTGGAGCCGAAGGCCGACAGCCGCTCGGTGCGCTCGCTCGCGCAGCGCGGGCAGGCGATGCGCTCGCCGGCGAGGCGGCCGAACAGGCGGATCGGCACCGCGGTGCCGGCGGCCTGCTCGGGCGTGAGGTGGGCGGGCGGGGCGATGCCGTAGGCCTTGAGCTTGGCGCGGCCCTCGTCGCTGATCCAGTCGCTGGTCCAGGCCGGCGCGCGGCGCAGGGTGGCGCGCGCGGGGCCGAGGCCGGCGCGCTCGATCGCGGCCAGCACGTCGTGCTCGATGGCCTCGGTCGCGGGGCAGCCCGAATAGGTCGGCGTCAGCACCACCTCGAGGCCGTCGTCGTGCTCGATCACGTCGCGCACGATGCCGAGGTCGCAGACCGACACGGCCGGCACCTCGGGGTCGGGCACCGAGTGCAGCACCTCCCAGGCGGCGTCGATGCGCGAGGCGGCCATGGTGTCGGCAGTCACCACACGCCCCCGGGGAAGGCGCGCTGCAGGTGCTGCATCTCGGCCAGGATGTAGCCCATGTGCTCGCTGTGCACGCCCTGCTTGCCGGTGCTGCGGAACTTGGCCTCGGCCGGCGTGGCGAGGCCGGCGGCGTCGAGCACCTGCTGCATCTCGGCGAACCACGGTTCGCGCAGTTCGTTCCAGGCCGGGCCCAGGCCGCTGGCGCTGGCCTCGCGGTCGACGGCGTCGGCCTCGAACAGCTCGGGCATGTAGAGCCAGGCCTGCTTGAGCGCGGCCTCGGTGCGGCGGCGCGATTCCTCGGTGCCGTCGCCCAGGCGCACCACCCAGTCGGCCGAATGCTGCTGGTGGTAGCGCGCTTCCTTCAGCGCCTTGCCGGCGATGGCGGCCACTTCCTCGTCGCTCGAGCTCGCCAGCCGTTCCCACAGCAGCTTGAGCAGGGTGGCGATCATGGTGTTGCGCACCACCGAGAAGGCGAAGTCGCCGCGCGGCAGCTCGACCAGCGTGAGGTTGAAGTAGTCGCGCTCCTCGCGCAGGTAGGCGAGCTGGTCCTCGTCGTGCTCGCGGCCGGCGCCTTCGAGCTTGCCGGCGTGGGTGAGCAGCGCGCGCGCCTGGCCCACGAGGTCGAGCGCGATGTTGGCCATCGCGATGTCCTCCTCGAGCACGGGCGCGTGGCCGCACCATTCGCCCAGGCGCTGGGCCAGCACCAGGCAGGTGTCGCCGATGCGCAGCAGGTACTGCACGGCGGGCGTGCGGTTCAGTTCGATCGATGCTTGCATGGCCGGCCGCTCACATGTGGTCGACGGACTTGGGCAGCGCGTAGAAGGTCGGGTGGCGGTAGACCTTGTCCTCGGCGGGATCGAAGTACATGTCCTTGTCGCCCGGATCGCTCGCGACGATCTGCTCGGAGCGCACGACCCAGATGCTGCAGCCTTCCTGGCGCCGCGTGTAGACGTCGCGCGCCATCTGGATCGCCATCTTCGAGTCGGCGGCGTGCAGGCTGCCGCAATGCTTGTGGTCCAGGCCGGCCTTGCTGCGCACGAACACTTCCCACAGGGGCCATTCTTGTTTCTGTTCGACGGTCATGCCGCCTCCTTCATCGGTTGCTTGTTGGCATGGGCGAGTGCGGCTTCGCGCACCCAGGCGCCGTCTTCCCAGGCGTCGACACGGGCCTGCAGGCGTTCGCGGTTGCAGGGACCGTCGCCGCCGATCACGCGCCAGAACTCGCTCCAGTCGATGGTGCCGAAGTCGTGCGCCTGGCGTTCCTCGTTCCACTTGAGGTCGGGGTCGGGCAGGGTCACGCCGAGGATGGCCGCCTGCTCGACGGTGGCGTCGATGAACTTCTGGCGCAGCTCGTCGTTGCTGAAGCGCTTGATGCCCCAGCGCATCGACTGCGCCGAGTTGGGCGACTGGTCGTCGGGCGGGCCGAACATCATGATCGAGGGCCACCACCAGCGGTTGACCGCGTCCTGCACCATCGCCTTCTGCGCGTCCGTGCCGTGGGTCATCATGGTCAGCAGCGCCTCGTAGCCCTGGCGCTGGTGGAAGCTCTCCTCGCGGCAGATGCGGATCATGGCGCGCGCATAGGGCGCGTAGGAGCAGCGGCAGATCGGCACCTGGTTCATGATGGCCGCGCCATCGACCAGCCAGCCGATGGTGCCCATGTCGGCCCAGGTCAGCGTGGGGTAGTTGAAGATCGAGCTGTACTTGGCCTTGCCGGTGTGCAGCGCGTCGAACATCTGGTCGCGCGAGGTGCCCAGCGTCTCGGCGGCGGCATAGAGGTAGAGGCCGTGGCCGCCTTCGTCCTGCACCTTGGCCAGCAGGATCGCCTTGCGCTTGAGCGTGGGCGCGCGGCTGATCCAGTTGCCCTCGGGCAGCATGCCGACGATCTCCGAGTGCGCGTGCTGGCTGATCTGGCGCACCAGCGTCTTGCGGTAGTGATCGGGCATCCAGTCCTTGGCCTCGATGAAGTCGCCGGCGTCGATGCGCGCGTCGAAGCGTTCCTCGAGCCGCAACTCGTCGGCCGAGCGCAGGGCCTTCTTGCCGTCGCCGGCGTCCTTGCCCATGGTGTCCATGGCTTGTGTGTACATCGCGGTTCTCCTTGAGAGGTGAAGAGGTCGTCGATCGGTTGTCAGTAGCTCAGCTGCTTCGTGGACCGCGCGCGGCGGTCCACCTCGGCCGGCGTCAGGGCCTCGCTCTTGCAGCCGAAATCCTTGAACAGCGCCATCTGGTCGGCGTAGTGGGGCGACTTGCGGCCGTCGGGTGCCACGAAGCCGCTCTGGCCCGGCGGGGCGGCGGTGCACAGCACGACGCCCTTGGCGCCGAGCACCACCTTGTCGTTCTGCGTGCCGCGGTTCATGTAGCTCGGCAGGCTCAGCTGCTCGTCGGCCCCGGCCTGCGGCGCGCCGATGAAGTTGCTGGTGAGGAAGACATGCTTCGTCACCGGCGTGCGCCACTTGGCGGTGTCGCTGCCGAAGCGCTTGTCGAGCTCGGCCACGGCCTGCGCGAGCGTGGCGCGCAGCACGGCGTTCTTGTCCTCGCCGTTGAAGAAGTCGTAGCGCTGCGGCACGCCGGCCTTGGGGCCGAGCAGCGCGTTGTAGACCAGCTTCAGGCCGTTGCCCGGGCGGATGCTGGCCACCTGCGTCTCGCCGGCATAGCCGGTGCCCGCATAGGCCGCGAACACCTCGGGCGGCAGGTCGTCGGCCAGCACCTTGCGGTAGAGGATCGGCAGCCAGGCCGTCATGAGCGTGGTGGCCGGGCTGTCGTAGACGCCGCGCTCGGCCGGGTCCTCGTTGAGCATGTTCCAGTCCGCCAGCAGCTGGGCCGCGCGGCGCGCCGGGTCGGCGGCCGGCAGGCCGCGCGTCGCCTCGAGCGCGAAGGGCACGAGGTAGCGCGCGTTGGTGTCGGCGTAGGCGGTGGTGCGGTTGAGCGCCCAGAGCTCGTCGGGCGTGAGCCGGGGCTTGGCCTCGAGCCGCGCCGTGAACTCGCGCACCCGGTCGACCACCGAGTAGTTGCCGCCGTCGCTGACCGCGCCCGGCGCCGACTGGTTGTTCCAGTTGGCGACGTAGCCCTGCGCCGGATTGAAGGTCTTCGGGTCCTCGCCGAACGGGCGGATGCCGAGCCATTCCATCGAGCCGTCGCCCACGGCGGGCAGGCGGATGTCCTGCGTGGCTGGACGGATCGGCAGCCGGCCCGGCGAGACGTAGCCGATGTTGCCGGCGGTGTCGGCGTAGTACCAGTTGATGGTGATGGCCACGCGCGAGGCCTGCGCCAGCCACTGCTCCCAGTTCTGCGCGCGCATCGCGTGGATCCAGCCCAGCAGCGACTCGAGCTCGTAGCCGTCCCAGCTGCGCTTCATCGAATACGCGGTGCCGTTGGGCAGGTCGAAGTTGGTCACGGTGCCGTGCACGGTGGCGTAGATGTCCAGGCTCTGGTCGGGCTGGCCCTTGACCTTGATGAGCTCGGTGCGCTTGCTCATGGCGCGCATCGCGCCGTTGAAGCGGTACTGGTGGGGGTTGGCCGGGTCCAGCTTCTCCTGGTACATGTCGTTCACGTCGAGCGGACCGGCGGTGGCGCCCCAGGCGATCTTGCCGTTGGTGCCGAACAGCACCACCGGATGCGCGAACGGCGTGTTGCCGGTCACGTCGAAGCCGGCGCCGTGCAGGCCGATGCCGAACACGTACGAGGGATTGAACCAGTTGAACTGCGGACCGTTGATGAAGACGGTGCTGCCGTCGGTGGTCTTGTTCGGGCCGGCGATCCAGAGGTTGCTGGCGATCGGGCGGGTCCAGGGCTCGGCCACGCCGCGCCGCGCGGCATCGATCTCGTTGCGCGCGACCAGCAGCTCGGGCGAGACCGGCGCCAGCGCCGCGCGATGGGCGGCGTGCGCATCGTCGGCGGCGTCCTGCGCCACGACCTTGGGACGCGGCACGGTGGTGGGCGCGAGCGGGTCTTCCACCCAGCGGATCTGGTCGAACAGCTGGCGGCCGGCCTCGTCGCCGCGCGCCTTGCGCAGCTGCTCGAGCAGGCGCAGGTTGGCCAGTTCGCTGCTCACGTTGGAGTAGCGGTTGGCCATGGTGCCGACCCAGATCATCGCCACGTCGTAGCCGGTCCAGTCGGCCTTCGGGCGGAAGCCGGCATCGGCGAACTGCTTGGGCAGCAGGGTGGCCGGCGCGGCCAGCACTTCGTTCACGCGCGCATTGAAGCCGGCGGCATAGCCGTCGAAGATGGCCTTGTCCTCGCTCGACAGGCGCGCCATCTGCGCGCGGATCGAGGCGGGGTCGAAGCTGGCGCGGCTGCCCTTGTCGAGCGCGACATAGGCCGGGCCCATCACTTCGGCGACGGTGCCCAGCACGGCGCGGCGCGCCATCTCCATCTGGAACAGGCGGTCTTCCGCGACGGCGTAGCCGAAGCCGTGGAACAGGCCGCGCACGTCGTTGGCATAGACGTGCGGCACGCCGTAGTCGTCGCGCTTGATCGTGACCTTGCCGGCCGGGGGCATGGCCGCGCCGGTGGCCGGGGCGGTGGAGTTGGCGGCGCAGCCGGCCAGCGCCACCAGGGCGCAGGCGAGGGCGATCGATCGGAAATTCAGTGTCATCGGTGGCGGTTCGGGGGAAAGCGGCGGCGCCTCAGCGCGGGCGGTTGTCGACGACGCGCCGGGCCTTGCCGGTCTGCGTGCGTTCCATCTCGTTCGGTGCATGCACCACCACGCGGGTGGAGATGCCGACCAGCGTCTTCACGCGGTGCTGCACCCAGCCGGCGATGGCCGCGCGGTCGGCCGCGGCGGCTTCGTTCGGCGCGAGCTCGCAGTGCACCTCGACCTGGTCGAGCAGGCCTTCGCGGCTCACGTGCACCTGGTAGAGGCCGGTGAGGGCGCCGTGCGCGAGCACGATCTCCTCCACCTGGGTGGGGAACACGTTCACGCCGCGGATGATCATCATGTCGTCGCTGCGCCCGACGATCTTGCCCATGCGGCGGAAGGCGCGCGAGGTGGGCGGCAACAGGCGCGTGAGGTCGCGCGTGCGGTAGCGGATGATCGGCATCGCCTCCTTGCTCAGCGAGGTGAAGACCAGCTCGCCTTCCTCGCCGTCGGCCTTCAGTTCGCCGGTCTCGGGATCGATGATCTCGGGATAGAAGTGGTCTTCCCAGATCACCGGGCCGTCCTTGCTCTCGACGCATTCGCTGGCCACGCCCGGGCCCATGACTTCGCTCAGGCCGTAGATGTCGACCGCGTCGATGCCGGCCTTGGCCTCGATGTCGCGGCGCATGGCCTCGGTCCAGGGCTCGGCGCCGAAGATGCCGATGCGCAGCGAGCTGTCCCTGGCGTCCAGGCCCAGGCGCTCGAACTGCTCGATGATCACCTGCATGTAGCTCGGCGTGACCATGATGATGTCGGGCCGGAAGTCCTGGATCAGCTGCACCTGCTTCTCGGTCTGGCCGCCCGACATCGGGACCACGGTGCAGCCCGCGCGCTCGGCGCCGTAGTGCGCGCCCAGGCCGCCGGTGAACAGGCCGTAGCCGTAGGCGATGTGGATCAGGTCGCCGGCGCGGCCGCCCGCGGCGCGGATCGAGCGCGCGACCAGGTCGGCCCAGGTGTCGATGTCCTTCTTCGTGTAGCCCACCACGGTGGGCTTGCCGGTGGTGCCCGAGGAGGCATGGATGCGCGCGACCTGCTGGCGCGGCACCGCGAACATGCCGAAGGGGTAGTTGTCGCGCAGGTCGCTCTTGACCGTGAACGGGAATTTCGCGAGGTCGGCGAGCGTCTTGAGGTCGCCCGGCTGCACGCCCTTGGCGTCGAAGGCCTGGCGGTAGTGCGGCACGTTGTCGTAGGCGCGCTGCAGCGTGTCGCGCAGGCGCTGCACCTGCAGCGCGGTGATCTCGTCGCGGCTCGCGGTCTCGATCGGTTCGAGATCGCCGGGGGCGGGGCGGGGTGCTGGCATGACGGGGTCCTCGGTTCTTTTGCGTTCGGTTCAGGCCGCGACGGCGGGGCGGCCCTTGGCGGTGTAGGAGCGGCCGCGGAAGATCGCGACGCGCTCGCCGCGCTGGTTGGTGATCTCGGTGTCGTAGACGCCGGTGCGGCCAGCCTTCGAGACCTCGAAGCAGCGCGCGGTCAGCAGGTCGCCTTCGCGCGCCGGGGCGATGAAGTCGATCGCGAAGCCCGAGGCCACGGTCAGCTCGTTGTAGGAGTTGCAGGCGAAGGCGAAGGTGGAATCGGCCAGCGTGGCCATGAAGCCGCCGTGGCAGATCGCATGGCCGTTGAGCATGTCGGGGCGCACGCGCATCTCGATCGTGGCCTGGCCGGGGCCGACCTCCACGATGCGCATGCCCAGGCCCTTGGAGGCGTTGTCGTTGGCGAACATGCCGTCGCGCACGTATTCGGCGGTCTGTTGCGGGGTGCGTTCGGTGCTCATGGCTCAGCGGTCCTTGAAGACGGGGGCGCGCTTGGCGCGGAAGGCCTCGACACCTTCGCGGTAGTCATTGGCGGCGCCGAGCTCGCGCTGCAGGCGGGCCTCCTCGGCCAGTGCGGTGTCGAGGTCCATGGTCTGCGCGGCGTTCATCGCGGCACGCGTGGCGACCAGCGCGCGCGAGGGCATGGCGGCGAGCCGGCCCGCGAGCGCGGCGGCGGCGTCGGCCAGCGCGGCGTCGTCCACCACCTGCCAGATCAGGCCGATGCGCGCGGCTTCCTCGGCCGGCAGCTTGTCGCCGAGCATCGCGATGCCCAGCGCGCGCGCCGGGCCCACGAGCCGCGGCAGCAGCCAGGTGCCGCCGGTGTCGGGCACCAGGCCGATCTTGGTGAAGGCCTGGATGAAGCTGGCCGAGCGCGCGGCGAGCACGAGGTCGCAGCACAGCGCGAGGTTGGCGCCGGCGCCGGCGGCCACGCCGTTGACCGCGGCGACCACGGGCACGGGCATGCTGCGGATGCGCTGGACCAGCGGGCCGTAGAGCTTCTCGATGACATGGCCCAGGTCCTTGGGGGCGGCGCCGGGGCTGGTGTCGGGCGCGACCATCGGGTCGGCGAGGTCCTGGCCGGCGCAGAAGGCGCGGCCGGCGCCGGTCAGCACCACGCAGCGCACTTCGGCATCGGCCGCGGCCGCTTCGAGCGCCGCCAGCAGTTCGGCGTGCAGTTCGCTCGTGAAGCTGTTGAGCGCCGCGGGGCGGTTGAGGCTCAGTGTGCGGACGGCGCCGGCATTGCCGACGAGGACCAGGGGTTCCGACATGGGCTTGTCTCTCATCTGTGTGGGGGATGACTTCGGGTCAATTACTATTGACCGACCGTTCGGTAGATTTTAGGATCGCGAACGAATCCGGCACAAGTCCAAAGCATTCAGGGAAAACCCTGAATTGCGAGACGGAGGACCGGCACCCACAGGAGACCGCACCCATGCCCAGCTACGCCATCGACGGCGTGATCCCCGTCGTCGACCCCACCGCCTACGTGCATCCGTCCGCCGTGCTGATCGGCGACGTGATCGTGGGCCCGAACTGCTATGTCGGCCCCTGCGCCAGCCTGCGCGGCGATTTCGGCCGCATCGTGCTGGAGGAGGGCTCGAACCTGCAGGACAACTGCTGCGTGCACGGCTTTCCCGACAACGACACGGTGATCGAGGTCAACGGCCACATCGGCCACGGCGCGATCCTGCACAGCTGCGTGGTGCGGCGCGACGCCATGGTGGGCATGAACGCCGTGGTGATGGACGAGGCCGAGATCGGCGAGAAGGCCATCGTGGCCGCCAGCGCCTTCGTGCCGGCTGGCATGAAGGTGCCGCCGCGCACGCTGGTGGCGGGCATGCCCGCGCGCGTGAAAAGAGAACTGAGCGAGGCCGAGATCGCGTGGAAGCTCGAGGGCACGCAGGTCTACCAGGCGCTCGCGGTGCGCAGCCTCGCGACGATGCGCGAGGTCGAGCCGCTGGCGCAGGTCGAGGCCGGGCGGCCGCGGCTGCCTTCGATCGACGTCAAGCCGCTGATCGCGACCAGGCGCAGCTAGGATCGCGCGCTGCCCGTCACACCCTCTCAACGCCAGAACAGAAAGAACACCGATGCCCAGAGGAAGATCCGCCAGCTACGACGACCAGCGCGAGCTCATCCTCGAGCGGGCCGCGCGGCTGTTCGCGCGCCAGGGCTACCCGGCCACCTCGATGAACCAGGTGGCCGAGGCCTGCAATCTCTCGAAGGCCACGCTCTACCACTACTACAAGGACAAGCGCAGCCTGCTGATCAGCATCGCCGAGACGCACGTCTCCAAGCTGGCGGCGCTGGTGGCCGAGGAGGAGGCCTCGACGCAGACCGACGAGGAGCGGCTGCGGCGCTTCGTCTACCGCATCGTCGAGGAGTACGCGGGCGCGCAGGACGCGCACCGCGTGCTGACCGACGACGTGCGCTTCCTCGAGGAAGAAGACCGCGAGCGCGTGCTCGACAAGGAGCGCGAGGTGGTCGCGGGCTTCGCGCGCGCGGTGGCCGCGCTGCGCCCGGGCACGCCGAGCGACGACCTGGCCAAGCCGCTGACCATGCTGCTGTTCGGCATGATCAACTGGATGTTCACCTGGATGAAGCCTGGCGGCCAGCTCGACCATGCCTCGATCGCGCCGGTGGTGGCAGACCTGTTCCTCGGCGGCATCGGTGCCGTGAAGGCGCCGCCGGCGCACGCGAAGAAGAAGCCGAAGCCGGCCGCCTGAAGGGCGCCGCCCGGCGGCCGCTTCAAAGAATCCGGTTGAACCAGAGCAGCGAGAGCCCGGCCGACAGCAGCGTGAGCACCGCGGCGCCGAGCGCGAACAGCGCCGAGATCTCGGTTTCCTTCTTCTCGACCGTGAGCCGCGAGCTCAGCGTCTCGTAGACCTTCTTGAGGTCGGCGGCGGTGCCGGCATAGAAGTAGTCGGCCTGGGTCTTGCTGGCGACGGCCTTGAGGGTTTCCTCGTCGAGCCGCACGCGCATCGACCAGCCCTCGAAGCCGATGGTCTCGCCGTCGACCGTGCCGATGCCCACGGTGTAGATGCGCACGCCGCGGTCGGCCGCGGCCTTGGCCGCGTCGAGCGGATCGACGCCGGTGGTGCGCTGGCCGTCGGTCAGCATGATGATCGCGGCCGAGGTGAAGGAGCCCGGCGCGACCGGCGTGAATTCCTTGGCCGGCTTGTCGGCCTGGTCGATGGCCACGCCGCGCTGGCGGCTCGGCGCACTGAACTGCGAGACGTCGATGCCGGCCTCGGGGAACAGGGTGGCGAGCGACACCACGATGGCATTGCCGGTGGCCGTGGCGCGCTGCAGCTGGAAGCTGTCGATCGCGGTCACGAGGTCGTCGTGGTTGGTGGTGGGCAGCTGCGCCACCTGCGCGCTGCCCGCGAAGGCGACGATGCCGACCTTCACGTTGCGCGGCAGGTCCTTGATGAAGCTCTTGGCGGCATCCTGCGCCGCCACCAGCCGGTTGGGCTGCACGTCGGCGGCGCGCATGCTGCCCGAGACGTCCATCGCGAGGATGATGGTCTGCTGGTTCGACGGCAGCATCACCACCGCCATCGGCCGCGCGGCCGCCACCAGCATCGCGGCCAGCGCGAGCAGGAACAGGAAGGGCGGCACGTGGCGCCGGATGCTCTGGCCGGTGCCCATCGCCTCGCGCACGATCGACAGGCTGGCGTAGCGCACCGCGAGCTTCTTCTTGCGGCGCAGCAGCCAGAGGTAGAGCAGCACCAGCAGCGGAAGCGCCAGCAGCAGCCAGAGGAATTGGGGCCAGAGGAAGGTCACGGCGAAATCCTCGCGCTCGTCGTCGCCAACGTCAACTCGATATACCCGATGGTCGTCATGCAGCCACCGCCTTTACAGGACGCGAGGCACCCGAAGTGCGCACGCGCCGCTTGCGCATGTCGGCGAAGCGCACGATCGCCTCGACCAGGTCGTCGGCGGTCGACAGCTCCAGCGTGTCGACGCCGGCACGGGCCAGCGCGCCGCGCAGCGCATCCTCGCGTTCGCGGGCGATGCGCGCGAAGCGGCGGCGGAAACCCGCATCGTGGGTGTCGACCCAGAGCTGCTCGCCGGTCTCGGCATCGCGCAGCGGCACCAGGCCCAGGTCGGGCATGTCGAGCTCGAGCGGGTCGAACAGGCGCACGGCCACCACCTCGTGGCGCTGCACCAGCTGGCCCAGCGGCTTCTCCCAGCCGGGTTCGCTCAGGAAGTCGGACACCACGAACACGGTCGAGCGGCGCGGCATCAGGGTGGCGGCCGACTTCAGCAGGTCGTCGAGCCGGGTCATGCCCTTCTGCGGCGGCGCCTTGTCGGCCTGGCCGGCGCGGCGCTCCATCGCATGCAGCAGGTGCAGCACATGGCGCCGGCCGCTGCGCGGCGGGATCACGGCTTCGAGATCATGGCCGTAGACCAGCGCGCCGACGCGGTTGCCGTGGCGCGTGAGCAGCCGTGCCAGCACGCCGACGAAGCCGGCCGAGATCTCGCGCTTGGCCTTCAGGCCCGAGCCGAAGTCGACCGAGCGGCTGAGGTCGAGCACGAACCAGGCCGACATCTCGCGGTCTTCGGTGAAGACGCGCACGTGCGGCGTCTGCAGCCGCGCCGTGACGTTCCAGTCGATGTGGCGCACGTCGTCGTGCAACTGGTATTCGCGCAGGTCGGCCAGGTCGAGGCCGGTGCCGCGCATCAGCGTGCGGTAGTCGCCCTGCAGCAGGCCGTCGAGCCGGCGGATCACGGTCCATTCGAGGCGGCGCAGCGCGCGCTCGGCGCCGCCGGCCTCGAGCGCGGGGCGTTCGTCGTTCGCGGCGGCCTCGGGGGCCTTGCGCCACCAGCTTTTCTTCATGGCGGGTCGTGTCGTGCGGTGCGGTTTCAGGCGGCGAGCTTCTCGTGCTCGAGCGGCTTCGGCGGCGCGGGCACCGCGCGCATGATCTTCTCGATCAGGCCATCGGGCGTCAGGCCCTCGGACAGGCCCTCGTAGGACAGCGTCACGCGATGGCGCAGCACGTCGGGCACCAGCGCCGTCATGTCCTCGGGCAGCGCATAGCTGCGCCCGCGCAGCAGCGCCAGGGCGCGCGCGCCCTCGGTCAGGCTGATGCTCGCGCGCGGGCTGGCGCCGAAGGTGATGAAGCGGCCCATGTCCTTGAGCCCGTGCTTGTCGGGCGTGCGCGTGGCCGAGACCAGCTTCACCGCGTACTGGATCAGCGAGGGATCGACGTACACGCGCCGCGCCTCGGCCTGCAGCGAAGCGAGCTGCTCGGTGGTGGCGACCGGCACGGCCTCGACCGGCGCGCCGATCACGCGCTGCACGATCACGAACTCCTCCTCGTCGGTCGGGTAGTCGACCAGCACCTTCATCATGAAGCGGTCGACCTGCGCCTCGGGCAGCGGATAGGTGCCCTCGGTCTCGATCGGGTTCTGCGTCGCCATCACGAGGAAGGGGCGCGGCACCTTGTGCGTCTCGCCCGCGATCGTGACCTGGCGCTCCTGCATCACCTCGAGCAGCGCGCTCTGCACCTTGGCCGGCGCGCGGTTGATTTCGTCGGCCAGCAGCAGGTTGGCGAACACCGGGCCCAGCGAGGTGCTGAAGTCGCCGGTCTTCTGGTTGTAGATGCGCGTGCCCACGAGGTCGGAGGGCACCAGGTCGGGCGTGAACTGGATGCGCTTGAACTGGCCTTGCACGGTGTCGGCCAGCGTCTTCACGGTCAGCGTCTTGGCGAGGCCCGGCACGCCCTCGACCAGCAGGTGGCCGCCCGCGAGCATCGCGACCATCACGCGCTCGAGGAAGCGGTCCTGGCCCACCACCACGCGCTTCACCTGGTAGAGGATCTGCTCCATCAGCTCGGCGGTGCTGGCGGGCGTGGCGAAGGAGGAGGTCTCGGTGCTGCTCATTCGGGGCTCTTTCTGGATCGGATGAAAGGAAGAGGAAGGCGGGTCAGAACGGCGGCGAGCCGGCCGCCGAGGCGGCGTTCTCGATCGGCACCGCGAAGCCGATGCCGATGAAGGTGCGCTGCTGCGTGGGATTGAGGATGGCAGTGACGATGCCGAGCACCTCGCCGTCCATGTTGACCAGCGGCCCGCCCGAATTGCCGGGGTTGGCTGCCGCGTCGAACTGGATCAGGTTGCCGAGCTCCTGCTTGCCCTCGGGCGAGCGGAACGAGCGCTTGAGGCCCGACACCACGCCGGCCGACACCGAGGGGCCGATGCCGAAGGGAAAGCCCACCGCCGCCACCTGGTCGCCGGGGCGCAGGTCGGCGGTCGAGCGCATCACGGCGGGGATCAGGTCGTCGGGGATCTTCTGCGCCTGCAGCACCGCGAGGTCGTTCTCGGGCTGCACGCCGGTGATGACGGCCGGCGCCTCCAGGCCGTCGGCGAAGGTCACCTTGATGGTCTCGGATCCCGCGACCACGTGCAGGTTGGTGAGGATCACGCCCTTGTCGACGATCACCACGCCGGTGCCCACGCCGCGCTCGACCTGGCCCGGCGGGCCGTCGTCGGCCGGCGCCTCGGGCGACTTGCCCTTGGCCATGTTGCGGCCGCGCTTCTGGGTCTTCGCCTCGGGCGTGGCCTTCTCGGAGCCGTAGCCGACCACGCGCACCACCGAGGGCCGCACGATGTCGGCGGCCTTGGCGGCGGGCGAGGGCAGGGTGTTGGTCTGCAACGTGCGCAGCACGGCCGCGTCGATGTCCTTCTGCGTGAGCTGGCGCGTGTTGCCGCGCTGCCACCAGGCCGCGCCGCCGGCCGCGAGGGCCGCGCACAGCGCGAGGCTCAGCAGCGCGAAGCTGCGGCGCCCGGGTTGCCAGCGCTGGCGCGCGGCGGCGGGCTGCGGCGCCACGGGATCGGCCGCGGCCTGCCCGGAGGCCCCGTCGTCGGACTCGATCGGCGTGCGTGGCGAGCGGCTGTACATGGCGGGCCTGCGCATGGGTGCACCTCCGGCAAAAGGATGTCGCGTGGTGGGTGTCACGCGATGAGCGTGATGAAAAGCACGGTAGCACGCTTTCTTCTGCCTTGCATCCCTTCGGGCATCATGACGCGATGGCTCTTTTCGTCGACACCCACTGCCACCTCGACGCGCCCGAATTCGGTGCGCAGATGCCCGAGATCCGCGCGCGCGCGGCCGAGCGGGGCGTCGCGCTGTGCGTGATCCCGGCCGTGGCCGCCTTCAATTTCGCGACCGTGCGTGAGCTGGCAGAGCGCCAGGGCGACGCCTATGCGCTGGGCATCCATCCGCTGTGCACGGGCGAAGCCAGGGAAGAGGACCTGGCCCTGCTCGACGCCGAGCTGGGCGCGCGGCGCGGCGACCCGCGGCTGGTGGCGGTCGGCGAGATCGGGCTCGACTACTTCGTCGAGCACCTCGACGACGACAAGCAACAGCACTTCTTTCACACACAGTTGCAATTGGCGCGCAAGCACGACCTGCCGGTGCTGATCCATGTGCGGCGCTCGGTCGACAAGGTACTCAAGCATCTGCGGCAGACCGCCGGCGGGAAGCCGTGGCGCGGCATCGCGCATGCCTTCAACGGCAGCGAACAGCAGGCGCAAGCCTGCATCGCGCTCGGGCTCAAGCTGGGCTTCGGCGGCGCCGTGACCTTCGAGCGCGCGCTGCAACTGCGCCGGCTCGCGGTCACCTTGCCGATCGAGGCGCTGGTGATGGAGACCGACGCGCCCGACATCCAGCCGCACTGGCTCTACCGCACGCAGGCGCAGCGCGACGCGGGCGAGCCGCAGGGCCGCAACGAGCCCGGCGAGCTGCCGCGCATCGCTGACGTGGTGGCTCGATTGCGCGGCATCGGCGTGGATGAACTGGCCGAAAAAACCACGCGCAATGCCATCGAGGCGATGCCGAAGCTCCAAAGTCTTCCTGGCCTGTCGGAGGGGTCCTTACCCGGGCCGTAGGCCAATGCCTTGACTTGGGTCCAAGTGCTTTCCGGGCCTGCATTTGCTGTCATCCTTGAACCGTGGAGCTTCGTTGGACAGGGGTGGCGACCTTCGTCACCGATGTCGAACGACAACGGCTCCCAGCATTTCATCCAAGAAAAGGAGTTCATCCATGAAAGCAACTTTCGCTCGCACCCTCCCCGTCGTGCTCGCACTGGCCTTCGGTGCCGTGGGCATCTCCGCCGTGGCACAGACCACCGCGCCCGCAACCGCCGAACCCACGACCACCGAAAAGGTGAAGGAAGCCGGCAAGGACGCCTACGACGCGACCAAGAACACCACCAAGAAGGCCGTGAACGCGACCGAGCGTGGTGCAGAGAAGGCCTGGGACGCGACCAAGCGCACCACCAAGAAGGCCGCCAACGCGACCGAGTCGGGCGCCGAGAAGACCTGGGACGCGACCAAGAAGACCACCAAGAAGGCCACCAACGCCACCAAGAAGGCCGCCACCAAGACCGGTGAAGTGGTCGAGAACGCCGGCCACAAGACGGCCGACGGCATGCGCAGCACGGGTCACGCCATCGGCGAGAAGATCCCGGGCACGGCCGAGAACGAAGCCGCCAAGAAGTAAGCAGACGGCACGCGCCGCGCCCTCGGGCCGGCACGGTCGATATGGAAACCCGCTGCGGCGGGTTTTTCTTTTGGGGCGCGCCACGCCCGTCCCGGCCGATCGCTTGCGGCCAGAATGCGCATCCATGCCCAGATCCAGACCCCCCGCAAGCCCGGCCCCGACCGAGCGCGAAGCCACCCCCGGGCCGTTGCTCACAGGACTTGCGCCGATCGTTTCGCCCGCCACCGTGCTGCTGATCCTCGGCAGCTTCCCGGGCGCGAGATCGCTCGAGCTGCAGCAGTACTATGCGCATCCCCAAAACCAGTTCTGGAAAATCTTGCAAGCCTTGTGGCCCCACGACCCTCTCCCCACGGGAGTAGATAGCTATCGAAAGCGTAGCGATTGGCTGATCGAGCACGGCCTCGGCGTGTGGGACGTCTATGCGGCCTGCGAGCGCGAGGGCAGCCTCGATTCGGCGATCCGCGCGGCCGTGCCCAACGACATCGCGGCGCTGCGGCTGCCGAAGCTGGCGGCCGTGGCCCACAACGGCGGCGAGAGCTTCAAGCACGCCCGGCACACCCGAACCCTGGGCGTGCCGGTCCATCAACTGCCTTCCACCAGCCCGGCCAATGCGTCGTGGAGCTTCGAGCGCAAGCTCGCCGCATGGCGCGAGGTGTTCTCTGTCCACGGACTGGTCTGACCCGATGGCCGCACGCAAGCAATCCACTTCCCGCCTTCCGGCCGAACTGCCCGAGGTCAACTTCTCCGACTGGGGCGACATCCGCTACCTGCACCTGGGCACCGAATGGGTCCAGGGCTCGATGAAGCTGGACGCGCCCTACGAGATCGAGCTCGAGTACGTGCAGCGCATGATGGCCTGGCTGCTGTTCGTCGACGGCACCGGCATCGGCAACCGCCATGCGATGCAACTCGGCCTGGGCGCGGCCACGCTCACCAAGTTCTGCCGCAAGACCTTGCGCATGCGCACCACCGCGGTCGAGCTCAACCCGCAGGTGGTGTCGGCCTGCCGCGGCTGGTTCAAGCTGCCGCCCGACGACGCCAAGCTGCGCGTGGTCATCGCCGACGCGGCCGAGGAGATCCGCCGGCCCGAATGGCAGGGCACGGTCGATGCGCTGCAGGTCGATCTCTACGACCACGAGGCCGCGGCGCCGGTGCTCGACAGCGAGGACTTCTATGCCGACTGCCGCGCGCTGCTCACCGAGGACGGCGCGATGACGGTCAACCTCTTCGGCCGCTCGTCGAGCTACGAGCGCAGCCTCGAGAAGATCCAGGCCGCCTTCGGCGCCGACGCGGTCTGGGCCTTCAAGCCGACGCGCGAGGGCAACACGGTGGTGCTCGCGCAGCGCCAGCCCAGCCGGCCCAGGCGCGAGGCGCTTGCCGAGCGTGCCCAAACCATCCAGACTCGCTGGGGCCTGCCCGCGCCCAAGTGGCTGCGGGTCTTCAAGCCGGTCCTTTCCATCTGAATCCATGAGCGCCGTTCCCGCTTCCGCCGCACCGGCCACCCGCCCCGAAGGGCCGCTCGAGCTGCGTCGCCTGATCGAATGGCTGGCCGCCGACGGCGTGATCTCGCCGATGGAAGCCAAGCGCACCATCGCGCGCTGCGCCCAGGCCGAGAGCCGCCAGCATCCGCTGGTGCGGCTGGCCAATGTCGCGATGACGCGCGAGAGCGACAGCAAGCCGCTCGACCTCGAGACGCTCGCGCAGTGGCTCGCGGGTCGCGCGGGCCTGTCCTATCTGCGCATCGATCCGCTCAAGGTCGACGTGGGCAAGGTGGCCGACACCATGAGCGCGGCCTATGCCGAGCGCCACAAGGTGCTGCCGGTGCAGGTGCTGCCCAACGAGGTGGTGGTGGCCACGGCCGAGCCCTTCCTCACCGACTGGATCTCCGAGGTCGAGCGCCAGTCGCGGCGCACGGTGCGGCGCGTGGTCGCGAACCCGGCCGAGATCCAGCGCTACACGGCCGAGTTCTTCGCGCTCGCGAAATCGGTGCGCGCGGCGCAGAAGGCCGGCGGCAACACCGGCGGCGCGAGCTTCGAACAGCTGGTCGAACTCGGCAAGAGCAACAGGCAGCTCGACGCCAACGACCAGAGCGTGGTGCAGGTGGTCGACTGGCTGTGGCAGTACGCCTTCGACCAGCGCGCGAGCGACATCCACCTCGAGCCGCGGCGCGACCAGGGCGTGATCCGCTTTCGCATCGACGGCGTGCTGCACCCGGCCTACCAGATGCCGATGGGCGTGATGAACGCGATGGTCGCGCGCATCAAGCTGCTGGGCCGCATGGACGTGGTCGAGAAGCGCCGCCCGCTCGACGGCCGCATCAAGACCCGCAACATGCGCGGCGAAGAGATCGAGATGCGGCTGTCGACCCTGCCCACGGCCTTCGGCGAGAAGATGGTGATGCGGATCTTCGACCCCGACACCGCGGTCAAGGACCTCGACGCACTGGGCTTCGCGCAGCACGATGCGCAGCGCTGGGAGCAGCTCGTCACGCGGCCCAACGGCATCATCCTCGTGACCGGCCCCACGGGCTCGGGCAAGACCACCACGCTGTACTCCACGCTCAAGCGCGTGGCGACCGAGGAGGTCAACGTCAGCACGGTGGAAGACCCGATCGAGATGATCGAGCCCTCGTTCAACCAGACGCAGGTGCAACCGCAACTCGATTTCGGTTTCACCGAGGGCCTGCGCGCGCTGATGCGCCAGGACCCGGACATCATCATGGTGGGCGAGATCCGCGACCTCGCCACCGCCGAGATGGCGGTGCAGGCCGCGCTGACCGGCCACCTCGTGTTCAGCACCCTGCACACCAACGACGCGCCCAGCGCCATCACGCGGCTGATGGAGCTCGGCGTGCCTTCGTACCTCATCAATGCGGTGATGCTGGGCGTGCTCGCGCAGCGACTGGTGCGCACGCTGTGCCCGCACTGCAAGCAGCCCGACGACGGCATCACGCGCGAGAAGCTCGAGGCCATCGTCAAGCCGTGGCAGATCACGGGCTCGGTGCGCGCCTACAAGCCGGTGGGCTGCGTCGACTGCCGCATGACCGGCTACATGGGCCGCATGGGCCTGTACGAATTGCTGAGCATCAGCGAGACCTTCCGCGCCGAGGTCACGAAGGAGCCCAACCTCGCCGCGCTGCGCCGCCAGGCCGTGGTCGACGGCATGCGGCCATTGCGCCTCGCGGGCGCATTGCGCGTGGCCGAGGGCCTGACCACGATCGAGGAAGTGCTGAGCGCGACCCCGCCGCTCGACGCTTGATAGGTCCCGGCGCAGCCTCGCGCCGAACACGAACTACCTACATTCGAGGCGCCCCGTGCACCGGGGTTATCCCTAAGTTCTCGATAGGTGGAACCCACATGAGGCTGACTTCCACCTGACTCCACAATCCCGCATCGAAATTTGTTCGAGGAGACTGTTCGTGAAAATCAAGAGTCAGAAAGACTTTTTCTCGGGCCTGATGTTCACCGTGGTCGGGGTCGCCTTCGCTTGGGGCGCCACCAACTACAGCGTGGGCACAGGCGCTCGCATGGGCCCCGGGTACTTCCCGCTGGTGCTCGGCATCCTGATGGCGGTGATCGGCCTGGGCATCATGTTCAGCGGCCTGACCGTCGAAACCACCGACGGCGAGAAGATCGGCAAGTGGGCCTGGAAGCAGGTGGTGCTGATTCTCGGCGCCAACCTGATGTTCGGCATCCTGCTCGGCGGCCTGCCGAGCATCGGCCTGCCGGCCATGGGGATGATCATCGCGATCTATGCGCTGGTGATCATCGCGAGTCTCGCGGGCCACGAGTTCAAGCTGCCCAGCGTGCTGATCCTGGCCACCGTGCTGGCCGTCGGCAGCTACGTGGCATTCATCTGGGCGCTCAAGCTCCAGATCCAGGTCTGGCCGACCTTCATCGGCTGAGGACGCAAGCACCATGGAACTCTTTCAAAATCTCTCGACCGGCTTCGGCGTCGCGTTCACCTTCACGAACCTGCTGTACTGCCTGGTCGGCTGTATCCTGGGCACGCTGATCGGCGTGCTGCCCGGCATCGGCCCCGTCGCGACCATCGCGATGCTGCTGCCCGCGACCTACGCGCTGCCCCCGGTGTCGGCCCTGATCATGCTGGCCGGCATCTACTACGGCGCGCAGTACGGCGGCTCCACCACCGCGATTCTCGTGAACCTGCCAGGGGAGTCATCCTCGGTGGTGACAGTGATCGACGGCTACCAGATGGCACGCAAGGGCCGGGCGGGGCCGGCACTCGCCGCGGCGGGCCTGGGCTCGTTCTTCGCGGGCTGCGTGGGCACGCTGATCCTGGCCGCCTTCGCGCCGCCGCTGACCGAGCTGGCCTTCAAGTTCGGCCCGGCCGAGTACTTCTCGCTGATGATCCTGGGCCTGATCGGCGCCGTGGTGCTGGCTTCGGGCTCGCTGCTCAAGGCCATCGCGATGATCGTGCTGGGCCTGCTGCTGGGCCTGGTGGGCACCGACGTGAACTCGGGCGTGGCGCGCTTCAGCTTCGACATCCCCGAACTGACCGACGGCATCGGCTTCGTGGCCATCGCCATGGGCGTGTTCGGCTACGGCGAAATCATCGCGAACCTCTCGCGTCCCGACGAAGAGCGCGAAGTGTTCACCGCCAAGGTGAAGGGCCTGTTCCCGACCAAGGAAGACTTCAAGCGCATGGTGCCCGCGGTGCTGCGCGGCACGGCCCTGGGCTCGGCCCTGGGCATCCTGCCCGGCGGCGGCGCGCTGCTGGCGGCCTTCGCGGCCTACACCATCGAGAAGAAGACCAAGCTGAAGCCGGGCGAAGTGCCCTTCGGCAAGGGCAACATCCGTGGCGTGGCGGCTCCCGAGTCGGCCAACAACGCCGGCGCGCAGACCTCCTTCATTCCGCTCTTGACGCTGGGCATTCCGCCCAACGCCGTGATGGCGCTGATGGTGGGCGCGATGACGATCCACAACATCCAGCCGGGCCCGCAGGTGATGACCAGCAACCCCGAGCTGTTCTGGGGCCTGATCGCCTCGATGTGGATCGGCAACGCGATGCTGATCATCCTGAACCTGCCGCTGATCGGCATGTGGATCAAGCTGCTGTCGGTGCCCTACAAGTACCTGTTCCCGGCGATCGTGCTGTTCTGCGCGATCGGCGTGTACTCGACCAACAACAACACCTTCGACATCTGGATGGTGGGCATCTTCGGCTTCGTGGGCTACACCTTCTTCAAGCTCGGCTGCGAACCCGCGCCGCTGCTGCTGGGCTTCATCCTGGGCCCGATGATGGAAGAGAACCTGCGCCGCTCGCTGCTGCTGTCGCGCGGCGACTGGAGCGTGTTCATCACGCGTCCGATCTCCGCCGGCCTGCTGGCTGCCGCCTTGCTGCTGCTCGTGATCGTGCTGCTGCCGGCCGTGAAGTCGAAGCGCGAGGAAGCCTTCGTCGAGGAGTGATCGACGACCGCCCGGCATGCGTGCCGGGCTCGTTCCAGTCAACGGCGCCCGCGGGCGCCGTTCGTTTTTGGCGAAGGCCGTTCAGCCCTTCGCCGCGCGCGGCTTCAGGTGCTGCCGCGCGATGTCGAGGAAGGCCATCGCCGCCGGGCTCAGTGGATGCTTGGCCAGCCGCACCGCCACCAGCGGGTATTCGAGCACCGGCCGCGTGACCGAGAGCACGCGCAGGTTCGGCGGCATCAGCACCTCCACGTAGCGCGGCAGCAGCGCGACGCCCGCGCCGGCCTGGATCAGGCCGAAGGCGGTGGAGAGCATCGACACGTGGTGCGCCACCTGCGGATAGACATTGGCCACGCTCGAGAGCTGGCGGCTCACCGCGCGCCAGACGTTGGCGTCGGGGTTGACGTGGATGAAGGGCAGGGCCTCGAGCTGCCGCGCCTCGATGCTGGTGCGCTGCGCGAGCGGATGGTCCTCGCGCACGAACAGCGCCATGCGCTCGACGAACAGCGGCTCGGTCGCGAGCTCCGAATGCGCCTGGCCGATGTCGGAGCCGAAGCCCAGGTCGGCCTCCTGCGAGAGGATGCGCGAGATCATCTGCTCGGCGGTGCTGTCGAGCAGCGTGGTGGCCAGCTTGGGGTGTTTCTGCGCGAAGCGCCCGAGCAGCGGCGGCATCAGCGCCCCGGCCGTGAGATGGCCCACCGCCAGCACCACGCGGCCCTCGCGCAACTGCGCCTGCGAGCGGCAGGCATTGACCGATTCATCGATCAGCCGCAGCGCGCGCACGGCCGTGTCGACCATCATCTGGCCGGCATCGGTCATGCGGATGCGCCGCCCGCGCACCACCAGCGGCTGGCCGAGGTCCTCCTCCATGCGCTTGACGAGGTGGCTGATGGCCGGCTGGGTCAGCTGCAGGCTCTCGGCGGCCAGCGTGAAGCTGCCCGTTTCGGCCACCGCCGCGAGCGCGCGAAGCTGCTGCAGCGAAACCTCCTCGGCGGCGATCCGTGCCATAAATTGTGCTCATAGTTGAATAAGCGGGATTATCTGGCTTGATGCGCCCGCGCTGCTTAGCATCGAATGTTCGCCATCTTGCGAAGGGAATCCAGCACCATGCAACGCCACCAGTTTCTCCACGGCCTCGCGGCCGCCTTCGCCGCGCTGTGCCTGGCCGCGCCGGCCACCGGCCTCGCGCAGGGCTACCCCAACAAGCCGATCCGCCTGGTCGTGCCCTTTCCCGCGGCCGGTGCCACCGACCTGTTCGCGCGCACGCTGGGCCAGAAGATGGGCGAGAAGCTGGGCACCACGCTGGTGGTCGACAACAAGCCCGGCGCCGGCGGCGCCATCGGCTCCGACATCGCGGCCAAGGCCGCGCCCGACGGCTACACGCTGCTGCTGGCCACCACCAGCACGCACTCGATCGGCCCGGCCATCACCAGTCGCCTGCCCTACGACACGGTGCGCGACTTCACGCCGATCGCGCACGTGGGCGACGCGCCGAGCATCATGCTGGTGCCCGTGAACTCGCCCGCGAAGACGGTGCGCGAGTGGATCGACTACGCGAAGAAGAACCCCGGCAAGCTCAACTACGCCTCGAGCGGCAACGGCACCATCGTGCAGCTCACGGCCGAGCTGTTCAAGGCGCAAGCCGGCGTGTTCGTCACCCACATCCCCTACAAGGGCACGGCGCTCGCGATCCCCGATCTGATCAGCGGCAAGGTCGACGTGCTGTTCGATTCGCTGCCCACCGGCATGCCGCACGTGCGCGACGGCCGGCTGCGCGCGCTGGGCGTGACCTCGCTCAAGCGCAGCCCGCTCGCGCCCGAGTTGCCGCCCATCGCCGACACGCTGCCGGGCTACGAATCGAACACCTGGTTCGGCTTCTACGGCCCCAAGGGCCTGCCGGCCGATCTCGTGGCGCGCGTGAACAAGGCCGCCAACGAGGCACTGGCCGACCCCGAGGTCAAGGACAAGCTGTCGCGCCTGGGCATCGAGCCCGCCACGGCCGGCACGCCCGAGCAGTTCGCGAAGATGGTGGCCGCCGACGCCGCCAAGTGGAAGAAGATCGTCGTCGAACGCAAGATCACCAACGACTGAAGACACACGAGAGCACCACCGCCATGAACTTCGATTTCGGCAACCCCTACACCTCCACCCGTATCCCGGTGTTCGCGCGCAACGTGGTGTCGACCTCGCATCCGCTGGCCGCGCAGGCCGGCCTGCGCATCCTGCAGCAGGGCGGCAACGCGGTCGACGCGGCGGTCGCCACCGCGGCCGTCATGACCTTGGTCGAGCCCGTGAGCAACGGCCTGGGCAGCGATGCCTTCTGCATCCTGTGGGACGGCAAGGCACTGCACGGCCTCAATGCCTCGGGCCCCGCGCCCAAGGCCTGGACGCCCGAGTACTTCAAGGCCAAGTATGGCGCCGACGCCGCCACCCCGCCGATGCGCGGCATCGATTCGGTCACCGTGCCGGGCGCGGTGCGCGGCTGGGCCGCGCTCAGCGAGCGCTTCGGCAAGCTGCCCTTCGCCGACCTGATGGCGCCGGCCATCGACATCGCCGAGCGCGGCTACCTGGTGCCGCCGGTGGTGCAGGGCAAGTGGCTCGCGGCCACGCCGCTGCTGCAATCGCAGCCGGGCTTCGCCCAGGCCTTCCTGCCCTGGGGCCGCGCGCCCGAGGTCGGCGAACTGTTCCGCTTCGCCGCCGCCGCGCGCGCGCTCAAGGCCATCGCCCGTACCAAGGGCGAGGCCTACTACACGGGCGAGATCGCCGAGGCGCTCGCGAAGTTCTCCAGGGAGCAGGGCGGCGCGCTCACCGTGGCCGACCTCGCGGCCTATCAGCCCGAGTGGGTCACGCCGATCTCGCGCGACTACCGCGGCCACACGCTGCACGAGATCCCGCCCAACGGCCAGGGCATCGCGGCACTGATCGCGCTGGGCATCCTCGAGAAGTTCGACATCGCCTCGCTGCCGGTCGACTCTGTCGAGTCGCAGCATCTGCAGATCGAGGCCATGAAGCTGGCCTTCGCCGACGTCTACCGCTACGTGTCGGAGCGCAAGACCATGGAGGTCACGACCGAGCAGATGCTCGACGATGCCTACCTGGCCTCGCGCGCGCGGCTGATCGACCGCAGCAAGGCGCAGGACTTCAAGGCCGGCAACCCCGTGAAGGGCGGCACCATCTACCTCACCGCGGCCGACGAGAGCGGCATGATGGTGAGCTTCATCCAGAGCAACTACATGGGCTTCGGCTCGGGCTGCGTCGAGCCCGAATTCGGCATCAGCCTGCAGAACCGCGGCCACGGCTTCAGCCTCAAGGCCGAGAGCCCGAACGTGGTGGCACCGGGCAAGCGCCCGTTCCACACCATCATCCCGGCCTTCCTCACCAAGGACGGCCAGCCGGTGATGAGCTTCGGCGTGATGGGCGGCAACATGCAGCCCCAGGGCCACATGCAGACGCTGGTGCGCATGCTCGACTACAAGCAGAACCCGCAGGCCGCCTGCGACGCGCCGCGCTGGCGCTTCAACGCGGGCCTGGAGATCAACGTCGAGGCCGCGATGAACCCGGCCACCGTGCAGGGCCTGCGCGGGCTGGGCCATCACCTCGAAGTCATCAACGACTCCTACCAGGACTTCGGTGCCGGCCAGTTCATCTGGCGCGCGGGCGATCCCTCGGTCGAGGGCTACGTGGCCGCCAGCGATCCGCGCCGAGACGGAGCGGCAGCAGGGTATTGAGCTTTCACGCGATGATCGGGGGATGACCAAGACGGCCGCGAGCACCGGCATTCCCCTTCCAGACGGCGCGAAGAGCATCGCGCCCGGCCTCGTCCTCGCCTCGCTGGGCGCGATCGCGTTCAGCGGCAAGGCGATCATCGTCAAGCTGGCCTACCGCCACGGCGTCGATGCCGTGACGCTGATCATGCTGCGCATGCTGTTCGCGCTGCCGCTGTTCGCGCTCATGGCCTGGTGGGCCGGGCGCGGCAAGCCCGCCTTGAGCGTTCGCGACTGGCTCGGCGTGATCGGGCTGGGCTTCTCGGGCTACTACCTCGCGAGCTTCCTCGACTTCGCCGGCCTGGCCTACATCTCGGCCAGCTTCGAGCGGCTGATCCTCTATCTCAATCCCACGCTGGTGCTGTTCTTCGGCTGGGTGCTGTACCGCCGCCGCGTCACGCGGCCGCAGCTCGTCGGCATGGTCATCAGCTACGCGGGCGTGCTGCTGGTGTTCGGCCACGAACTGCTGGCCGGCGAGAGCAAGGGCGGCGGCCTCGCGGCGGCCTGGGGCGCGTTCCTGGTGTTCCTCAGCGCGGTGAGCTATGCGGGCTACCTGGTCTACAGCGGCGAATTCGTGCAGCGCCTCGGTTCGCTGCGGCTGGTGGGCCTCGCGACCACCGTGGCCTGCCTGTTCTGCCTCGCGCAGTTCGCGCTGCTGCGGCCACTCGACGCGGCGCTGCAGGTGGCGCCCGAGGTGATCTGGCTGTCGGTGCTCAACGCCACCCTGTGCACCGCGGTGCCGGTGCTGATGGTGATGATGGCGATCGAGCGCATCGGGCCGGCCATCGCCGCCCAGACCGGCATGATCGGACCGCTGTCGACCATCCTCATGGGCGTGGTCATACTCGGCGAACCGTTCACCGCCTGGATCGCCGCCGGCACGGCGCTGGTGATCGCGGGCATCTTCGTTTTCACGCGCAAGGGCCGCTGAGGCCGTCGCGCTTTTCTTCTTTCTCTTCTGGAGTCGAACAAATGGATCTGGGCATTGCAGGCAAGACCGCGCTGGTGTGCGGCGCGAGCAAGGGGTTGGGCTACGGCTGCGCCGAGGCGCTGGTGCGCGAGGGCGTCAACGTGGTGATCGTGGCGCGCGGCGCCGAGGCGCTCGAGGCGGCCGCCAAGCAGCTGGCCGACGCGGCCACGGCCGCGGGCACGCCGGCTCCCTTCGTCAAGGCCGTGGCGGCCGACATCACGACAGAGGCCGGCCGCGCCGCGGTGTTCGCGCTGGGCCATGCCTTCGACATCGTGGTCACCAATGCCGGCGGCCCGCCGCCCGGCGACTTCCGCAACTGGGAGCGCGAGGACTGGATCAAGGCGGTCGACGCCAACATGCTCACGCCGATCGAGCTCATCAAGGCCACGGTCGACGGCATGGCCGAGCGCGGCTTCGGGCGCATCGTCAACATCACCTCGAGCTCGGTGAAGTCGCCGATCGAGGTGCTGGGCCTGTCGAACGGCGCGCGCAGCGGCCTCACCGGCTTCGTGGCCGGCGTGGCGCGCAGCAGTGTCGCGGCCAAGGGCGTGACCATCAACAACCTGCTGCCCGGCTCCTTCGAGACCGACCGCCTCAAGGGCACGATGAGCGGCGCGGCGCAGAAGTCGGGCCTGGACTTCGACACCGTGTGGGAGAACCGCAAGAAGTCCGTGCCCGCGCGCCGCTTCGGCACGCCGGCCGAGTTCGGTGCCATCTGCGCCTTCCTGTGCAGCGTGCAGGCCGGCTACATGACCGGGCAGAACGTGCTGGCCGATGGCGGTGCCTACCCCGGCACCTACTGAGCCGGACTGGGCATCACGCGGAACGAAGAATTCGCGGGGCAAGAAGATGAGCAGGGAGTCGTTTCAGAAGATCACGCTGGTGTCCGTCACCGGCCTGCCGGATGCGCGCGGCGCCGCCATGGCGCTCGAACTGAGCCTGGCGCAGATGCCCGGCGCGCGCGCGCTGCTGTGCAGCCCGCAGGCGCCGGCCGATCTGGGCCGCGGCATCGCGCACCGCGCGATCGCGCCGCTCGATTACCACGAGTACAGCTGGTTCATCATGTTCGCGCTCTGGCGCCTGGTGGACACCGAGTTCGCGCTGATCGTGCAGGAAGACGGCTGGGTGCTCGACGCGGCCAACTGGAACGAGGCCTTCCTCGACCACGACTGCATCGGCGCGCCGATCCACCTCGCGCGCATCGAGCCGCCGCAGGGGCCGGCCTACTGGCGCAACCGCTTCGAATGGGCCGACGAGTACGCGCGGCCCGACCACCGCGTCACGCCGGTGCTCAACGGCGGCTTCAGCCTGCGCAGCCGACGCTTCCTGCGCGCGCTGGTCGACCATCCCGAGATCCGCGTCGAGATTCCGCCGCCCGACGCGCTCGAGGGCGAGCCGCTGCGGATGCACTGGCACCACAACCCCTTGCTGGAAGACGTGCAGCTGACCGGCGTGCTGCGGCCGGCGCTCGAGGCCCGGGGCCTGCGCTTCGCGCCGGTCGAGCTGGCGCGCGAGTTCGCGATCGAGCATGCGGGCCCGCAGCTGCACCATGGTTTCGATGCGCTGAAGATCTTCGGCCATCACTCGAAGGTGCGTCGGCTGGTGTCGCTGTCGCCGCCCACGGTGCGTTCGCTGGTGCCGCTGTCGGAGCTCGACGGCTGGTACGGCGAGCGCGACCTGCTGACGATGTTCGAGCGCCGCGGCTACCGCATCGAGTTCCCGCCCGAGGCGCAGGCCGCGGCCGTGTCGCCCGATCCCACGCGCAGGGTCTACGACTGCTTCACC
The DNA here is from genome assembly GCF_057809595.1 of Variovorax sp. FG153. Classification (NCBI taxonomy): domain Bacteria; kingdom Pseudomonadati; phylum Pseudomonadota; class Betaproteobacteria; order Burkholderiales; family Comamonadaceae; genus Variovorax; species Variovorax sp. FG153. The sequence continues at coordinate 81,158 of NZ_JBMDKG010000039.1, forward strand.
TACAACGGCGAGGCCGACATCCTCGCGGCGCGGCTGCACGAGCTCGACGAGGTGGTCGACTGCTTCGTCGTGGTCGAGGCCGACCGCAGCTTCACCGGCGCGCCCAAGCCGCTGCGCTTCGATGCCGCCGATCCGCGCATCGCGGCCTTCCTGCCGCGCATCCGCCATGTGGCGGTGCACGACATGCCCGAGGTCGACGCGGCCGCCGATGCGATCGCCGTGCCCGGCGACTGGCATGCCGACGCGCCGAAATCGGGCTTCTGGATCCGCGAGAAATTCCAGCGCAACCAGATCCTGCGCGGCCTACACGACGCGGCGCCGCACGACCTGGTGATGGTCTCCGACGCCGACGAGATACCGCGCGCCGAAGTCGTGCGCGCCATGCGCGACGACCGCCGCCACGAGGTCTTCGGGCTGCGCCAGGCCTTCTATTACTTCTACGCCAACTACCGCAACGTGCAGGGCCCCGAGGCCGCGTCGGTCTGGACCGTGGCGGCCACGCGCGCGCGGCTCGACGGTCTCACGCCCGACCAGCTGCGCCTGCGCGTGCGCAACGGCGCCCAGCCCGCGCGGCTGATCGACGACGCGGGCTGGCACCTGTCGTACCTCGCGATGGACGAAGAGGCGGTGCGCGCCAAGATCCGCGGCTTCGCGCACCAGGAATACAACCGGCCCGAGCTGCTCGATGCGCTCGACATCCCCGCGCTGCTGGCCTCGGGGCGCGACCTCTATGACCGGCCCGGCTACGCGTGGCAACTGGTGGGCCGCGAGGAGGCGCCGCGCTGGCTGGCGAGCCAACCGGAACTGGCGCACCTGTTCGCGCCCGCCGCGCCGCCGCAGGCGCGCTATGCCAAGGAGTCGTACCTCACGGTCGAGCCGAGCCCGTTCGGCTTCTGGGAGCGGCATGCGAACCGCCGCATCCTGCAGGCCTACGCGCCTTTCATCCGGGGCCGCGTGCTCGACATCGGCTGCAACCACGGCGCGAGCACCTACTGGCTGCGCGAAAACCCGCGCGTGCGCGAAGTGGTCGGCGTGGACCTCAACGAACAGGCGCTGTCGCTGGCGCGCGAACTCTTCGAAGCCGTGCCCCTGCCGAGCCTGTTCGTCGAGCACGATCTCACGGCCGACGGCCCGATCGTGCCGCCGGCCGACACCGTCGTGAGCTTCCATACGCTGGAGCACATCTACGCCGACGACGTGGCGGACTTCCTCTCGTCGGCGTGCCGGTCGCTGGTGCCGGGCGGCCACTTCGTGATCTCGATCCCTTACGACCGCGCCTATCCCGATCCCTGCCACGTGGGCTTCTACACCGAGGTCAGCCTGGCGCGCGCGATGGAAGCGGCGGGACTGGAAACCATCGAGTGCTTCAAGGACGACCGCTTCGACGAGAAGGACCTGCTGACGGGCCTGTTCCGCAAGCCCTGAGCAGCGCGCGCGAGCGCTCGTTCAGCGCCGTGTCGACACCACGATCCCGCCCACGATCAGCACGAAGGCCGCGCCGTGGTACCAGTGCGGCGCCTCGCGCAGGAAGGCCGCCGACATCACGGCCGCGAACAACGGCGTGAGGTTCATGAAGATGCCCGCCACCTGCGGGCCCGCGCGCTGCACGCCGGTGCCCCAGCAGCGGTAGGCCAGCACGGCCGGGCCGATGCCGATGAAGGCCATGGCGGTGGCCAGCGGCCAGCCCAGGTCGAGGTGGGCCGGCGTCAGCGCCCATTCGCCGGCCGCGAGCGCGCCCGACCAGGCGATGCCGAACACCAGCTGCGCCATCAGGAAGGCGGCCCAGTCGCGCCGCAGCGCGGCAGGCTCGTGCGTGCGCGCGAGCAGCCAGCTGTAGAAGGCCCATGCGATGGTGCCGAGGATCATGTAGAGGTCGCCCGGTACCAGCCGCAGCGCCAGCAGCTGGCGCCATTCGCCGCGGCTGAGCACCAGCAGCACCCCGAGCATCGACAGCAGCGCGCCGCCGATCGCGCGCCCATGCGGGCGGGCGCCGAAGAACAGGCTGCCCACCGCCATCATCCACAGCGGCAGGCTCGAGCCCACCAGCGTCACGTTGATCGGCGTGGAGGTCTGCAGCGCCAGGTACTGGAAGGCGTTGTAGAGACCGATGCCCAGCAGGCCCAGCAGTGCGTAGCGCTTCCAGTGCGCCCACAGCGGGCTCGCGGGCCGCAGCACCGGGGCCGCGAGCGGCAGCAGCAGCACGAAGGCGATCACCCAGCGCACGAAGTTCAGCGTGAGCGGCGACACCAGCTCGCGCACCAGGCGGCCGACCACCGCGTTGCCGGCCCACAGCAGCGGCGGCACGACGAGCAGGAGGACGGTCAGGGGCGTGAGGCGCTGCGGCTGTGACATGGGCGCCGACTCTAACGGCTGGATGCAATGACCCGTGTCGCCGCGGAAACCCCAAACATGGCAGGATGCGCCTCTTCTTTTTTCGCGCGTGGAGACAGCACCGATGTTGAGCAAAGCCGTTCGTATCGACCGCCATGGCGGTCCCGAGGAACTGAAGATCGTCGAGGTCGAGGTCGGCGAGCCCGGCCCCGGCGAGATTCGCATCCGCCACAAGGCCGTGGGCCTGAACTTCATCGACACCTACCAGCGCAGCGGGCTCTATCCGTTCCAGATGCCGCTGCAGCTGGGCATGGAAGCCGCGGGCGTGGTCGAGGCGGTGGGCGAGGGCGTGACGCACCTGAAGGCCGGCGACCGCGCCGCCTATGCGAGCCAGCCGCCCGGCGCCTACAGCGAGCTGCGCGTGATGCCCGCCAAGTGCGTCTGCAAGCTGCCCGACGACATCTCCTTCGAGACCGGCGCGGCCATGATGCTCAAGGGCCTGACCACGCAGTACCTGCTGAAGAAGACGCTGCCGGCCGAGGGCCTGCAGCCCGGCGACTTCGTGCTGTTCCATGCCGCGGCCGGCGGCGTCGGCCTGATCGCCTGCCAGTGGGCCAAGGCGCTGGGCCTGCAGCTGATCGGCACCGCCGGCAGCGACGCCAAGTGCCAGCTCGCGCTCGACCACGGCGCGGCGCATGCCATCAACTACGGCCGCGAGAACTTCACGGTCCGCGTCAAGGAGATCACCGGCGGCAAGGGCGTGAAGGTGGTCTACGACTCGGTCGGCAAGGACACCTTCGAGGGCTCGCTCGACTGCCTGCGTCCCTTCGGCCTGCTGGCCATGTTCGGCAACGGCTCGGGCCCGGTGCCGCCGGTCAACCTCGGCGTGCTGGCGGCGAAGGGCTCGCTGTACCTGACGCGCCCCACGCTGTTCTCGCACCTGGCCACGCGCGAGAGCACGCAGGCGATGGCGGACGACCTGTTCGCCATCGTGCAGAGCGGCGCGGTGAAGATCCCGATCGTGCAGCGCTATGCGCTGGACGATGTGCAGCAGGCGCACCGCGACCTCGAGGCTCGCAAGACCACGGGCTGCACGATCCTCACGCTCTGAGCGGCGCCCCGGCCTTGTCCTACCCGGGCAGGGGTGTCATGCCTGCGTCTTGTGGCGGGCGCACTTTGTAGCCTCGTTGGCAACAAAGCCCCGCCGGCCATCCCGCCTGATCGGGATTGCCGCCCGCCGCCATGAGCACCGTCCGCACCTTCATCGTCGAAGACAACCCCACCATTCGCGAGAACCTCGTGGGCACCCTGCGCGAGGTGGCGCGGGTCGATCCGGTCGGCCTGGCCGACACCGAGGCCGAGAGCACGCGCTGGCTCACGCGCAACATGGCGCTGTGGGACCTGGCGATCGTCGACCTGTTCCTGAAGGACGGCACCGGCCTCAGCGTGCTGCAGGCCTGCCGCCACCGCGATCCGTCGCAGAAGATGGTGGTGCTGAGCAATCACGCCACGCCCGACATGCGCCGCCGCTGCCTGCAGCTCGGCGCCGACGCCGTGTTCGACAAGGCGACCGAGGTCGACGACCTGATCGACTACTGCCTGCGCTGCCGCCAGGCACGCTTCACGGCCGCCCCCACGGGCTATCCCCCACCGTCCGCGTCGCCTTCTTCGCGCCCCGCCGCCTCGACGGCGCACTAGCGCGAAAATACGGGTAATCCCTTATTCGAGCGATCGTCCCCGTCCCGGGGCCGGTCGCGCTTTGCCTTTCCATGTCCCGTTCTCGCCTCCTGCCTGACAACTTCACCCTCGCCCTGCTGTCGGTCGTCACCCTCGCGAGCCTCGTTCCCGCCAGCGGCCGTCCCGCCCAGTTCTTCGAGGGCCTGACCACGGTGGCCATCGGCCTGCTGTTCTTCCTGCACGGCGCCAAGCTCTCGCGCGAGGCGATCCTCGAGGGCATCACCCACTGGCGGCTGCACCTGCTGGTGTTCGCGAGCACCTTCGTGCTGTTCCCGCTGCTCGGGCTGGCGTTGAAGCCGGTGCTGGTGCCGCTGGTCACGCCCGAGCTCTACACGGGCGTGCTGTATCTGTGCGTGCTGCCGGCCACCGTGCAGTCGGCAATCGCCTTCACGGCGATGGCGCGCGGCAACATGCCGGCTGCGATCTGCAGTGCCTCGGCCTCGACGCTGCTGGGGGTGTTCGTGACGCCGGTGCTGGTGGGGCTGGTGGTGTTGCCGCATGGCGGGCACGCGGCTTCGTCCTCGCTCGATGCGATCGGGCGGATCCTGCTGCAGCTGATGGTGCCGTTCGCGGCGGGGCATCTGCTGCGGCCCTGGATCGGGGGCTGGGTGAAGCGGCGTGCTTCGGTGCTGAAGTTCGTGGACCAGGGGTCGATCCTGCTGGTGGTCTATACGGCGTTCAGTGCGGCGGTGATCGAGGGGTTGTGGCGGCAGGTGCCGGGGCATGCGCTGGTGGGGTTGCTGGTCGTGTGTGCGGTGATCCTGGCTTTGGCGTTGAGCCTGACTACCTTGTTGGCGCGCAAGCTGGGCTTCGATACTGAAGACGAGATCACTATCGTGTTCTGTGGATCGAAGAAGAGTCTGGCCAGTGGGATTCCGATGGCGAAGGTTCTGTTTGCTTCGCATGCTGTTGGCGCCATCGTTTTGCCGCTGATGTTGTTTCATCAGATGCAGTTGATGGTTTGTGCTGTGTTGGCGCAGAGGTATGCGCGGCGGGAGGTGCGTGTTGCTGTTGAGCCTGATGCATTGGGGGCTGCTACTTCCTCTAAATAGCGGTTTGCTTTTGCTGAGGCAGGAGCCGGGAATTCCGCCCGGCGGCGGACCTACTTTCTTTTGCTTCGCCAAAAGAAAGTAGGCAAAGAAAGGCGACCCCACTGTCTGCGACCCTCCGCTTCGCTACGGGCAACCTGCGGTGCTCGCGTTTCGCGGGGTCTCGCAGAACTCGCTTCGCTCAAACAGCT
>NZ_JBMDKG010000004.1:0-275215 GCF_057809595.1 Variovorax sp. FG153
GCGTCGTCGCGCGCCTTGATGGGCGGGCTTTGGCGAGCTTCGCGACCCCTTGCATCGTGTTAACAGGCCCTAGACCGGCATCCCTTCTCGGCCTTCCAGTGGCGCATCTTCGCGCTGAGCTTCCTCGTGGTGCTGCTCGACGGCTTCGACACCTCGGCCATCGGCTACATCGCACCCTCGCTCGCGAGCGAATGGGGCGCCAGCAAGATGGCGCTTGCGCCGGTGCTCAGCGCGGCGCTGTTCGGGCTCGCGGCCGGCGCGCTGCTGGCCGGCCCGCTGGCCGACCGGCTCGGCCGCAAGCGCGTGCTGGTCGGGGCGGTGCTGGTGTTCGGCCTGGGCTGCCTGGCCTCGGCCTTCTCGCAGAACATGCCGCAGCTGGTGGGGCTGCGCTTCGTCACCGGGCTCGGCCTGGGCGCGGCCATGCCCAACGCGGTGACGCTGATGAGCGAGTACTGCCCGAGCCACCGGCGCGCCACCATCACCAACACCATGTTCTGCGGCTTTCCGCTGGGCGCGGCGCTCGGCGGCTTCCTCGCGGCCTGGATGATTCCGCATCTGGGCTGGCGCAGCGTGCTGGTGCTCGGCGGCATCGCGCCGCTGCTGCTGGTGCTGCTGATGGCGGTGCTGCTGCCCGAGTCGGCGCGCTACATGGTCGCGAAGAAGTACGCCGCCGAGCGCATCCGCGCCGTGCTGCGCCGCATCTCGGAGAGCGCCGCGCAGGCGCGCGCCTTCACCCTGACCGAGGCCGGCCCGGCGCCCGTGGACGGCAGCGGCGGCGGCCTCGCGCTGGTGCTCTCGCCGCGCTACCTCGTGGGCTCGGCCATGCTGTGGATCGCCTACTTCATGGGGCTGGTGATCTTCTACGCCATGATCAACTGGATGCCGATCCTGTTCCGCGAGGCCAGCGTGCCGCCGCAGACCGCGACCGTGATCTCGGCGCTGTTCGCGCTCGGCGGCGTGGGCGCCATCTTCTTCGGCTGGCTGATGGACCGCTTCAACGCCAACCTGGTGATCGCCACCGGCTATGCGCTGACCGCCGTCAGCGTCTACCTGATCGGCCAGTCGCTCGGCAGCCTCGCGGCGCTGGTGCTGACGGTGCTGCTGGGCGGCACGCTGATGAACACCGCGCAGTCCTCGATGCCGGCGCTGGCCGCGGCCTTCTACCCGACGCAGGGCCGCGCCACCGGCATCGCCTGGATGCTGGGCCTGGGCCGTTTCGGCGGCATCGCGGGTTCGTTCCTGGTGGCCGAGCTGGCCAGCCGGCAGCTGGGCTTCGCCCAGATCTTCGCGGTGCTGGCGGTGCCGGCGCTGATCGCGGCCGTGGCGCTGCTGGTCAAGCAGGTGGTGCACCCGCATGCGGCGGACGCCGGCCGGGGCGCCGGGGCGGTGGCCGGGCACTGAGCACGCCCGCCTCCCGGACAGCAAAAAGCCCGCGTCCGCGGGCTTTTGCTTCTTGCGCAGGGCCGGCGAGCCGGCTCGCCCGCTGTTACTTCTCGGCGTGGTGGATGCGCGACTCGGGCACCGTCTTGAGCTCGCCCGGCACCGAGGCGATGTAGCTCGCGAGGGTCTTGAGCTCGGCGTTGCTGAACTTCTTCGGCTCGACCTGGCCGGCCATCACGGCGTTCGAGCGGCCGAGGTGGACGTTGTTCTTCACGCGGTAGGACTTCAGCGCCACGAACAGGTAGTCGGCATGCTGGCCGGCCAGCTTGGGCACGGTGCCGTCGTTCGGGGTGTTGAAGTTGGCGCCGTGGCACTTGGTGCAGCTGTTGTCCTCGCCGTTCTTCTTGATCAGCGCCTGGATGTTCTCGGGCATCGGCTTGGCCAGCGCGGCCGGGGGAGCGTCGCCTTCCTTCACGCCGAGCTGGCTGTAGTAGGCGGCGAGGTCGGCGATGTCCTGCTCGGTGAGCGTGTCGGCGATCGCGCGCATGGTCGGGTGCTTGCGGTCGCCGCCCTTGTAGGCGGTGAGCGCCGCCGTGATGTACGTGGCGCTCTGGCCCGCGATCATCGGCACCTTGTGGATCTCAGGGAAGCTGGCCTGGTAGCCGATGATGCCGTGGCAACCCACGCACATCTGGACCTTCTTGGCGCCGTCCTGGGGCTTGCCAGTGACTTGCTGGGCTTGTACCGACACCGTCCCGCAAGCGACAGCAAGGGCAAACATCGTGGTCAACAACTTGTTCATTTTGCGCGCACAATCTCGTGGAGATACCGTTTTTCGAACCAACTTTCGATTATATGCAAGGCTCTCGCGGGAGCCGGTGCGGGCCGACCCGAACGACGCACCTTGCCGATCGAGTGTGTTCTTTTCTCCACCACTGCCTCCCGTTCACGCATGAAATTCAAGGGCTCAGACAACTACGTCGCGACACAGGACCTGATGCTCGCGGTCAATGCCGCCATCACCCTCAAGCGCCCGCTGCTCGTCAAGGGCGAACCCGGCACCGGCAAGACCATGCTGGCCGAGGAAGTGGCCCAGGCGCTGAACCTGCCGCTGCTGCAGTGGCACATCAAGTCGACCACCAAGGCGCAGCAGGGCCTGTACGAGTATGACGCGGTGAGCCGCCTGCGCGACTCGCAGCTCAAGGACCTGGATGGCGGCGAGCGCGTGCGCGACATCCACAACTACATCGTCAAGGGCGTGCTGTGGCAGGCCTTCACGGCCGAGCAGCCGGTGGCGCTGCTGATCGACGAGATCGACAAGGCCGACATCGAATTCCCGAACGACCTGCTGCGCGAACTCGACCGCATGGAGTTCTATTGCTACGAGACGCGCGAGCTGATCCGGGCCAAGCACCGTCCGCTGGTCTTCATCACCTCGAACAACGAGAAGGAACTGCCCGACGCCTTCCTGCGCCGCTGCTTCTTCCACTACATCAAGTTCCCCGATGCCGAGACCATGCGCAGCATCGTCGACGTGCACTTCCCCGGCCTCAAGCAGGAACTGCTGGCCGCGGCCATGAAGACCTTCTACGACGTGCGCAACCTGCCCGGCCTGAAGAAGAAGCCCTCGACCTCCGAGCTGCTCGACTGGCTCAAGCTGCTGGTGGCCGAGGACATCCCGCTCGAGGCGCTGCAGAGCAAGGACGACAAGGTCGCCGTGCCGCCGCTGGTGGGCGCGCTGCTCAAGAACGAGCAGGACGTGACCCTGTTCGAGAAGCTGGTCTTCATGCAGCGCAACAACCGCTGAGGCGGCGCCGGTCATGCCTGTGCGGCCATCGCCTCCCGTCGGCCAGCTGCTGGTGCTGGGCGTGGCCCAGGCCGTGCTGTTCGTCGCCGGGGCGCTGCTCGGCCGCTGGGTCGGCCTGTACTTCGGCCTCGATGCCTTCGGCCCCAATGGCTACGGCAACCGCGAGATCTTCGGCATCCTGCTGATCGGCCTCGGCGGCGGCGCGGGCGTGCAGCTCGCGCGCGCCTGGTACGACCGGCGCTACGGCAAGCCGGCCCCCTGAACGACACGAGACACCGCGCAACCATGGCTTTCGTCGAACCCGTCACCCTGAAGTCGCGCGGCCTCGCGCTGGTGCCGCTCGCGCTCGCGCACGAGGACGGCCTGCGCGCCGCGGCCGCCGATGGCGAGCTCTGGAAGCTGCGCGTGACCTCGGTGCCCGAGCCGCAGGACACGCGCGCCTACATCGAGACCGCGCTCAAGACCGCCGACCGCTTCGCCTTCGCCGTGACCGAGGAAGCCACCGGCACCGTGCTCGGCAGCACCAGCTTCCACGACATCCTGCCGGCCGTGAAGCGCGTGGAGATCGGCTACACCTGGTACGCGAAACGCTGCCAGCGCACCCACGTCAACACCACCTGCAAGCTGCTGATGCTCACGCATGCCTTCGACACCCTGGGCTGCAACGTGGTGGGCTGGCGCACCGACAACTTCAACCACGCCTCGCAGCGCGCGATCGAGCGCCTGGGCGCGAAGAAGGACGGCGTGATCCGCGGCCACGCGATGCGCCGCGACGGCACCATCCGCGACACCGTGATGTACAGCCTGCGCGCGGGCGAGTGGCCCGAGGTCAAGGCGCAGCTGCTCTACCTGCTGGACAAGCCGCGCGACTGAAACCCCCAAGGAGCGTCCCATGCTCATCGATTTCTTCTACACCCTGCGCTCGGCCAAGCTGCCGGTCTCCGTCAAGGAATACCTGACCCTGCTCGAGGCGCTGCAGGCCGACGTGGTGGGCCCGAATTCCGACGACGCCTATGGCCTCGACGACTTCTACTACCTCTCGCGCACCGCGCTCGTGAAGGACGAGAAGCACTACGACAAGTTCGACCGCGCCTTCGCCGCCTACTTCAAGGGCGTGGAGATGCTGACCGACTTCACCAAGGAAGTGCCGCTCGACTGGCTGCGCAAGACGCTGGAGCGCGAGTTCTCGGCCGAGGAGAAGGCCAAGATCGAGAAGATGGGCTGGGACGAGCTCATGGAGACGCTCAAGAAGCGCTTCGAGGAGCAGAAGGAGCGCCACGAGGGCGGCAGCAAGTGGATCGGCACGGGCGGCACCTCGCCCTTCGGCCACGGCGGCTACAACCCGCAGGGCATCCGCATCGGCGGCGCCGGCAAGAACAAGAGCGCGGTCAAGGTCTGGGACCAGCGCGCCTACAAGGACTACGACGACACGCAGGAGCTCGGCACGCGCAACATCAAGGTCGCGCTGCGCCGGCTGCGCAAGTTCGCGCGCGAGGGCCACGAGGAAGAGCTGGACCTCGACGACACCATCCACTCGACCGCGGCCAACGCCGGCTTCCTCGACATCAAGATGCGGCCCGAGCGCCACAACAACGTCAAGGTGCTGCTGCTGATGGACGTGGGCGGCACGATGGACGAGCACATCCAGCGCGTGGAGGAGCTGTTCTCGGCCGTGAAGACCGAGTTCAAGCACCTGGAGTTCTACTACTTCCACAACTGCGTCTACGACTTCATGTGGAAGAACAACCGGCGCCGCTTCTCGGAGAAGTTCGCGACCTGGGACATCCTGCGCAAGTACAACAAGGACTACAAGCTGATCTTCGTGGGCGACGCGACCATGAGCCCCTACGAGATCCTGCAGCCCGGCGGCAGCGTCGAATACAACAACGAGGAAGCCGGCGCCGAGTGGATCCAGCGCCTCACGCATGCCTTCCCCAAGTTCGCCTGGATCAATCCCGAGCCCCAGGGCGTGTGGCAGTACCGCCAGAGCATCTCGGTGATGCAGCAGCTGATGTCCAACCGCATGTATCCGCTGACCCTGCGCGGCCTCGAAGAGGCGATGCGGCTGCTCTCCAAGTAGCCGAAAAGACCTGCCGGCATACCGGGCCTTGACGGCCCCCGAGCCCCGGCCGCGCGGGCTCCTCGGCCCGCACATCCATGTATCCGAACGCGTCCGACATGGATGCGCCGGGTCATGCTGTCAGAATCGTCGCCCATGGTCAGGGTGGTTCGTGTCGTCTTGCCGGCGTTTTGGCCGGCATTGCTTTTTTCCGGGGTCCTGCTTCTGCAAGGCTGCAGCCTGCTGCCGAAAAAGGACGCGGGCGACTCGGCCGCGTCCACCCCCGCGCTGGTCAGCGACGGCGGCGACCGCGCGGCCAGCGCGTCCACGGACAGCGAGAGGGAGGGCAAGGACGGCAAGCGCCGCGATGCCTTCTCGGTCGACGTGCGCGGCCCCGACAGCGTGCGCGAGTACCTCTCGCTGCATCTCGAGATCCAGCGCTACAAGACGCTCGACGATCTCGGCGCGACCGAGATCTCGCGCCTGATGGTCGCGGCCGAGGCCAATGCGCGCGAGCTGCTCGCCACGCTGGGCTACTTCACGCCCGCGCTCACGCTCGAGCTGCACGAGACGCCCGCGAGCGACAAGGCGCCGCGCGAGATCGTGGTCACCGTCGAGCCCGGCGAGATCACGACCGTGAGCAACGTGCAGATCAGCTATGCCGGCCCGATCGCCGACGACCCGGCCGCCGAGTCGCAACGCGACACCATCCGCACCGCCTGGGCGCTGCGCGCCGGCCAGCCCTTCACCCAGCAGGCCTGGGACGATGCCAAGGGCGTCGCGCTGCGCAGCCTCACGGCCAAGCGCTTTCCCACCGGCAACATCGAGATCAGCCGCGCCGAGGTCGACGCCGACCGCCACGAGGCGCGCCTGAGCGCCACCTACCAGTCGGGCCCGGCCTACAAGTTCGGCCCGCTGCTCCTGCGCGGCAACCAGCGCTACGGCGCCGACGGCATCCGCCGCATCGCGCAACTGCCCAGCGGGGCCGACTACGACCAGCAGAAGCTGCTCGATGCCCAGCAGCGCCTGGCCAGCAGCGGCTACTTCGACTCGGTGTTCCTCACGCTCGACACCGAAAGCGGCACGCCGCTGGCCGCGCCCGTGATCGCGCAGCTGCGCGAGGCACCGCTGCAGAAGGTGGTGCTGGGCGTGGGCTTCACCACCGACAACGGGCCGCGGCTGTCGATCGACCACATCCACAACCAGCTGCCGCTGCTGGGCTGGCGCGCGGTGTCGCGGCTGTCGGTGGACCGCGACATCCAGTCGCTGGGCACCGAGTGGAAGGCGATCCCCGGCGACGACGGCTGGCGCTGGTTCTCGGGCGCCGAGCTCAAGAGCGAGCAGTCGGGCAGCTACGTGGTCGACAGCGGCCGGCTGCGCGGCGGGCGCAACAAGACCAGCGACCACATCGACCGCAGCTACTTCCTGCAGTACGACTACGCGACCAACCGCGGCACCGACGCCCCGCCCTCGGCCTCGGCCGTGACCGCCAACTGGGGCTGGACCGGACGCTACTTCGACGACAACGGCTCGCCGCGGCGCGGCTGGGCCCTCGCGCTCGAGCTGGCCGCGGGCTACACGCTGACCGGCCAGCAGTCGCCGTTCACGCGCACCTACGCGCGCTGGCTCGGCATCGTGCCGATCGGCCGGGCCGACGACAAGGACGCCGCCACGCTGGCGCGCCGCAGCCGGCTGCAGCTGCGCGCCGAGGCCGGCGCGGTGGTCGGCAAGGAGTCGGCGCAGATCCCCTCCACCCTGATGTTCCTGACCGGCGGCGACACCACCGTGCGCGGCTACGGCTATCGCGACATCGGCACCGTGCGCACCGACGGCCAGACCGTGGCGGGCCGCTACCTCGGCGTGCTGAGCCTCGAGTGGCAGCGCCCCTTCGTCTACAAGGACAAGCTCACCGACTTCGAGAGCGTGGTGTTCGTCGACGCCGGCGCGGTGGCCGACAAGCCCAGCGAGCTCAAGCCCAAGGTCGGCGTGGGCGTGGGCACGCGCTGGCGCAGCCCGGTCGGCCCGGTGCAGGCCGACCTGGCCTATGGCGTGGACACGCGCAAGTTCCGGCTGCACGTGCGGCTGGGCTTCACCTTCTGAGCACGATGGCGAGCGCAGCGACCGAGACCCCCACTCCACCGACGCCGCCGGCCCGGCGCTCGCGCACCCGCCGCGCCCTGCGCGCGCTGGCCTGGACCATCGCCGGCCTGTTCGTCGCGCTGCTGCTGGTGCTCGGCGCCGCCTGGTGGTGGCTGGGCTCGAACCAGTCGCTGGCCTTCGCGCTCGCCAAGGCCGCGGCCTACCTGCCGGCCGGCCAGACGCTCGAGAGCCGCGAGGTCACGGGCTCGCTGCGCACCGGCGGACGCATCGGCTGGCTGCGCTGGCAGAGCGAGAGCCTCGCGGTCGAGGTGCGCGAGGCGAAGATCGGCTGGCAGCTCGCGCCGCTGTTCGAGCGCAAGGTGCAGCTCGGCGAGGTGCATGCGGCGCAGTTGCTGATCGAACGCCGCGGCCCACCGAGCGACAAGCCCGCCGAGCCGCTCGAGAAGATCGTGCTGCCGGTCGAGGTCGACCTGCCGTTCCGCATCGACGACCTGCGCTGGGCCGGCCCGCCCGCGCTGCAGGCGCAGCAGCTCGCGGGCCACTACCGCTACACCGGCGGCGAACACAAGCTCGACGTCGACGGCGTCGACATCGCCGAGGGCCACTACAGCGCGCGCGTGAAGCTGCAGGGCGCGGCGCCGATGGCCATCGAGGCGACGCTCGACGGCCGCGTGAAGGCGCCGCTGCCCGAGGAACGCAGCCTCGAGGTGCTGGCCAAGGCCGGCATCCAGGGCACGCTCGCGGGCGCCGACGCGCGCCTGAACGTCCAGGCCGAACTCGCGCCGGCCGAGCCCGATGCCGACGCCCCGATGGAGGCCAAGCTCGCGGCCACCCTCGCGCCCTGGCAGCCGCAGCCCGTGATCGCGGCCAAGGCCGACCTGCGCAACGTCGATGCGTCGAGCCTGTGGCCCGGCGCGCCGCAGACGCTGCTCACCGGCAGCGTCGCGCTCGAACCCGATGCCGCCACCGGCCCCGCCGCCTGGAAGGCCCAGGCCGACCTGCGCAACGCGCGGCCCGGCCCGTGGGACCAGGGCAAGCTGCCGCTCGAGCAGCTGCAGGCCCAGGTCGGCTACGACGGCACCCACTGGGACATCCCGCAGGCCACGCTGCGCGCGGGCGGCGGCCGCATCGACGCCGCGGGCCGCTGGAGCCCCGCGCCCGCGCCCTGGCAGGCGCGCGCCGACGTGCAGGGCGTGCGGCTGGGCGCGCTGTACAGCGAACTCTCGGGCGCGCCGATCAGCGGCCGCGTCACCGCGCAGCAGCGCGACGGCGACAACGGCGGCATCGGCTTCGACCTCGCGCTGCGCGCCGAGGGCGGCGCCGGCAGCAAGGCGCTGCCGGGCTTCGGGCTCGACCGCGTGCTGGCCCAGGGCCAGTGGAAGGACCAGGTGCTGGACCTGCGCACGCTGCGCATCGATGCGCAGCGCGCCAGCGTCGAAGGCAAGCTGCAGGTGCGCGTGGCCGAGCAGGCCGGCAGCGGCAACCTCAAGCTCGCGATGCCCGGCGCCGAGGCGCAGGTCGACGCCCGCATGGCGCCCGCGCAGGGCACGGGCGAACTCAAGGCCCGCATCGACGACACCGAGGCCGTGCAGCGCTGGATCGAGAGCCTGCCCGAGATGGCGGGCCTGTTCGCGGGCCGCGCCGCGAAGGGCTCGGCCCGGCTCGACGCGAGCTGGCAGGGCGGCTGGCAGAACTTCCAGCGCCGGCTGCAGAACCCCGCCGCGCCGCTCGCGCGCGGCAACGCCGAGCCGAGCCTGAAGGCCAGCCTCACGGTGCCCAGGCTCGACCTGCAGCTGCCCGCGGCACAGGCCGGCGCCGCCGCAACCCAGGTGCAATTGAGCGCGCTGCGCGCCGAGCTCGCGGGCAGCATCGCGCAGGCCACGCTGTCGCTGCAGGGCGAAGCCGCGACCGGCACGCAGAAGCTGGTGCTCGACACCCGCGCCAGCGGCGGCCTCGCGGGCGCCGGCCAATGGCGCGCCGCGCTCGCGAGCCTGCGGCTGCAGGCGCAGGACAGCGCCCAGCCCGCCACGCAGAAATCGCCCTGGGTGCTCGAGCTCGGCCGCGAGGTCACGGCCACGGTGCGCACCGGCGGCGACCGCCTCGAGGTCGAGGCCTCGGCCGCCGGCGCCGCCCTGCGCGGGCCCGTGCCCGGCACGGTGCGCATCGACTGGCAGCCGCTGCGCTTCAGCCAGAGCGGCGCCGCCGCCAACCGCGTGTTCCGCGTGCAGTCGAAGGGCGAGCTCAAGGGCCTGCCGATGTCCTGGGCCGAGGCCTTCGGCGCCAGCACCACCTTCGGCGAGCTCGGCATCAGCGGCGACCTGGTCTTCGACGGCGACTGGGACATCGATGCCGGCGACACGCTGCGCGCCCAGGCCCGGCTCGCGCGCCAGAGCGGCGACATCCGCGTGCAGGCCGGCGAGGCCGCGCTGATCACGCGCATCGAGAGCCGCGGTACCGGCACCGCGAGCGAACGCAAGATGAATTCCAGCGAGGCCGGCCTGAGCCCCAGCACGCCGGCCGGGCTGCGCCGCGCCGAGCTGCGGCTCGACGCCCAGGGCGAGGCGGTGCGCGCCACGCTGGCCTGGGACAGCGAACGCGCGGGCCAGATCGATGCCGAGGCCGGCACGCGCTTCCAGCAGCGCGCCGGCGGCTGGCAGTGGGCGCCCGATGCGCCGCTCACGGGCCGCGTCGCCGCCAGGCTGCCGAACCTCGGCGTGTGGTCGATGCTCGCGCCGCCGGGCTGGCGCGTGGCGGGCACGCTCGATGCCAACGCCACGCTCTCGGGCAGCCGCGCGGCGCCGCGCTGGAACGGCACGCTGGGCGCCGACAAGCTGGCGCTGCGCGCGCCGGTCGAGGGCCTGGACCTGCGCGACGGCCGGCTGCGCGCCAACCTGTCGGGCGACCGCGTCGAGATCGCCGAGTTCACGCTCAAGGGCGGCGCCGGCAGCACGGCGCGCATCGCGGGCCAGAGCGGCAACCGCAGCACCGCGGCCAGCGAGGCCGGCGCCGATGGCGGCACGCTGAGCGCGCGCGGCGAGCTCAACTGGTCGGGCGCGGGCACCACTGCCGGCGCGCCCGGCATCCGCATGGCGCTGCAGGCCGAGCTGCGCGCGCTGCGCGTGCTGGTGCGCACCGACCGCCAGGTCACGCTGTCGGGCGACCTGCAGGCGCGGCTCGAGAACCGGCAGTTCATCGTGCGCGGCAAGCTCAAGACCGACCGCGCCGTGATCATCCTGCCCGACGAGACCGCGCCCAGCCTCGGCAGCGACGTGGTCGTGCGCTCGGCCGCCAAGGACCGCGAGGCGGCCGAGGCGCGCGAGCGCGAGGCCGCGCGCAGCGATGCGCAGGCGGCCCAGGCCGCGAAGCCGCAGACCGCGAAGCCGCCCGACATCTCGGTCGAGTTCGACCTCGGCGACGACTTCGCGGTGCAGGGCCGCGGCATCACGACCCGGCTCGAGGGCCAGCTCGACATCCGCAGCACGCGGCTCGACGCGCCGCCGCGCATCACCGGCGAGGTGAAGACCGTGAAGGGCCAGTACCGCGCCTACGGCCAGCAGCTCGACGTGGAGACCGGCATCGCGCGCTTCAACGGCCCCTACGACAACCCGCAGCTCGACATCCTCGCGATCCGGCCCAACATCACGCAGCGCGCCGGCGTGCAGATCAGCGGCAGCGCGCAGTCGCCGCGCGTGAAGCTCTATTCGGAGCCCGCGCTGTCCGACGCCGAGACGCTGTCGTGGGTGGTGCTGGGCCGCGCCTCGGCCACCAGCGGCGGCGAATCGGCGCTGCTGCAGCAGGCCGCGCTCTCGCTGCTCGGGCGCATCAGCAAGGGCGCCAGCGGCGGCAGCCTGGCCAGCCGCTTCGGCCTCGACGAACTGGGCTTCAAGGGCCCGGGCAGCGGCGGCGACGTGCGCGATTCGGCCGTCACCTTCGGCAAGCGGCTGTCGAAGGACTTCTACGTCACCTACGAGCGCAGCATCGGCGGCACCTTCGGCACGCTGTTCATCTTCTACGACCTCACGCAGCGCCTCACCTTGCGCGGCCAGGCCGGGCAGACCAGCGGCCTCGACCTGATCTACACCGTGAAGTACGACTGAGGTTCGCATGCGGCGCGCGCGTCATGCGCGAAGCCGCGTTTCGTACGGGACTTCGATCTTGACCCCGCGATGGCGCGTGATAAGAATCATCGAAGACGCCTTCCAAGGAGCCGACGATGAACGAGCACGGAGACAAAGGCGGGAGGAACACGGCATCAGACCGTCCGGCAGACGATGCACCGCAGGGTGACGAAACCCGCATCGCCTGGTTGCGCGGCGCTTTCCGCGCCGCGATCGCGGTCGTCGCGGCCATCGCCGCGGCGGCCTCCGTTCCCCACTGGGGCGGCGACAGCTTCCCCATCGCCAGCCTCGTGATCTACGTCGCGGGCATGGTGTTCGTGGCGATGCCGCTGGGCCTCTATTACGAAGCGCTGCTGCAGGCGCATGAGCGGCGCCGCGCGCGCAATGCCGAGCGGCGCGAGGCGAAGGCCTTGTCGCACGCGGCGGTTTAGCGGGGTTTCAACCGGCGTCGCCGCCGCCCTGCGGATAGAGCAGCTTCGCCTCCGCCACCATGTGCCCGCCATCGGGCATCAGCTTGGCGCGGTGGTCGCGCACGGCCGTGGCCACGATCGGCAGCATCGCCTGCGCTTTGCCCTGGTCGAAGCTCTCCACCAGCGCCAGCCGCATGCTCGGCGCCCAGAAGGACTTGAGGTGCGCCGCGATGGCCTGCGTGGCCGCGCCGGCGTCCGACGGGGTCTGGGCCTCGAAGAAGGTGCCGATCTGGTTGGCCATCTTGATCAATTGCACCGACTGGTCATGCATGCGCTGTGTCTCCGCTCGTTGTCGTCGTGAGGTTGTTCGTCATCAATGCGGGCGCTGCCCGTTCGCCGCAGCCGGCACCGTGTCGGCCGGCAGGCGCTGCGGATGGCAGTAGACCACCAGGTCCTCGCGCCGCGCGAAACCCACCAGCGTGAGCCCGGCGCGCTGCGCGGTCTCGACCGCGAAGGAGGTCGGCGCCGACACCGCCGCCAGCAGCGAGACGCCGGCCATCGCGGCCTTCTGCACCATCTCGAAGCTCGCGCGGCTGGTCACGGCGATGAAGCCCGCCGCGGCATCGACCTCGTTGGCCGCGAGCGCGCCCACCAGCTTGTCGAGCGCGTTGTGGCGGCCCACGTCCTCGCGCAGCCACGCCACCTCCCCGTCGGCCGAGCACCAGGCCGCGGCATGCACCGCGCCCGTGGCTTCCTGCAGGGTCTGCAGCGACTGGAACTGCGCCATCGCGCGACCGATCGCGGCGCGCTCGAACGACGGCCCCGCGGCCAGCACCGGCAGCTCGCGCGCCACCTGCGCCAGGCTCTCGGTGCCGCACAGGCCGCAGCCGGTGCGCCCGGCCAGCGAGCGGCGCCGCTGCTTGAGCCGCGCGAACGCGGCCGCCGAGACCTCGAGCCGCACCGTGATGCCGCGCTCGGCGCTCTCGACCTCGCTGCCGTAGAGCTCGTGCGCCGCATCGAGGATCCCCTCGCTCAGCGAGAAGCCGAGCGCGAAGTCCTCCAGGTCGAGCGGCGTGGCCAGCATCACCGCGTGCGAGATGCCGTTGTATTCGAGCGCCACCGGCACTTCCTCGGCCACCCAGTCCTGCACCGCGAACGGCTGGCCGCCGCGCACACCGCGCACCGGCAAGAGCCGCGCGCCTTCGCAGAAGGCGGCCGTGTCGGCGCTCGCGAGCGGCAAGGTGGCGATGTTCATGGCGCTGCGCTCTCCTGCCCTACTTCGCGGGCACCGTCTCGTTCGAGGGCGAGGGCGCCGAGGCCGCATTGAGCAGCTCGTTCTGCACCCGGTTGAAGCGGCTGTACTCCTGTTGCCAGGCCGAAGGCTGCATCACCGGCATCACCTGCACCGCCGTCACCTTGTACTCGGGGCAGTTGGTGGCCCAGTCGGAGTTGTCGGTGGTGATCACGTTGGCGCCCGACTCGGGGAAGTGGAAGGTGGTGTAGACCACGCCCGGCTGCATGCGCTCGGACACCGTCGCGCGCAGCACCGTCTCGCCCGCGCGGCTCTGGATGCCGACCCAGTCGCCGTCCTTCACGCCACGCTCCTCGGCGTCGTGCGGATGCAGCTCGAGCCGGTCCTCGCCGTGCCACATGTTGTTGTCGGTGCGCCGCGTCTGCGCGCCCACGTTGTACTGCGACAGGATGCGCCCGGTGGTCAGCAGCAGCGGGAAGCGGCGCGTGACCTTCTCGTCGGTCGGCACGTACTGCGTGACGATGAAGCGCCCCTTGCCGCGCACGAACTTGTCGATGTGCATGGTCGGCGTGCCTTCGGGCGCCGCGTCGTTGCAGGGCCACTGGATGCTGCCGAGCTCGTCGATGCGCTTGTAGCTCACGCCGTGGAAGCTCGGCGTCAGCGCGGCGATCTCGTCCATGATCGCCTCGGGGTTCTTGTAGTTCATCGGATAGCCGAGCGCGTTCGCCAGCTTCACCGTGACTTCCCAGTCGGCCAGGCCAGCCTTCGGCGGCATCACCTTGCGCACGCGCGAGATGCGGCGCTCGGCGTTGGTGAAGGTGCCGTCCTTCTCGAGGAACGAGGAACCCGGCAGGAACACGTGCGCGTACTTGGCGGTCTCGTTGAGGAAGATGTCCTGCACCACCACGCATTCCATCGCCATCATGGCGGCGGCCACGTGCTGGGTGTTGGGGTCGGACTGCACGATGTCCTCGCCCTCGCAGTACAGGCCCTTGAAGCTGCCGCCGATCGCGGCGTCGAACATGTTGGGAATGCGCAGGCCCGGCTCGGGATCGAGCTGCACGCCCCAGGCGGCCTCGAAGGAACCGCGCGTGGTGCTGTCCGACACATGGCGGTAGCCCGGCAGCTCGTGCGGGAACGAGCCCATGTCGCACGACCCCTGCACGTTGTTCTGGCCGCGCAGCGGGTTCACGCCCACGCCCTCGCGGCCCACGTTGCCGGTGACCATCGCGAGGTTGGCGATGCCCATCACGGTGGTCGAGCCCTGGCTGTGCTCGGTCACGCCCAGGCCGTAGTAGATGGCGCCGTTGCCGGCGGTGGCGAACAGCCGCGCGGCGGCGCGCATCTCGGCGGCCGGCACGCCGGTGAAGGCTTCCGTGGCCTCGGGCGACTGCTCGGGGCGCTCGACGTAGGCCTTCCACTCGGCGAACGAGGCCATGTCGCAGCGCTCGGCCACGAACGCGTCGGCCATCAGGCCTTCGGTGACGATCACGTGCGCCAGCGCCGTGACCACCGCCACGTTGGTGCCGGGACGCAATTGCAGGTGATGCGCGGCGCGGATGTGCGGCGACTTCACGATGTCGATGCGGCGCGGGTCGACCACGATCAGCTTCGCGCCCTGGCGCAGCCGCTTCTTCATGCGCGAGGCAAACACCGGGTGGCCGTCGGTCGGGTTGGCGCCGATGACCATGATCACGTCGGACTTCTCGACCGACTGGAAGGTCTGCGTGCCCGCCGATTCGCCCAGCGTCTGCTTCAGGCCGTAGCCCGTGGGCGAATGGCACACGCGGGCGCAGGTGTCGACGTTGTTGTTGCCGAAGCCCGCGCGCACCAGCTTCTGCACCAGGTAGGTTTCCTCGTTGGTGCAGCGCGAGGAGGTGATGCCGCCGATGGCATTGCGGCCGTACTTCTGCTGCAGGCGCTTGAACTCGCCGGCCGCGTAGTTGATGGCCTCGTCCCAGCTCACTTCCTGCCACGGGTCGGTGATCTTCTGGCGGATCATGGGCTTGAGCATGCGGTCCTGGTGCGAGGCATAGCCCCAGGCGAAGCGGCCCTTCACGCAGGAGTGGCCGTCGTTGGCCTTGCCGTCCTTCCACGGCACCATGCGCACCACCTCGTTGCCCTTCATCTCGGCCTTGAAGGCGCAGCCCACGCCGCAGTAGGCGCAGGTGGTGATCACGCTGTGCTCGGGCTGGCCGAGCCAGATCACCGACTTCTCCTGCAGGGTGGCGGTGGGGCAGGCCTCGACGCAGGCGCCGCAGCTCACGCACTCCGATTCCATGAAGGGCTGGTCCTGGCCCGGCGACACGCGCGACTCGAAGCCGCGGCCGCTGATGGTCAGCGCGAAGGTGCCCTGGGTTTCCTCGCAGGCGCGCACGCAGCGGTTGCACACGATGCACTTGGAGGGGTCGTAGGTGAAGTACGGGTTCGACTCGTCCTTCTCACTCTTGATGTGGTTGGCGCCGTCGAAGCCGTAGCGCACGTTGCGCAGGCCGGTCACGCCCGCCATGTCCTGCAGCTCGCAGTTGCCGTTGGCCGAGCAGGTCAGGCAGTCGAGCGGATGGTCGGAGATGTAGAGCTCCATCACGCCCTTGCGCAGGTCCTGCAGCTTCGGCGTCTGGGTGCGCACCTTCATGCCGGCTTCGACCGGCGTGGTGCACGAGGCCGGGAAGCCGCGGCGGCCCTCGATCTCGACCAGGCACAGCCGGCACGAGCCGAAGGGCTCGAGGCTGTCGGTGGCGCACAGCTTGGGCACCTGGATGCCGGCGTCGACGGCCGCGCGCATCAGCGAGGTGCCGGCCGGCACCGTGACCTCGGTGCCGTCGATCTCCAGCGTGACCTCGCGCTCGGATTCGCGCTTGGGCGTGCCGTAGTCGGTTTCCTTGAGATGGTTCAACATGTTTGGGGCTTTCACTGGACCGAATTCGGGAGCGGATTTCCGGACGCGGAGGACGCGAAGGTGACGCGAAGAACGCAAAAGGAATACAAGAAAAATTTTGAATTTCTCTTTCGCGTTCTTCGCGAATCCTTCGCGTCCTCTGCGTCCGGCTGTTGGTGTTTCATTTCAAGCAGCCTTGCGATCGGGAACTTCGATACCGAAGTCCTGCGGGAAGTGGTCGAGCGCGGAGAGCACCGGGAACGGCGTCATGCCGCCCATCGCGCACAGCGAGCCATGGACCATGGTGTTGCACAGGTCGCGCAGCAGGATCACCTGCTGCGGCCGGTTCTGGTTGCCGCGGATCTTGTCGATGACCTCGACGCCGCGCGTCGAGCCGATGCGGCAGGGCGTGCACTTGCCGCACGACTCGAGCGCGCAGAACTCCATCGCGTAGCGCGCGAGCTTCGACAGGTCGGCCGTGTCGTCGTGCACCACGATGCCGCCGTGGCCCACGGTGCCGCCGACGGCCGCGTAGGCCTCGTAGTCCAGCGGCAGGTCCCACTGCGACTCGGGCAGGTAGGCGCCCAGCGGGCCGCCGACCTGCACCGCCTTGATCGGCCGGCCCGAGGCCGAGCCGCCGCCGTAGTCGTAGAGCAGTTCGCGCAGGGTGACGCCGAAGGCCTTCTCGACCAGCCCGCCGTGCTTGATGTTGCCGGCCAGCTGCATCGGCAGGGTGCCGCGCGAGCGGCCCACGCCGTAGTCGCGGTAGAAGGTGGCACCGCGCGCCAGGATGATCGGCACGCTGGCCAGCGTGATCACGTTGTTGATCAGCGTGGGCTGGCCGAACAGGCCTTCGATGGCCGGCAACGGCGGCTTGGCGCGCACGATGCCGCGCTTGCCCTCGAGGCTCTCGAGCAGCGCCGTTTCCTCGCCGCAGACATAGGAGCCGGCGCCCTTGCGCACCGCGAGCCGGAAGCGCTTGCCCGAGCGCAGCACGTTGTCGCCGAGGAAGCCCGCGGCCTCCGCATGGCGGATCGCCTCGTTGAGCGCGGCGATCGCGTGCGGATACTCGGAGCGCACGTAGATGTAGCCCTGCGTCGCGCCGGTGGCGATGCCCGCGATGGTCATGCCCTCGATCAGCACGAAGGGGTCGCCCTCCATCGTCATGCGGTCGGAGAAGGTGCCCGAGTCGCCCTCGTCGGCATTGCAGACGATGTACTTCTGTTCGGACGGCGTGTTGAGCACCGTCTTCCACTTGATGCCGGCCGGAAAGGCCGCGCCGCCGCGGCCGCGCAGGCCCGAGTCGAGCACCTGCTGCACGATGTCGGCCGGCGCCATCGCGAGCGCGGCGCGCAGGCCCGCATAGCCCTCGTGCGCCTGGTAGTCGGTCAGCGACACGGGGTCGGTGATGCCGACGCGCGCGAAGGTCAGGCGCTCCTGCTTCTTGAGGTAGGGGATCTCGTCGGTGGGGCCGAGCGACAAGGGATGCGAACGCGCGCCCGTGCCCAGGCCGGCATCGAACAGCGCCGGCACCTCCTCGACCGTGACCGGTCCGTAGGCCATGCGGCCCGCGGGCGTCTCGACCTCGACCAGCGGCTCGAGCCACAGCATGCCGCGCGAGCCGTTGCGCACCAGCTCGATCGCGAGGCCGCGCGCGGCGGCCTCCTGCGCGATGCGCTGGGCCACGGCGTTGGCGCCGACCGCGAGCGCCGCGGAATCGCGCGGCACGTAGATCTTCACGGCGGCGTTCATGCGCAATCTCCTGCCTGTGCGACCAGCGTTTCGAAACGGATCGGCGTGACGCGTGCATGCGGCTCGTCGTCGAGCGTCATCGCGGGCGAGGAGGCGCACAGGCCGAGGCAGAACGCCGGCTCGAGCGTGAAGGCGCCGTCCTTGGTGGTGCCGTGCACCGCGCAGCCCAGGTGCTTCTCGGCATGCGCGAGCAGCGCATCGGCGCCCATCGACTGGCAGGCCTCGGCGCGGCAGATCTGGATCACGTGCCGGCCCGGCGGCTCGGCGCGGAAGTGGTGGTAGTAGGTGATCACGCCATGCACCTCGGCGCGCGAGAGGTTCTGCGCGTCGGCGATGGTCTGCACCGCATGCGAGGGCACGTAGCCCAGCGTGTCCTGCACCTCGTGCAGGATCGGCAGCAACGCGCCCTGTTCGTCCGCATGCGCGGCGAGCACGCGGCGCACCTCGGCCAGTTCGTCGGCCGCGGAAAGTCGCAGGGCCTCGCTCATTGGCCAGCCTCCACGCGCGATGCGCGGATGGCCGGCTGCCGTGCTACGTACGCGTTCAGCGCTTCTGTTGTCATGGTCCCGTCCGATCTGGTGCCGTTACCGGTCCGCCGCTGTCTGCCTGCCGGCGGATCCGTTGTCATCGTGGCGTCGATTCGCGCTCGCCTCCCTGTGCGGGGACCGGAAGCCGCGCGCGGTCATCTGCCTCGGGATTCACTGTCGATGAATCGCGCGCGGATGACCTTGACGCAGGTCAATTTCCATCGAAACAGGGGTGGTGTCAATGCGAGCGAGCCCTGTGAAAAGGCCTCTTTCGCTGGGCCGCGGCCGGAATATCCGGGGGCCTTTCGGGGATGCGTGCGAACCGTTCGCAACACCGAGGTATTCCGCGCGCGAATCCATCGCGGTGCGCGGGAACGGAAGGAGAAGAACGCGGGGCCGTTCGCGCCGGCGCCCCCGCGCGGATCAGCGCGCGGCCAGTTCGCGCGCGCGCTGCACGAGGCGCGCGGCCTCGGCATCGTCGACCTGGCCCGTGACCTTGGCCGGGCGGCCCGAGATCAGCGAGCGGTCTGGAAAGACCTTGCCCTCGGTCAGCAGCGCGCCGGTGGCGACGATGCATTCGCGCCCCACCACCGCGCCGTTGAGCGCCACGGTGTCCTCGCCGACCACCGAACCGTCGCCGATGGTGCAGCCGTGCAGCATCACGTGCCGCTCGACCGTCACGTCGGCGCCGATGGTCATCGGGAAGCCGGGGTCGGCATGCAGCATCACGCCGTCCTCGAGGTGGCTGCCCGCGCCCACGGTGATGGGCTCGTTGTCGCCGCGCAGCACGCAGCGCGGCCCGATGCTGCTGCGCGCGCCGAGCACGACCTGGCCGATCACGCTCGCCGTGTCCGCCACGCGCGCGCTGGCGTCGATGGACGGTTCATGCTCGTCGAGTCTGTAGAGGGTCACGCCGTTCTCCTGGACAAAGGCGTCGATGGTAGCGGCTCGCGACCCGTCGGCGCTCAGTGCGGGAGTTCGCTGCGTTCGATGTGCTTGCGGCGCATGGGCCGCAGCACGAACCAGGCCATCAGCGCGGCAACGGCATTGACGCCGCTCGCGACGAAGAACACCGCCTCCCAGCTGCCGGTGCTCGCGGCCAGCACACTCGACAGCGGCACCAGCAGCGAGGCCGTGCCCTTGGCGGTGTAGAGCATGCCGGCATTCGAGGCCGCGTACTTGCCGCCGAAGGTGTCGGCGCAGGTCGAGGGGAACAGGCTGTAGATCTCGCCCCAGGCGAAGAACACCATGCCGGTCAGCACCACGAACAGCAGCGGGTTGTGGCCGTACTTGTAGAGCATCAGGATGCCGACCGCCTCGATCGCGAAGGCGATGAACATGGTCTGCTCGCGGCCGATCTTGTCCGACACCCAGCCGAAGAACGGCCGCGTCAGGCCGTTGAGCACGCGGTCGATCGCCAGCGCGAAGGTCAGCGCGGGCAGCACCAGGCCCATGATGTTCACCGGCACGTCGATGATCTTGAAGTCCTTGGCGATCGGCGCGAGCTGCGCGGTCGCCATCAGGCCGCCGGCGGCCACCATCACGAACATCGCGTACATCACCCAGAACACGGGCGAGCGCAGCACCTCGGAGGGCGCGTAGTCGCGGCGCGACTGCTGCACGTTGCGGGTGTTCACGGCCTTGGCATGCTCGGGCGCGCGCGTCAGCATCCATGCGAGCAGGAACACGATCAGTCCCTGCCCGATCCCAAAGTACAGGAAGGCGGCCTCGTAGCCGCTGTTCTTGATCATGGCCGAGATCGGGATGATGGTGAGCGCCGAGCCCGCGCCGAAGCCGGCCGCGGTCATGCCCGCCGCGAGGCCGCGCCGGTCAGGGAACCACTTGAGCGCATTGCCCACGCAGGTGCCGTAGACCGCGCCCGCGCCGATGCCGCCGATGGCCGCCGCGATGTAGAGCACCGGCAGCGAGGCCGCGAAGGAGTTCATCACCCAGCCGATGCCGCAGAGCACGCCGCCCACCAGCACCACGGGACGCGGGCCGAAGCGGTCGACCAGGTAGCCCTCGATCGGCACCAGCCAGGTCTCGGTGAGCACGAAGATGGTGAAGGCCACCTGGATCGCGGCGCGGCTCCAGCCGTGTTTCTCCGCGATCGGGTTGACGAACAGGGTCCAGCCGTATTGGAGGTTGGCGATCATCGCCATGCACACGATGCCGATCAGGAGCTGCCCCCATCGGTAGCTCTGCGAGCGCTGCGCCGCCGCGGCGCCATGGTGTCCCGAGGGGGAGTAGATCGCGGGGTTCGCACCCGCGATCGTGGTCGTTTGCCGAGTCATTGAATGTCCTTCATCTTTGTGTTTGAGTTGAAGTCCGGCGGATCGCATCGAGGCGCCGCCGGTTTCGTTTCGAGTCACCGGTCCCCGAAGCGGAGATGCGAACAAGTACGGCGTCGCATCGCGCAATCGACACGCTTCGGCTGATCCTCCGGTCCCGTCGGCCCCGCTTCGCGGCACCTTCGACCCGCAGCCTCCTGCGTGCGGATGACTGTCGGATGGAGCGACCCAAAAACTCTTGACCCTCGTCAAGTTCCCTCGAAGGGAGCCCGCTCGGGACCCCCGTGAATTCCCTAGCATGGGTGTCTTAGCGCGCGATGAGATCGCGTCGCTTGATGCAAGTCGGTGGCGTCTTCGGCATGCCCCTCGCGATCAGGTCGACCGCATCGCAGCCCACTCTGGAGTGCCTCCGCGTGCCCTGCTCGCGAAATGGGCATGTCACTCGTGGTTTGCCCTAATCCAGGGTAAACCCTATAATTCGGAGGTTCGCATTCCCACCCACCCCGTCACTCACCCGCATTCGGAGCACATCCATGAACAACACCGCACTGAATTCCACCGCCCTCAAGGCCCCCTCCTTCGCCTCGAACGGCGTGCTGCGCGACCTGATCGCCGCGCTGCCGATCGTGATCTTCGCCAAGGCCGTGCGCGCCGCGCTGCAACAGCGTTGAGAGCCGGAGCCCTCGAGGCTCCACCTCCAAAAAAAAGAGCGCCGAGAGCGCTCTTTTTTTTCGCCTTCAGATCGCCGGATCGAAGGGCACGATCTGCGAGATCAGCGCGGTGCCGTCGTGCAGCAGGAAGTCCTTGAAGGCCTGCGCCACCGGCGGCAGCCGCTTGCCGCGGCGGTGCACCACGTACCAGTTGAGCATCAGCGGAAAGCCCTGCACGTCGAGCACCCGCACGCTGCCCGCGCGCAGCTCCTGGCTGATGGTGTGGGCCGACACGAAGCTCACGCCCATGCCCGCGATCACCGCCTGCTTGATGGTCTCGGTGCTGCGGATCTCCATCGCGATGTTGATCTCGCTCAGCGCGGCGCCGAAGCCCTCCTCCATCGAATGCCAGGTGTCGGACGCGCGCTCGCGCACCACGAAGGGCTCGCGGATCAGCCGCTTGAGCGGCACGCCCTTCACGCCCACCAGCGGATGCGTGGGCGCCGCGATGATCACGTAAGGGTGCGGCGCGAAGGGCTGGTTCAGCGTGTCGAGGTCGGTGGGCGGCCGCACCATGATCGCGAGGTCGGTGAGGTTCTCGGCGATGTGCGTGAGCAGGCCCTCGCGGTTGTGCACGGTGAAGTTCAGGGTCACGCCGCGGTGCCGGCCCGCGAACTCCACCAGCAGGCGCGGAAAGAAGTAGTCGCCCGCGCTGATCACGCCCACGTTGAGCTTGCCGCCCGAGATGCCCTTGAACTGCAGCATCGCGTTCTCGGCCGCCTCGAACTGCTGGATGATCGCGCGGCTGAGCTGCAGCAGCTCGGTGCCCGCGGCCGTGAGATAGACCTTCTTGCCGAACTGCTCGAACAGCGTGTTGCCGGCGTGGTCCTCGAGCTTGCGCACCTGCGTCGACACCGCGGGCTGCGTGAGGTGCAGCTCCTCGGCCGCGCGCGAAAAGCTCAGGAGCCGCGCCACCGCCTCGAAAACCTTCAACTGGCGCAGGGTCGCGTGCTTCATGGGGATTCCTGGAGAACTGCTTCGTTCGGAAGTCCCATGCTATGGCCGGCGGCGCGCGGGCCGCATGACCGCGGTCAAGTATTCGCGATCAGGAATGGTTTGGAATACGCGCGACGTGCAGCAGGTTGGTGGTGCCCGACTGGCCGAAGGGCAGGCCCGCCACCACCACCACCTTCTGGCCGGGCTGCGCGAAGCCCTCGGCATGCGCGGTGCGGCAGGCGCACTCGATCATCTCGCCCACGTCGTGCACGTCGTCCACCAGCACCGCATGCACGCCCCACACCATCGCCATGCGGCGCGCGGTCGCCATGTCGGGCGTGAGGCTCAGGATCGGCACCGCGGGCCGCTCGCGCGCCGCGCGCAGGCTGGTGAAGCCCGAGGAGGTGTAGGTCACGGTGGCGGCCGGCGCGAGCAGCGCGGCCACCTGGCGCATCGAGGTGCAGACCGCGTCTGCGGTGGTCGACTGCGCGCTCTCGTGCGTGGCGTCGATGCCGGTGCGGTACGAGGGATCGGCCTCCACGCGCGCGACGATGCGGTCCATCATCGCCACCGCCTCGAGCGGGTACTTGCCCGAGGCCGACTCGGCCGAGAGCATCACCGCGTCGACGCCGTCGTAGACCGCGGTCGCCACGTCCGACACCTCGGCGCGCGTGGGCACCGGCGCGGCGATCATCGACTCGAGCATCTGCGTGGCCACCACCACCGGCTTGCCGCGCAGCCGGCAGGCGCGCACGATCTGGCGCTGCAGCTCGGGCACGCGCTCGGGCGGCAGCTCGACGCCGAGGTCGCCGCGCGCGACCATGATGCCGTCGCAGCGCTCGACGATGGCATCGAGATGCTCGATGGCCGCGGGTTTCTCGAGCTTGGCCATGATGGCCGCGCGCGTGCCGATGATCTCGCGCGCCTCGTCGATGTCCTCGGGCCGCTGCACGAACGAGAGCGCCACCCAGTCCACGCCCATCGCGAGGCCGACGTCGAGGTCGTCGCGGTCCTTCGGCGTCAGCGGCGAGATCGGCAGCAGCACGCTGGGCACGTTGACGCCCTTGCGGTCGGAGATGGGGCCGCCCACCAGCACGGTGGTCTCGGCGAAGTCGGCGCCGTGGCGGTCGACGCGCAGCCGCAGCTTGCCGTCGTCGAGCAGCAGCTCGGTGCCTTCCTGCAGCGCGGCGAAGATCTCGGGATGCGGCAGGGGCGCGCGGCGGCCGTTGCCGCTCGCGCGGTCCATGTCGAGCCGGAAGCGCGCGAGCGCCTCGAGCTGCGCACGGCCGCCCTCGAAGGTGCCCAGCCGCAGCTTCGGCCCCTGCAGGTCGAGCAGCACGCCGATCGGCCGGCCGAATTCCTTCTCGAGCCGGCGGATGGTCTCGAGGCGGCGCGCATGGTCGTGCTGCGTGCCGTGGCTGAAGTTGAGGCGGAACACGTCCACGCCACGCTCGAACAGCGCGCGGATCGCGGGCTCGTCGGAAGTGGCGGGACCGAGCGTGGCCACGATCTTGGCGCTGCGAAGGCGTCGCATGGTGTCGGTGTCCTCAGGCGAGTTCGCGCAGCCGGACCTGGCCGCGCTGTTCTTCCATGGTTCGCGCGAGAAGCTTCACGAGCGAATACACGGTGTCGATGTGCGGGGTCGAGGTCTCGGTGAGCCGCGCGAGCTCGACCACCGCGCCGACCAGCGCGTCGATCTCGGGCGC
Organism: Variovorax sp. FG153; assembly: GCF_057809595.1. NCBI lineage: Bacteria > Pseudomonadati > Pseudomonadota > Betaproteobacteria > Burkholderiales > Comamonadaceae > Variovorax > Variovorax sp. FG153. Next base: position 23,927 of record NZ_JBMDKG010000004.1, read on the forward strand.
GCGGCCGGCTTCCACGTCCTGCAGCATCGAGGTCTTGTGCTTGCCGACCTTCTCGGCGCCGGCGATGCGCTTCTCGAGCGTCACGCGGAACTCGATGCCGAGCTTGTGCGCCACGGCCTGGGCCTCGCGCATCATCGCGGCCGCGAGTTCGCGCGAGGGCGGGTACTGGCAGATGTCGACCAGGGTCGAGTGCGAGAGGCTGCTGATCGGGTTGAAGGTCAGGTTGCCCCAGAGCTTGAGCCAGATCTCGGCGCGGATGTTGTCGAGCACCGGTGCCTTGAAGCCCGCGTTGGCGAAGCAGGCCGCGATGCGCTCGACGCGCTCGGTGGTCGCGCCGTCGAGTTCGCCGACCGGGAAGCGGTCGCCCTCGATGTGCTTGATGACGCCGGGCGCGATCAGCTCGGAGGCCGGATAGACCACGCAGCCGATCACGCGCCGCGGCGGGATCTTGGCGTTGAGCACGCCCTGCGGATCGACGCTGCGCACGGTGGTGCCCTCGAGCACGCCGCCGTGCTTCTGGAAGTACCAGTAGGGAATGCCGTTCTGCATGGTCACGACCGCGGTCTCGGGCCCGAAGAGCTTGGCCACGTCGTCGACCACGGCCTCGACCTGGTGCGCCTTCATCGCGAGGATCACGAGGTCCTGCGGCCCCGCCTCGTCGTAGCGGTCGGTGGCCCGCACGTTGCGCGCCACCTGCTCCTCGCCCTCGGCCGACACCAGCTTGATGCCGTTGGCGCCGATGGCCTGGAGGTTGGCGCCGCGCACGATGAAGGTCACGTCCTCCCCGGCCAGCGCGAGTTTGGCGCCCACCAGGCCGCCGATGGCCCCCGCGCCGATGATTGCTATCTTCATGTCGATCCCCAAGAGTTGAAATTCTTCGCGTCAGCCGAAGCGATTCGAGAGGCGGCCAATGCCGTCGATCTCCACTTCGACCAGGCTGCCGGGCTTCATCGAGCCCACGCCCACGGACGTGCCGCACAGGATCACGTCGCCGGGATGCAGGCTCATGTCCTGCGAGATGAGGCTGACCAGCCGCTGCACCGAGAAGCGCATGTCGCTGATCGGATAGTTCTGCCGCTCCTCGCCGTTGAGCACGGTGCGCACCACCAGCGTGGCGGGATCGAGGCCGGTGGCGATGGCCGGGCCCATGGGGCAGAAGGTGTCGAAGCCCTTGGCGCGCACCCACTGCGCGAACGAGGCATCGCGGTTGAGGATGTCGGCCACGGTGACGTCGTTGGCGCAGGTGTAGCCGAACACGTGCTCGAGCGCGCGCTCCTCGGAGACGGCGGTGGCGGTCTTGCCGATGACGATGCCGAGCTCGCCCTCGAACACGACCTTGCCGTCGCACAGCGGCTTGCGGATCGGCGCCTCGTGGGCCGAGAAGGAGTTCGGCGCCTTCAGCAGGTAGAGCGGCTCCTCGGGCACGGCGAGCTTGAGCTTCTCGCCGAGGGCGTGGAAGTTGTTCCACAGCGCGATGACCTTGGTCGGCTCGCTCGGCGACAAGAGGCGCAGGCCGGCCAGCGCGAACACGCGGCCGGTGGGCTCGGGCGTGACGTACATGTCGCCGCGGTACTCGCGCACGGCGTCGTCCTCCAGGGTGCCGAAGGCGGCTTCTCCGGCGTGTTCGAAACGGACCCAACGTTGTGGCATGTTGTGCTTTCTTTTGATGCTGTGAATGCGGGTGGGAGGACGGGCGCTGCGAATGCGGGGCCTAGTCGAACGGCAGGTAGTCGGGGACGACCAGCGAGGCCAGCAGCTTCCCCATGTCGGCCGGGTTGTCGGTCACGTGGATGCCGCAGGCCCTCATGACGGCGAGCTTCTCGTGCGCCGTGCCCTTGCCGCCGGAAATGATGGCGCCCGCATGGCCCATGCGCTTGCCGGGCGGCGCGCTGGCGCCGGCGATGAAGCCGACCACGGGCTTGCGCATGTGGGCGTGGATCCAGCGCGCGCACTCTTCCTCGGCATCGCCGCCGATCTCGCCGACCATGATGACGGCGTCGGTGCGCGGGTCGTCGTTGAACATCTTCAGCACGTCGATGTGCCGCAGCCCGCCGACCGGATCGCCACCGATGCCGACCACGGTCGACTGGCCGATGCCGAAGCGCCCGAGCTGGCTCGCGGCCTCGTAGGTCAGGGTGCCCGAGCGCGAGACCACGCCGATGCGGCCGCGCTGGTGGATGTGGCCCGGCATGATGCCGATCTTGATCTCGTCGGGCACGATGAGGCCGGGGCAGTTGGGCCCCAGCAGCAGGGTCTTGCGCCCTTCCATGCGGCGGCGGGTGCGGATCATGTCGCGCACCGGAATGCCCTCGGTGATGCAGATCACGAGGTCGAGCTCGGCATCCACGGCTTCATCGATGGCGGCGGCGGCGAAGGCCGGGGGCACATAGATGACCGAGACGGTGGCGCCGGTGCGGGCCTTGGCTTCCTTGACGGTGCCGTAGATGGGAATGCCGGCCATGGCCTGCCCGGCCTTCATGGGATTGACGCCGGCGACGAAGCAGTGGCGACCGTGGCCGTACTCGAGGCAGGCCTGGGTGTGGAACTGGCCGGTCTTGCCGGTGATGCCCTGCGTGATGACGCGGGTGTGGCGGTTGATGAGGATCGACATCTTTTTCCTTTACCGCTCTGGGGGGCCTGTTCTTGTTTTGCTGGAACTGCTGTTCGGGGCGCGTGCACAGGACAGCGGGTACTTCCCTCCGCGAGCCCGCAACGAACGACAAAAAGCCCGTTGAAAAAAGCAGCAGCAATTCATCGCTGCCCCTTGGGAACCCGAGCCACGACAACCGCCTGCCGAGCCGCCTCGCCGATGTCCTCGGCCCCGATGATCTGAAGGTCCGACTGCGCGAGGATGGTCCGCCCCAGATCCTCGTTCGTGCCCTTCATGCGCACCACCAGCGGCACCGACAGAGCCGTCTCGCGTGCCGCGGCGACGATGCCGTGGGCGATCACGTCGCAGCGCATGATGCCGCCGAAGATGTTGACCAGCACCGCCTTCAGGCGCGGGTTGCGCAGCATCAGCTGGAAGGCCGCGGTGACCTTCTCCACGCTCGCGCCGCCGCCCACGTCGAGGAAGTTGGCCGGCGATCCGCCATAGAGCTTGATCGCGTCCATCGTCGCCATCGCGAGGCCCGCGCCATTGACCAGGCAGCCGATGTCGCCGTCGAGCGAGATGTACGACAGGTCGAACTTCGAGGCTTCGATCTCCGTCGGATCCTCCTCGTCGAGGTCGCGCATCGCGGCGATCTCGGGCTGGCGGAACAGCGCGTTCGGATCGAAGCTGAGCTTGGCGTCGAGCGCCATCAGCCGGCCGTCGCGCGTGCGCACCAGCGGGTTGATCTCGGCCAGCGAGGCGTCGCTCGCATCGAAGGCCTGGTAGAGCTTCTGCATGAACTCGCGCGCCTGCACCACGTCGCGGCCCGCGAGGCCGATCGAACGTGCGAGCGCATCGGCCTCGGTCGCCTTGATCCCCGTCTCGGGGTCAATGAACAGCGTGTGGATCTTCTCGGGCGAGCGCGCGGCCACCTCCTCGATGTCCATCCCGCCTTCGCTCGACGCCATCAGCGCCACGCGCCGCGCACCGCGGTCGACCACCATGCCGAGGTAGAACTCCTGGTCGATCTCCACCCCCTCCTCGATCAGCAGCTGCTTCACCACCCGGCCCTCGGGCCCCGTCTGGTGCGTGCGCAGCGTCATGCCGAGCAGCGCTTGTGCATGGCGGCGCACCTCCGCGCCCGACCAGGCCAGCTTCACGCCGCCGCCCTTGCCGCGGCCACCCGCATGGATCTGCGCCTTCACCACCCACGAACGCCCGCCGAGCCGGGCCGCGGCTTCGGCCGCCTCGTCGCTCGTGCGGCAGACGAAACCGCGCGGCGTCGCCACGCCATGGCGGCGCAGCACTTCCTTGCCCTGGTATTCGTGGATGTTCATCGAATTCGCCGTTGATTTATTGATTCAATTTCAATTCAGGCGCCGAGTTCGGCACCGCGGCATTCGGCCCAATTGAAATAACGCTTCGACAACGGGGCGGAACCTTCGCCTTCGCGGCGCTTGTAGGCTTCCTTCTTCTGCTCGATCGCATCGGCCAGGAATGCGGCGTCGTAGGCGCGCAGCAGATGCGGATGATTGGTCTCGAGATAATGTCCGATGCGCTTTTCGGGTTCCTGCGCCGTGCCCATCAGGTCGCAATAAGTTTGCCGGTCCCAGTGCCAGCGCAGCCCCAATTCGTAGAAGGCGGCGTTGTAGGCATTGCGTTCGGTCTCGTCGAGCCAGTATTGGACGGGCGTGAGGTTCTGCATGGTCTGCTCCTTTCGAATGACTGCCGCGCGGTGAATTGAATGACTTGCCGGCATGTTCAAACTGTAGAAGTGCAGAACGATAAATAACAGTCAAACTATTTTATTGAGAGCATTCATTTGGAGTTATGCATGGCTCCAATTCAACTCAAGAAAACAAGACGAACGAATCCCTTCGCCGCCGGCCATGCCATTGGCGAATCGATTGCGGATTCGTTCGAATTGGCGCGGAATTACCGCGCCGCGTTCTTCGTCGTCAGATCACGCGTTCGGCGCGCAGCGCCGCCACGTCTTCCAGGCCGTAGCCCAGCTGCATCAGCACTTCCTCGGTGTGCTCGCCCAGGAGCGGCGAGCGCTTCACCTCGGTGGGGCTGTCCGACAGCTTGATCGGATTGCCCACCGTCAGGTACTTGCCGCGCGTGGGATGGTCGACCTCGACGATGGTCCCGGTCTCGCGCAGCGATTCGTCGGCGGCGATCTCCTTCATCGAGAGGATCGGCCCGCACGGAATGTCGTACTGGTTCAGGATGTCCATGGCCTCGAACTTGTCCTTGGTCATGGTCCATTGCTCGATGCGCGCGAAGATCGGCTTCAGGTGCAAGAGGCGCGCGGCCGGCGTGGCGTAGGCCTCGTCGGTGATCCAGCCTTCCTCCCCGATCACCTTGCACACCGCCGGCCACACGGCCGCCTGCGTGATGAAGTAGATGTAGGCGTTGGGGTCGGTCTCCCAGCCCTTGCACTTGAGGATCGAGCCGGGCTGGCCACCGCCCGAGGCGTTGCCCGCGCGCGGCACCGCGTCGCCGAACTTGCCGTCGGGGTACTGCGGGTATTCGTGCATGGTCCCCGTGCGTTCCAGCCGCTGCTGGTCGCGCATCTTCACGCGGCACAGGTTGAGCACCGCGTCCTGCATCGGCGCCAGCACCTTCTGGCCGCGGCCGGTGCTGTTGCGCTGGAACAGCGCCGCCAGGATGCCGAGCGCCAGGTGCAGTCCGGTACCGCTGTCGCCGATCTGGGCGCCGGTCACCATCGGCGGGCCGTCCTCGAAGCCGGTGGTCGACGCCGCGCCGCCGGCGCACTGCGCCACGTTCTCGTAGACCTTGCAATCGGCGTACTTTCCGGGGCCGAAGCCCTTGACCGAGGCCACGATCATGCGCGGGTTGAGCTTCTGGATGTGTTCCCAGGTGATGCCCATGCGGTCGAGCGCGCCGGGCGCGAAGTTCTCGACCAGCACGTCGCAGGTCTTGATCAGCTCGTCGAGCACCTGGCGCCCCTTGGGGTTCTTGGTGTCGAGCGTGATCGAGCGCTTGTTGTGGTTCAGCATCGTGAAGTAGAGGCTGTCCACACCGGGAATGTCGCGCAGCTGGCCGCGCGTGGCATCGCCTTCTCCGGCGCGCTCGACCTTGATGACGTCGGCGCCGAACCAGGCCAGCAGCTGCGTGCAGGTGGGGCCGGATTGCACGTGGGTGAAATCGAGGATGCGGACACCCTCCAGCGCTTGACTCATCGACTGTCTCCTTCTTTGATCGTGGTTTCCGCTTCTAGCAGACGAGCGCGCAGTTTGCGCTCTTCCGCGAATCGGGCTGTCTCGTCGCGGACGATGGCGACGATGCCCGAGACCTCGCGTTGCGGCGAAAACAGCATCGACACCGTGAAGGCGATCGACAAGGTGCGGCCGTCCTTGTGCAGGGCCGGCACGCGCAGCAGATCGGCACCGTATTTGGTGATGCCGGTGTCCATGGTCTTGTGGTAGCCGTCCCAGTGGCGCTGCCGCTGGCGCTCGGGAATGATGAGGTCGAGCGAGCGACCCAGCGCCTCGGCTTCGGTGAAGCCGAAGATGCGTTCGGCTGCGGGGTTCCACAGAACGATGGCCCCGGCCGCATCGCACACCATGATGGCATCGCCCGCCCCTTCGACGAGCTGCCTGAAATCCACTGAAGCTTGCATGCTGGCCTCCCGCCTCGACGCATCCGAAATACCGCGCCCCCCGGCGCTTCGTGGACTGGAAAAGCCCCGGGGGAACGCCTGGCTCAGACTGCCTTCGCTTCGTGCAGCGCGGCGATCTGCTGTTGGCTGTAGCCGAGCTCGGCCAGCACGTCGTCGGTGTGTTCGCCCAGCAGCGGCGAACCGGTGATCTCGGGCTTGAGGTCCGAGAACTTGATCGGGCTGCCCACGGTGAAGTAGGTGCCGCGCTCCTTGTGCGGCACTTCCACGATCGAGCCGCTCTTGCGCAGCGATTCGTCGTTGAGCAGTTCCTTCATCGTCAGCACCGGCGCGCACGGGATGTCGAACTTGCGCAGGATGTCGACCGCCTCGAACTTGGTCTTGTCGGCCAGCCAGCCCTCGATGGTCGCGAAGATGTCGGTGATGTGCGGCTGGCGCGCCTTGGCGGTCATGTAGTCGGGATCGGTCTTCCACTCGGGCTTGCCGATGGCGTCGCAGATCGGGGCCCAGGCATGGCCCTGCACGGTGAAGTAGATGTAGGCGTTCGGGTCGGTCTCCCAGCCCTTGCACTTGAGCACCCAGCCCGGCTGGCCGCCGCCGCCGGCATTGCCGCCGCGCGGCACCACGTCGCTGAAGGTGCCGTGCGGGTACTGCGGGTATTCCTCGAGGTAGCCCAGGCGATCGAGGCGCTGCTGGTCGCGCATCTTCACGCGGCACAGGTTGAGCACGGCGTCCTGCATCGAGCAGGCCACGCGCTGGCCCTTGCCGGTCTGCTCGCGGCCGATGATGGCCGTGAGGATGCCGATCGCCAGGTGCATGCCGGTGTTGCTGTCGCCCAGCGCCGCGGCGCTCACGGTCGGCGGGCCGTCCCAGAAGCCGGTGGTGGAGGCGGCGCCGCCCGCGCACTGCGCGACGTTCTCGTAGACCTTCAGGTCGTCGTAGTGGTGGCCGTCGCTGAAGCCCTTGACCGAGGCGACGATCATCTTCGGGTTCAGTTCCTGGATGCGTTCCCAGCTGAAGCCCATGCGGTCGAGCGCACCGGGGCCGAAGTTCTCGACCAGCACGTCCGATTCCTTGATCAGCTTCTCGAGCACCACCTTGCCCTCGGGCTGCTTGGTGTCCAGCGTCAGCGAGCGCTTGTTGCTGTTGAGCATGGTGAAGTACAGCGCGTCCACGTCGGGGATGTCGCGCAGCTGGGAGCGAGTGACGTCGCCGGCGCCGGGGCGCTCGACCTTGATCACGTCGGCGCCGAACCAGGCCAGCAGCTGGGTGCAGGCGGGGCCGGCCTGCACGTGCGTGAAGTCGATGATCTTGATGCCGTTGAGAGGTTTGTTGCTCATGTCGAATCTCCTGGAATGAAAGAAATCACTTCTTCTTGGCCGTGGCCGGGTTGAGGCTGGTGATGCGGCCGCTCTCGGTGCCCGCGGTCTCGTCGATGACGGCATTGATCAGGGTCGGGCGGCCGGTGGCGACGGCCTCGGTCAGGGCCTTCTGCAGCTCGTCGGCGGTGGTCGCGTGCACGCCCACGCCGCCGAAGGCTTCCATCAGCTTGTCGTAGCGCGCGTTCTTCACGAACACCGTGGGCGCCACGTCGGGCGTGCCGCTGGGGTTCACGTCGGTGCCGCGGTAGACGCCGTTGTTGTTGAACACGATCACGCAGATCGGCAGGTTGTAGCGGCAGATGGTCTCGACCTCCATGCCGCTGAAGCCGAAGGCGCTGTCGCCCTCGATCGCGATCACCGGCTTGCCCGTGACCACGGCCGCGGCCACCGCGAAGCCCATGCCGATGCCCATGATCCCCCAGGTGCCGACGTCGAGGCGCTTGCGCGGCTCGTACATGTCGACGATGCTGCGCGCGAAGTCCAGCGTGTTGGCGCCTTCGTTGACGACGATCGCATCGGGCCGGGCCTTGACCTGGTCGCGGATCACGCTGAGCGCGCTCTGGAAGTTCATCGGCGAGGGACGCGCGGCGAGCGTGGCGGCCATCTTCGACAGGTTCTTGTCCTTGCGCTCGGCGATGGCGCCGGTCCACTCGGTCGGCGGCTTGGCCCACTTGGCGTCGATGCCCGCGAGCAGCGCGGCCACGCAGGAGCCGATATCGCCGATCACCGGCGCGGCGATCGCCACGTTGCTGTCGATCTCGGTCGGCGCGATGTCGATCTGGATGAACTGCTTGGCGCCCTTGTCCTGACCCCAGGTCTTGCCCTTGCCGTGCGAGAGCAGCCAGTTCAGGCGCGCGCCCACCAGCAGCACCACGTCGGCTTCCTGCAGCACGTAGGAGCGCGCGGCGGCGGCCGACTGCGCATGCGTGTCGGGCAACAGGCCCTTGGCCATCGACATCGGCAGGTAGGGGATGCCGGTCTTCTCGACCAGCGCGCGGATGTCGGCATCGGCCTGGGCGTAGGCGGCGCCCTTGCCCAGCAGGATCAGCGGCCGTTTCGCGCCCTTGAGCAGGTCGAGCGCGCGCTGCACGGCATCGGCGGCCGGGATCTGGCGCGGCGCGGGGTCGATGACCTTGATCAGCGAGTTCCTGCCCTTGATGGCGTCCATCGTCTGCGCGAACAGCTTGGCCGGCAGGTCGAGGTACACGCCGCCGGGGCGGCCCGAGACGGCCGAGCGGATGGCGCGCGCGATGCCCACGCCGATGTCCTCGGCGTGCAGCACGCGGAACGCGGCCTTGCACAGCGGCTTGGCGATCGCCAGCTGGTCCATCTCCTCGTAGTCGCCCTGCTGCAGGTCGACGATCTCGCGCTCGCTGGAGCCGCTGATCAGGATCATCGGGAAGCAGTTGGTGGTGGCGTTGGCCAGCGCGGTCAGGCCGTTGAGGAAGCCGGGCGCCGACACCGTGAGGCAGATGCCGGGCTTCTGCGTGAGGAAGCCGGCGGCAGCGGCGGCATTGCCGGCGTGCTGCTCGTGGCGGAACGAGATCACGCGCATGCCCTCGGCCTGCGCCATGCGGGTCAGGTCGGTGATCGGGATGCCCGGCAGCGCGAAGATGGTGTCGATGTCGTTCAGCTTCAGCGCGTCGATCACCAGGTGGAAACCATCGGTGGTTTCCGCTTCCGGCGCTTCCTGCGTCATCTGCTGGAGGGCGCGCGCGACGAGTTGCTGGTCGTCGGCGGCGCCGTTGGCTGGCCGGCTCTTGGGCTTGATCGCCTCGTCGAGCGTCGTGGCCGCCTCTTTGGCTGTGCTAACTGAAGACATGTCTCTCCTTCTGCTGGGGTGAATGGCCGAGGCCCGAGCCGCGACTATGATTCGGGCCATCCTTTCGGCCGTTGACCTCGGTCAACTTTCCCGAAAACGGCGCCGACCCCCGATGAAGCGGCGCCGCAGGCGACGAAATCGAGCAAGACGGTGACCATGACGTTGTTGGAAAACCACCCGGAGAAGAACATCATTCGCGCCCAGCTCCGGCAGAACATCCTGCTCAAGGACCTGAACGAGGGCGAGCGCGCCGAGCTCGAAGCCCACCTGGTGATCGTCGACGGCAACAAGGGCGATTTCCTGCTGCACCAGGGGGTGCGGGAGATGGAGCAGTACTTCATCCTCGACGGCATCCTCAAGCGGGTGGTGAGCAACCCGGAGGGCAAGGAGATGATCCTGCGCTTCGCCGACGAGAACGACATGGAGACCAGCTACGCGGCCATGCGCCTGGGCACGCCCACGCCCTACGGCATCGTCTGCGTCACCAAGGCCCGCGTGGCGAGCCTGCCGCTGAAGGAATGGACCACCTTCCTGGCGCACCATCCCCAGACCAAGGAACTGTTCGAGTTCCTCGTGATGCGCGGCATGAGCGAGATCATGGCGCACACCATCACGCTGCACCTGCTGGACGCGCCGGGCCGGGTGCACCGTTTCCTGCGCAAGCACCCCGAGCTCGTGGACCGCATCCCGAGCAAGGAGCTCGCGTCCTACCTCAATCTCTCCGCGGAAACCCTGAGCCGGCTGCGCAAGCGCGGGAAGATCTGAGGTCGCGCCAGGCCCTTAGGTCTGCTTCGCCGACGCGAAGCGCCGGGTCGTCGCCATCAGCCGCAGCTGGTTGTCCACCGCGCCCACGCCCTCCACCGCGGCCGTCACGGCCTCGGTCTGCGCGCGCTCGTCCGCGTCGAGCACGATGCCGCGCAGGCTCACGCGGCCATGGTCGGCCTCCACCGTGACGCGAATGTCGGCCGTGGCCGCGCCGTCCTTGAGCGCCGCCTTCACGCGTGCCGCCAGCGCCATGTTGGCCAGCAGCGCGCGCGAACGCGCGGTCTCGGCGAACTCGGGCCGCGCCGCCAGCGCGCGGATCTGCGCCACGCAGCTGTCGACCGTGAGGCGGTCGGTGTTCAACACCAGGTCGTAGAGCACCGGGTCGCCCCAACTCACGCCGAACTGCGCATGCATGCGCGCGGCATGCGCCTCGTCGCTGCGCCGGATCTCGGCCTCGGCGAACTCGGCGTCATCGGTCTCCAGGTGCGTCATCAGCCAGTCGATGCGCTTCTTGAGCGAGCGCGTGATGCGCACGCACACCACGTGCGGCACCGGCCGCAGCAGGCAGGTGGCGCCCCAGCCGCGCAGCACCACGTTGCCGCGGTCGGCCAGCGCGAACAGTTCCTCGGCCGTGTAGAGCGCGAGGCTGCGCCGGTCGGCGGTGAGCCGCTCGACGAAACCGGCCTTGCCGCCGCGCAGGCGGCCGATCAGGCTGGTCGAGACCTGCATGCGGTCGGCGACGCGCTCGATGACCTCGTGGCGCATCAGCTCCAGCCCCATCTCCTCGGCGAGCTGAACCGACACGTCCTTGGCGAGCGAGCCCATTTCCTGGGTCAGTGCGATGACGGGCATGGCGTGGCCTCCGTGCTCAATCGACCGGCCGCTCGACGGCGAACTCGTCGGGCTTCTTCGGCTTGAAGAGCGCCAGCAGCTTGGCGATCAGCGGCCAGAACAACAGCGTGAGCGCCAGGGTGGTGATGCCGCCGACCAGCGGGTTCGAGAACATGATCATCACGTCGCCCTGCGACACCAGCATGGCCTGGCGGAACGAGTCCTCGGCCTTGTCGCCAAGCACCAGCGCCAGCACCAGCGGCGCGAGCGGGAAGTCGAGCTTCTTGAACAGGTAGCCGATGATGCCGAAACCCAGCATGAACCAGATGTCGAGCATCGCGTTGTGCACGGTGTAGGCACCGATCGCGCAGATCACGATGATCACCGGCGCGATGATCGAGAACGGGATGCGCAGGATCGAGGCGAACAGCGGCACCGTGCTCAGCACCACGATCAGGCCGACGATGTTGCCCAGGTACATGCTGGCGATCAGGCCCCAGACGAAGTCCTTCTGTTCCACGAACAGCAGCGGCCCGGGCTGCAGGCCCCAGATCAGCAGGCCGCCCAGCAGCACCGCCGCGGTCGGCGAGCCCGGGATGCCGAGCGCCAGCATCGGCAGCAGCGCGCTGGTGCCGGCCGCGTGCGCCGCGGTCTCGGGCGCGACCACGCCCTCGGCCTCGCCGGTGCCGAACTTCGAGCCGCGCTTGGACATCTTCTTGGCCAGGCCGTAGGCCATGAACGAGGCCGGCGTGGCGCCGCCCGGCGTGATGCCCATCCAGATGCCGATCAGCGAGCTGCGCAGCGAGGTCATCCAGTACTGCGGCAGCTGCTTCCAGGTCTGCAGCACCACCTTCGGATCGATCTTCGCGCTCTTGCCCGAGAACTTCAGGCCTTCTTCCATCGACAGCAGGATCTCGCCGATGCCGAACAGGCCGATCACCGCGATCAGGAAGTCGAAGCCGCGCATCAGCTCGGGCTGGCCGAAGGTCAGGCGCAGCTGGCCCGTGACCGTGTCCATGCCCACGCTGGCGAGCGCGAAGCCCAGCGCCATCGAGGCCAGGATCTTGAACGGCGAGCCCTTGCCCATGCCCACGAAGCTGCAGAAGGTCAGCAGGTAGACCGCGAAGAACTCGGGCGAGCCGAACTTCAGCGCGAACTTGGCGACCAGCGGCGCGAGGAAGGTGATCATCACCACCGCGAGGAAGGCGCCCACGAACGACGAGGTGAAGGCCGTGGTGAGCGCGGCGCCCGCGCGGCCCTGCTGCGCCATCGGGTAGCCGTCGAAGGTGGTGGCCACCGACCACGGCTCGCCCGGGATGTTGAACAGCACCGAGGTGATGGCGCCGCCGAACAGCGCCCCCCAGTAGATGCACGACAGCATGATGATCGCCGAGGTCGGCGACATCGTGAACGTGAGCGGCAGCAGGATCGCGACGCCGTTGGCGCCGCCCAGTCCGGGCAGCACGCCGATCAGCACGCCCAGGATGATCCCGACGAACATCAGGCCGATGTTGGTCGGCGTCAGGATCACCGAGAAGCCCTGCATCAGGGCACCGATTTCTTCCATTTCGCTTGTGCTCCGTGAGGTGTCAGTAGCCGAGGAACGAGAGCGGATCCAGGGCGCCCTTGAACAGCGGCACCTTGAACCAGACCTCGAACATGAAGAAGAACAGCGTGTTCACGGCCAGCGCCGCGAGCGCGGCCTTGACCCAGGAGTACTTGCCCAGGATCACCATGAACAGCGCGATGTAGACCGCCGAGGCCACATACAGCCCGAGCAGCGCGATGCCCAGCACGTAGACCAGGGCCGGCAGCAGCACCGAGAGCACGCGCTTGAGCTGCTCGCGGTCGACGAAGACCTCGGTGTTGCGGTTCTTGCCCAGCAGCGACTGGTAGAGGATGCCGATGCCCGAGATCGTGATGATCAGGCCGATGAAGAACGGGAAATAGCCGGCGCCCGGACCGTCGCTGGTCCAGCCCGCGCCGAGCCGGCGGCTTTCGAAGACCACCACCAGGCCGGCCACCAGCAGCAGCAATGCCACCACCGCCTCGACCTTGTTCGTGGCCACGCCCGTGCGCGCGGCCGGGTCGGATACGTTGTCGTCGTGCTCCATGGAGCCCCCATCGTGTTGTTGTCTGGACAGAGAGAAAGAACCGGGCGCGACGGCACGCGCCCGCGCGGGCGCATGCACACGTCGAACGAGGCATCGCGGCGGCGCGCCCGGCCGCCGCTGCCCGCTGGCCTACTTGCTGGCGGCCAGGAAGCCGGCCTCGGTCATCAGCGTCTTGTGCGTGATCTCCGCGCTGGCGAGCCACTTCTCGAAGTCGGGGCCGGTCATGAAGGTCGGGTTGAAGGCGCCCTTCTCCATGTATTCCTTCCACTCGGGCGTGGCGGCCACCTTGGTCAGCAGGTCCTTGTAGAAGGCCAGCTGCTCGGGCTTGACGCCCGGCGCCATGAAGATGCCGCGCAGCATCGTGTACTTGGCCGGCACGCCCGCTTCCTTGCAGGTGGGCACGTCGTTCCACGACTGCGTGTCGGTGACCTTGGCCTTGAAGGGCATGCGCTCGTCGTCGAACACGCACAGCGGGCGCAGCTTGCCCGCGCGCCATTGGGCCACCGCCTCGATCGGGTTGTTCACGGTGGAGTTCACGTGGCCGCCCACCAGTTGCACCGCGACTTCGCCGCCGCCCTTGAAGGGCACGTAGATGAACTTGGTGCCCGTGGCCTTCTCGAGCGCGACCGTGATGATCTGGTCTTCCTGCTTCGAGCCGGTGCCGGCCATCTTGAACTTGTTCGGGCCCGCCGCCTTCACCGCGGCGATGTACTCGCCGGCCGTCTTGTAGGGCTGCTCGGCGTTGGTCCACAGCACGAACTGGTCGAGCGCCAGCATCGCCACCGGCGTCATGTCCTTCCAGTTGAAGGGCACGCCCGTGGCCATCGGCGTGGTGAAGAGGTTCGACAGCGAGATGATGATCTTGTGCGGATCGCCCTTGGCCTCCTTCACTGAGAGAAAGCCTTCGGCGCCCGCGCCGCCCGACTTGTTGACGACGATCAGCGGCTCCTTCATCAGCTTGTACTTGATGACGATGCCCTGCAGCAGCCGGCCCATCTGGTCGGCGCCGCCGCCGGTGCCGGCGGGGATCACGAACTCGACGGGCTTGGCCGGTTCCCAGGCCTGTGCGGGGGTGGCGATGGCCATGACCGCGGCGGCGGCGACGGTGGCCAGGACTCGTGCGCGACACGCGCCGAAGCGCGCAATGAAATGCTTCATCTGTTGTCTCCTGCTGTAGAGGTGCGCTCTCTTTTGTAGTGAGTCTGAGCCGGATCCGAACAGCGCCGATGGTGCGCGTGCGCGAAACGCGCCGGCTTGATCGCGGTCAATTTTTTGAAGATTGCGTATCGGGGTAAGCCCACCCCGCGAGCGGTCGCGGCACCGGCACGAGGCGCGCCGCGAGGGCCGGGCCCGACCTCCGCGGGAGGCCTCGGGTTAACCCTATAAAATCGACACCCCCGTCCACCGTGCCTCTCTTCCCAGGAGCTTCCCGCCATGCCCAGCCTCGACCGATCGTCCGTCCCCGCGAAGCTGCTGCGTCGCGCCACGGTCGTGCTCAGGAGGCTGGCCTACGAGGCCGACATGCTGCTGGGCACCCTGCTGAGCCCGAACAAGGTGATCGCCGAGGTCGAGCAGATGCGCGCCCTGCAACGCCGCGCCGACCGCATCGAGGCCACCGACCCGGCCCGCGCCGCCGCGTTGCGCTGGCATGCCTCGCGCGTGGGCCTGCGCTGAACCAAGTCCCGCCGTCACGGGAAGGAGCGGCCGAACTGGTAAAGTCCAGCCGCCCAGCGTCTTCGTAGTTCAATGGATAGAACGGGGTCCTCCTAAGACTCAGATACAGGTTCGATTCCTGTCGAAGGCACCACCAAGCCGTTGATCTTCAACGGCTTTTTTTCGACCGGGACAAACGTGGGACAAAACAGCCCGCCCCGCGCGCTGCCGGCCCCTATCGGGCGTCCCAGCCCCGCATGCGCTCCCACGCCCCCCGCATGCCGTCAACCAGCGCATCCATCTGCTCCCCCACCGTGGTCTCCCGCTCGATGCCGAACACGCTCTGGCCGGCCGCCTCGTAGATCAGCCGCGCGTCATCGAACTCGTGCATCGAGGCGAACACGTCGCCCGTGAGCGCCTGCTGCTGCGGCATGCCCAGCGGCGCGGGCGCGCCGGGTTCGTTCCAGGCATCGATCCAGTCGCTGCGCACCACGCGGCAGGGCTTGCCGCTGTGGGCCCGCGTGATCAGGGTGTCCTCGCTGCCGCTGGCGATGAGCCGCCGCAGCAGCGCGGGCGGCGTGTGGTTCTCCTTCGCGCCCATCCACAAGGTGCCGAGCCACGCGCCCTGCGCGCCCATGCCCAGCACGCCCAGCACCTGCGCGCCGGTGGCGATACCGCCGGCCGCCAGTACCGGCACCTCGCCGGCTTCGGCGATGACCTGCGGCAGCAGCGACAAGGTGCCGACCGTGCCCGTGTGGCCGCCCGCGTCGTAGCCCTGCGCCACCAGCACCTCCACGCCCATGTCGAGCGCCTTGCGCGCATGCCGCACCGAGCCGACCAGCGAGAAGGTGAGCTTGCCGCGCGCCTTCGCGCGTTCGATGAGGTCGGCGCGCAGGCCGATGGCCGTGGCCACGCCGCGCGCGTCGGAGTCGAGCACGGCCTCGATCTGCGCGTCGAACAGCGCCCGGGTGCGCACCTGGCTCGTGAAGAAGCTGGGCCGCCGTGGCGGCTTCACCTGGAAGCGGTCGCGCAGACCGTCGACGAAAGCCAGGTGCCGTTCGGGCAATTGCGCGCGCACGCTCTCGATGCTCGCGGCCTCGTCGGGCACCTGCGAGGGCAGCATCAGGTCGATGCCGTACGGCAGGCCCGCCATGCGCTCGCTCGCCTCGGCCAGGATGTGCGGGATCTCGTGCGGCAGCTCGCGCGCGAGTCCCAGCACCGGGAAGCCGCCCGCCCGCGCGATGGCCACGCACACGTCCACCGAGTGCGAGAAGCCGAAGATCGGATGGCGGATGCCCAGCCGCTCGCACAGCGGCGGCCGCAGGGGCGAAGGGCTCGCGGCGCTCATTGCGCCTCGATGCCCGCCGTCTTGATGACCTTGCTCCACTTGTCGTACTCGCTCGCGATGAAGGCGTCGAACTGTTTCGGGCCCTGCGGCGCCACCTCGAGGCCGAGCAGGTCGAGCTTGGGCTTCATCGCGGGATCGGCCAGGATCTCGGCCACGTCGGCGGACAGCCTGGCGACGATGGCATCGGGTGTCTTCACCGGCGCGACGAAGCCGAACCACGTGCCCACGTCGTAGCCCTTCAGCCCCGTGGACTCCGCCACCGTGGGCGTGTCGGGCAAGGCGGCGGAACGCTTGCTCGTGGTCACGGCCAGCGGCCGCAGCTTGCCGGTCTTGATGTGCGGCACGGCCAGCGCCACGGTGAGCGGCATCATCGTCACGCGACCCGCGAGCAGATCGCCGAGCGCATCGGGCTGGCCGCGATAGGGCACGTGCGTGAGCTTGAGCTCCGCGCTCTGCGCCAGCAGTTCGCCCGACAGGTGATTGGACGTGCCCACGCCGGCCGTCGCATAGGTCAGCGGCGGATTGGCCTTCTTCGCCATCGCGACCAGTTCCGCCATGGTCTTCGCGGGCAC
Organism: Variovorax sp. FG153; assembly: GCF_057809595.1. Lineage (NCBI taxonomy): Bacteria > Pseudomonadati > Pseudomonadota > Betaproteobacteria > Burkholderiales > Comamonadaceae > Variovorax > Variovorax sp. FG153. Next base: position 40,650 of record NZ_JBMDKG010000004.1, read on the forward strand.
CTCGGCCGGCACCACGAACACGTTGGGGATCACGCCGAAGCCCTCGATGGCGCGGAAGTCGCGCACGGGATTCCACGCCACGCCCTTGATCAGGCTCGGCGTGACCGCATGGCCGGGGCTCACGCACAGCAGCGTGTAGCCGTCGGGCGCGGCCTTGGCCACGTAGTCGGTGCCGATCGAGCCGCCGGCACCGGTCCGGTTCTCGACGATGACGGGCTGGCCGTACTTGGACGACAGCCGTTCGCCCACCAGCCGCGCGATCGAATCGACCACGCCCCCGGCGGTGAACGGCACGATGATGCGGATCGGCTTGCTCGGGTAGTCGCCCTGCGCGAACGCGGGTGCGGTCATTGCCAGCGACTGGACGGCGAGGAGCGCGGCCAGCAAGGTGCCTTTGAGGGTCATGGGTTGTCTCCGTTGATGATGGCTGGCGCGCGCCGCCGGCTCACACCTTGTCAGGTCTGGTGCCCGGCTCGTGCCATGGTGCGGCGCGCGATGTTGGTGAGGTGGATCTGGCTCGTGCCTTCGTAGAGGCGGAACAGCCGCACGTCGCGGTAGAAGCGCTCGGCCACGTTGTCGTTGATGTAGCCGCCGCCGCCGAAGACCTGCACCGCGCGGTCGGCCACGCGGCCGCACATCTCGGAGGCGAACAGCTTGCACATCGAGGCCTCCATGGTCACGTCGGCGCCGTCGTCGCGCTTGCGCGCCGTCTCCAGCAGCAGCGCGCGCGCGGCATGCACTTCGGTGTTGCTCTCGGCGATCATCTGCTGCACCAGCTGGAATTCGCCGATGGCCTGGCCGAACTGCCGGCGCGAGGCGGCGCGCGCCACCATCTCGTCGACCAGCCGGATGGCCGGGCCGATGCACAGCCCCGCGAGGTTGATGCGCTGCTTGTTCAGCGCCTTCATCGCCGTCTTGAAGCCCAGGCCCGGCACGCCGCCGACGATGGCCGACTCGTGCACGCGGCAGCCCTCGAGGATCACCTCGCCGACCGGCGAGCCGTGCTGTCCCATCTTGCGATAGCCCGCGGGCGCCGAGAGGCCGGGCGTGTCGCGCTCGACCAGGAAGGCCGTGATGCCGGCCGCGCCCCTGGCCTGCGGATCGGTGCGCGCGAACACGGTGAACAGGCCGGCGATGGGCGCATTGGTGATGAAGCACTTGCGGCCCGTGATGCGGTAGTGCTCGCCGTCGCGCACCGCCACGGTCCGCTGCGCGGTGGCGTCGGAGCCGGCCTCGGGCTCGGTGAGCGCGAAGCAGCCCGTGAGACGGCCGCTGGCCAGTTCGGGCAGCCAGCGCTGCTTCTGCTCGGGCGTGCCGTCGACCACCAGCGACTCGGACGCGATGCCCGTGTTGCCGCCGAAGCGCGCGCGGAAGGTGGTGGCAGCCTGCGAGACCTCCATGTTCACCAGCGACAGCTCCTCGCTCGTGAGACCCGCGCCGCCGTACTGCTCGGGAATGCTGTGGCCGAACAGGCCCAGCGCGCGCATGCGCTCGACCACGGGCTCGGGGATCAGGTCGTCGCGATCGACCTCGGCCTCGATGGGCATGCATTCGTTGCGGATGAAGTCGCGGACTTCGGCGAGCAGGGCATTGAACTTGTCGGGGCTGCGGATCATGGGTTCGAGGTTCCGGTTTCTGGTTCAGCGCAGGCCCTGCGCGGTTTCGAGCTGGCGCACGGCGTCGAGCAGCAGCGGCGCGACCTTGCGCTCCATGCGCTCGCCGGGCGAGCGGTAGGTGGCGAGCGTGCAGTTCATCGCCAGCGGCGTTTCGCGCGGCGGCACGCGCACGGGCACGGCGACGGCATGGATGCCCTTCTTCCAGTCGCCGCGCGAGTGGCAGAAGCCGCGCGCGGCAAAGAGCTTCTGGTCGGCTTCCCACGCGGGGCGCAACTGCTGGAACAGGGCCGAGTCCTGCAGCCGCAGCCGGTTGAGGATGGCCGAGCGTTCCGGCGCGGTGCAGGCCAGCATCAGCGCACGGCCGATCGCGGCGGCCAGCAGCGGGCGCGTGCTGCCGATGTCGGGCATGTGGGTGTTGGTGTTGTCGGTGCGGATGGTGTCGACGTAGACCACGTCCGAACGGTCGCGCATGCCCAGGTTCACCGAGCAGCCGGTCTCGCGCGCCAGCCTTTCCATGATGGGCCGCGCGACCTGGCGCACCTGCATGCTGGCCAGCAGCGGGTAGCCCAGCGACAGCACGCCGGGCCCGAGTTTGTATTTCTGCGTGGCGCCGTCGCGGCTCAGGTAGCCCAGCAAGGTGAGCGTGTAGGTGATGCGCGAGACCGTGGGCTTGGGCAGGCCGCTGCGGTCCGAGATCTCGCGGTTGCCGAGCACCGGGTCGGCGCTGGTGAACACGCGCAGCACTTCCATGCCGCGCGCCAGGTTCATCGAGAACTGGCGGTCGGCGGTGAGGTCGTGCGGGTCGACGAGACCCGGGAGCGCGATGCTTGTCATGCGTGAAGTGGTGCGCGTTGGTGTGGGCATGATTGGCCGTTCGAAATGGGGCGTCAATGAAACGCGGAGGGTGTTTCGCTGTGCGAAACAGCGATTGTTGGCCCGCGTGGCGTCTGGCAAAACCGGCTCGAACCCGGAGCCCTTCGCCCCGGCCTTGGAGCCACGTTTGCATTCCCCCGACGACACCCAACGACGACCCGCGCGCGGCGCCCTTTCGGGCGTGCGCATCCTCGACATGGCCACCGTGCTGGCCGCGCCGCTGGGCGCCACGCTGTGCGCCGACCAGGGTGCCGAGGTGGTGAAGCTCGAGCTGCCCGGCGGCGGCGATGCATTGCGCGGCCTGCAACCCGTGAAGGACGGCAAGGCGCTGTGGTGGAAGATCGCCAACCGCGGCAAGCGCGGCATCACGCTCGACGTGCGCCAACCCGCCGGCCGCGCGCTGCTGCTCCGGCTTGTGACGCAGTTCGACGTGCTGGTGGAGAACTTCCGCACCGGCACGCTCGACCGCTGGGGCCTAGACCTGGCCACGCTGCACCGCGCCAACCCGCGGCTCGTGGTGGTGCGGCTCACGGGCTTCGGCCAGACCGGCCCCTACAAGTCGCGGCCGGGCTTCGCGCGCATCTTCGAGGCCATGAGCGGCTTCACCAACCTCACGGGCGAAGCCGGCGGCTCGCCGCTGCACAGCAATTTCCCGGTAGGCGATGCGGTGGCGGGGCTGTTCTGCGCGTTCTCGATCGCCTCGGAAATGGCGCGCCTGCGCGGCGACCCGCAGGCGCTCGGCTGCGAAGTGGACCTGGCCGCCACCGAGGCGCTGTTCCGCCTGCTCGACCCGCTGCCCGTGGAGCACGAGCAGCTCGGCACGGTCCGCATGCCCGCGGGCAACTGCGCGAGCTACACCGCGCCCTCGAACATGTACCGCAGCCGCGACGGCATCTACTTCTCGGTGGTCGCGTCGTCGGACCCGATCTTCCAGCGCCTGTGCGCGGCCGTCGGAAAGCCCGAGTGGGCGGGCGACCCGCGCTTCGCCACCAACCCCGCGCGCGTACTGAACCTCGTGGCACTCGACGAAGGGCTCGGCCAGTGGTTCGCCGCGCACGACTACGACACCGTCGAGCGCAGGCTCGAGGAGGCCGGCATTCCCTTCAGCAAGATCTTCACCATCGCCGACATCGAGCAGGACCCGCACTACCGCGCGCGCGAGGCGATCATCCGGCTGCCCGACCCCGACTACGGCAGCCTGCCCGCACCCTGCGTGGTGCCGCGCGTGCCGGGCCGCGAACTGCCGATCCCGCGCACGGGGCCCGACACCGGGGAGCACAACGCCGAGGTCTATGGCGAGTTCGGCCTCGACGCCGCGGCGCTGGCCGCGCTGCGTGCGGAAAAGGTGATCTGAGCCTTCAGTAGTCGATGAGCGGCCCGTCGCGCAGGCAGGGGTTGCGCTCGGCCAGCGGCGCGCGGCGCATCACATCGCGGCCGATGACGGTCTTGTGCACCTCGCTCGCGCCCTCCCCGATCTGGTTGAGCTTGGCGTCGCGGAAGAAGCGCTCGAGCGGAAAGTCGCGCAGGTAGCCGCGCCCGCCCGTGAGCTGCAGCGCATCGGTCACGACCTTCATGCACAGGTCGGTGGCCTGCAGCTTGGCCATGGACGCGAAGATCGACACGTCGCTCGCGCCCGCGTCGTACTTGTAGGCCGTGAGCGCGAGCAGCGCGCGGCTGGCCTCGATCTGCGTGACCATGTCGGCCAGCATCCACTGCACGCCCTGGTGCTCGCCCTCGCGCCTGCCGAACACGGTGCGTTCGCTCGCATAGCGGCTCGCGATCTCGACCGCGCCGATGGCGCGGCCCAGCGCCATCGCGGCATGCCCGATGCGCGCGCGCAGCAACGCGTCCTGCGCGAGCGAGAAACCATCGCCCTCCGCGCCGAGGCGGTGCGAGGCGGGCACCTCGACCGCGTCGAATTCGAGCGAGGAGATCGGCACGCCGAACCAGCCCAGCTTGCCGGCCTCCGCGCCGATGCGGAAGCCCCGGGCGTCGCGCGGCATCAGCACCGCGATGAACACCGAGGGATCGTCCTCGGCGCGGCCCACCACCGCGAACCAGTCGGCCGTGCTCGCGCGCGTGATGAACTTCTTGCGGCCCGTGACGAGGTAGCGCTCGCCCTCGCGGCGAATCGTGGTCGCGAGGCCGCGCACGTCGGAGCCCGCGCCGGGCTCAGTCAGCGCGAAGGCCGCCTGCAGCTCGCCGGTGCACAGCCGCGGCACGATCTCGCGGCGCAGCGCCTCGCTCGCGCCCGCGACGATGGCGCGGCTCGACAGGTCGGTACCCGTGATCATCGAGGCCGAGGTGCTGCACACGCGGCCCAGCTCCTCGATGAGGCGGATGCGCAGCGCCTGGCGCGCATCGGTGCCGCCGTACTCGCGCGGGAATGCGGTGGCGATCACGCCTTCGCGCGCGAGCGTGCGGAAGGTGTCCCAGGCGAACAGGTCCTCGCGCGAGACGGCGTCGGCCCGCGGCCCGAGCGTGTCGCGGCACAGGTCGCGCACGCGTCGGACGGTAGCCTGCTCGTCGGGTTGCAGGCGTTCGAGAAAGTGATCGCCGAACAGTCGGGCGGCATGTGTGCCTGTCGTCATCGGGTGGGTCTCCAGTCGGGGGGCCTGCATGGTGGCGCCGCGCGGCGCGCGCGGTCGAGTCGTGTTTCGACAGGCGAAACACCGGCTTGCGGATGCGGTCCGCGGCTGGTCAGATGGCCCCATGCCCATACCCCAGACATTCGAAGCCCTTCGCACGCACCAGACCGCCGAGGGCCAGGTCCGGAGCCGGCTGGAGACCCTGCGGCTCGACGACCTGTCGGCCGGCGAGGTCGTGGTGCGCACCCGCTACGCGGGCGTGAACTACAAGGACTGCCTCTCGCTGCACGGCCGCGCGAAGATCATCGCGTCGTACCCGCGCGTGGCGGGCATCGAGCTGGTCGGCGAGGTGCTCGCGTCATCGGTGGCGGCCTTCGAGCCCGGCCAGGCCGTGCTCGTGCACGGCTTCCAAACCGGCATCGCGTTCGACGGCGGCTTCTCCGCCTGCGTGCGCGTGCCCGCCGCGCACGTGCAGGTTGTGCCGCAGGGACTCACGCCGCACGAGGCCGCCGTCATCGGCGTGCCCGGCTTCACGGCCGCGATGGCGCTCGAGCGCTTCATCGAACTCGGCATCGCCCCCGACGCGGGCAGCGTGGCGATGAGCGGCGCGGGCGGCGCGGTCGGCCTGCTGGGCACGGCCCTCTTCGCGCGCGCCGGCTATCGCGTGGCGGCCATCACGCGCCGCATGGCGCAGGAGGTGCGGCTGCGCGCCATCGGCGCGCACGAGGTGATCGACGCCGCCGTGCTCGATGCACCGCAGCGCCCGCTGGAGAAGCCGCGCTTCGCGGCCGCCATCGACAACGTCGGCGGGCCGATGCTGTCATGGCTGCTGCGCTCGCTGGCCGACGGCGGCGCCGTGGCATCGGTGGGCAACGCGGCCGGCAACAGCTACGAGGGCAGCGTGCTGCCCTTCATCATGCGGCGCGCGCAACTGTTCGGCATCGTGGCGAATGCGCCCGTGGAGCAGCGGCGGCGCCTGTGGGCAAAGCTCGCGGCCGAATGGAAACCCGACATGGCGGCCGTGCTGCCGCATGTGCGGCACATCCCGCTGGGCGCGTTGATGGAGCACAGCGCACGGCAGCTCGATGGCGCGAGCTCGGGCCGCGTGCTCGTCGATTTCTCGCGCTGAAGGACTTCGGCCATGGGACCGCTGCACGGCCTTCGCGTGCTGGAGTTCGACGCCATCGGCCCGGTGCCCTGGGCCGCGATGATGCTCGCGGACATGGGCGCCGACGTGCTGCGCATCGCACGGCCCGCGCCGGCCGGCATGGGCATCGCGCGCGACGCGCGGCACGAGACGGTGTTGCGCGGCCGGCGCGGCGTGACGGCCGACCTCAAGGACCCGGCCGCGCGCGATGCCGTGCTCGCGCTGGCGCGCAACGCGCACGTGCTGCTCGAAGGCCACCGCCCCGGCGTGATGGAACGGTTGGGCCTCGGGCCCGAGGCCTGCCTGGCGGCATCGCCCGCGCTGGTCTACGGGCGCATGACGGGCTGGGGCCAGCACGGGCCGCTCGCGCGGGCCGTGGGCCACGACATCAACTACATCGGCCTCACGGGCGCGCTGCATGCCACCGGCACGGCCGACAGGCCGGTGCCGCCGCTCAACCTCGTCGGCGACTTCGGCGGCGGTGCGATGCTGTTGGCGCTCGGCGTGATGGCGGCCGTGCTGGAGGCGCGCACCAGCGGCCAGGGGCAGGTCGTCGACGCGGCGATGGTCGACGGGTCGCTGCTGCTGATGGCGCCGATCCTGGGTCGCGTGGCCACGGGCGAATGGCTGGACCGCCGCGAGGCCAACCTGCTCGACGGCGGCGCCCCCTTCTACGGCGTGTACGAGACCAGCGACGGCCGGCACCTGGCGGTCGGTGCCATCGAACCCGCGTTCTATGCCGCGCTGCTCGCGGGACTGGGCCTGGCGCCCGATGCGCTGCCGCCGCAGCACGACCGCGGGGCCTGGCCCGAGACGCGGCGCCGGTTCGCCGCCCTCTTCGCCACGCGCACGCGCGATGCGTGGTGCGCGGTCTTCGACGGCACCGAGGCTTGCGTGACGCCCGTTCTGTCGCTCGGCGAAGTGCCGGGCCATGCGCACCACAAGGCTCGCGCGAGCTTCGTGCCAGTCGGCGGCGTGGACCAGCCCGCGCCGGCGCCGCGCTTCTCGCGCACCGCGAGCGTCGCCGGCCGTGCGCCGGCCGAGACGCGCGGCGGTGGCGACGAGGCCTTGCGCGACTGGGGGTTCGATCCCGCGGATCCGCGCCTGTCGGCGCTCGACCGGCGCTGAGCGCGGACGGCGCCGCTCGGGTCGGAACGAGGCCGGCGCGGTTGTCCACGAACCTGCGCGCGCATGCATCGGGCATGAGGCATCTCCATCCCATGCGACGCTTGTGCCCGCGAAGCGACAGGACCCGACACTAGAATCGCGCCGACCCCACGAAACGACAAGGTCTCGCGAAGGCACCCGGCCGGCATGCGAAGCGCGCCGGGGCCCGAGCCATCCAATGACGACGCCCGCGCAGGGAAAGATCGCCTTCGCCAACCAGTTGCGCGGCCTGGCCGTCCTGCTGGTGATCGCCAGCCACTATGCGCTGGCCTACTGGACCGAGCGCGACCTGGTCGCGCAGTACATCTTCGCGCCACCAGCCACGGGCCCCATGCCCGCATCGCAGCGATGGCTCTCGATTCCCACGCTGAGCCTCGGGCCGCTGGGCGTGGCCCTGTTCTTCCTCGTCAGCGGCTTCGTGATCCCGTTCTCGCTGCACAAGCTCGGCCGCGCGCGCTTCGTGATCGCGCGGCTGCTGCGCATCTTCCCGACCTACTGGGCGGCCAGTGCCGTCTCGCTGCTCGCGGTGTGGCTCTCCAGCCTCCACTGGGGGCTCGCCTTCCACGTGGATCCGGCCCAGCTGCTCGCGAACCTGCTGCTGGTGCAGGGCCAGACCGGACACCTGACGACCGACCTCGTCAACTGGACGCTCGCCGTCGAACTCAAGTTCTACCTGGTGGCGATGCTGCTGTGGCCACTGCTGCGGCGCTGGCCGACCTGGACCATCGCCGCCTTCGCGGTGCTGCTGTACATCGCGCTGCGCAGCGTGCCCAAGGGTTGGAACGTGGTGCCGATCGGGCATTGGCAGCTCTTCGTCGCGGGCATGAGCGCGGACCTCATGTTCCTGCCGTTCATGCTGATCGGCACGCTGTTCCACTTCGCGTTCGTGCGCCGGATCCCGGCGCGCGCGCTGGTGGTGTCGGCCATCGTGGTGATGTACGTGTTCCTGGAGACCTGGAAGAAGACCCCGCGCTTCGAGCAGCATGCGAGCGCGGTCTCGAACTACAGCTACGCGCTCCTGATCTTCGCGGCGGCCTATCTGCTCAGGGACCGCTTCCGGCCCCGACGCCTGCTGGACTTCTTCGCCGACATCTCCTATCCGCTCTACGTCCTGCATTCGCTGGTGGGCTACGTTGCGATCCGCTGGCTGATGGCCCACGGCGCAGGGTCGGCCGCCGCGACGCTGCTCGCGCTCGCGCTGGCGATCGGGCTCGCCTGGGCGATCCATCGCACGGTGGAGCTGCCGACGGCGGCGCTCGGCCGGCACCTGGGCGGCGCGCCGCGGTCCCCGCTCACTTGGGCTCGTAGGTGATCTGCGTCGGCGCGAAGGTCGCGAGGACGTCGCCGGTACGCACCGCGAGCTTGAGGTCCTGGCCGCGATAGGGGCCTTCGGCCGCGATCCAGTTCTCCTGGACCTGCGTGAGCTCCGAGCCGTCGATCTGCCGGAAGCGCACGGTGGCCGAGAACTTGCACGTCTGGAAAGTCCCCACAGCCGTCTCGAGGCTCTCGCGCCCGACGTAGGTCCGCGTGCCGGAGACCCGCTGTTCGTTGCGGATCTCGCCCTCCACGCTCCAGACCACGTAGTTCTCGTCGATGGTCTGGCCCGGCGTCATCACGGGTGTGCGGATCGTCGGATCGTTGTAGGCATAGGCGCTCGTGCCCGTGCCGCCGTTGCGGGTGCCGTAGCGCACGATGTTGCCGTCGACGAAGTCCAGGTACAGCCGGTCCTGCGCCTCGCTGCTGTTGAAGTAGTTGAAGACGGTGCGCAACTGCTCCACCGCGTTCGCATCGCGGAAAACCTCGCGGCCGCGGGTCAGGCGGGTCACGCGCTGCTTCTGGGTCTGGTCGCCGGAAGTGATGGTCTGCTCCACCACCAGCTTCGTGCCTTCGCGCAGGTCGGCCTCGTTGAAGCAGGCGGCCGAGCTGTTCGCGGGATTGGGTTCCGGGTTCGGCTCGGGAGGATTGGGCTCGGGGTTCGGTTCCGGATTGGGCTGCTGCCCGGGAAGCGGCGTGGCGGTGAACGGCAGCGCGACGCCGCCACCGCCTCCTCCGCCACCGCACGCGGCCAGGCTCGCCAATGCCACCGCGGCCCACAGAAATTTCGTCTTCATCGCGTTCTCTCCCTTCGTTAACAAGCGATCCCGGCTTTCGCCAGAGCGCGCGAAGTTAACGAAGGCCCGTCGAGGGAACCAGTGCCTAAAGTCATGGCCCCTCCATCGGAAGGAGGACCCGGGCGCGACGAACTCAGGCCACCGTGTATTCCTCCACGACGAAGGCCGTGATCTCCGCCAGGAAGCTCTTCGCATGCGCCATCGTGCGCTGCCCCTGCACCGAGCCGAAGGCGGCGTTCAAGGTGTCCGTGTTCTCGAACCACAGCTCGACGATGCCGTCGATCGGCAGCGTCTCGTAGCCGCAGGGCGTGCCCTTGTCGAACTCGCGCGCAATCACGACGTTCTGGCGGTAGCCGCCCACGCCGGGCATCTGGCGCACATGGTCGGCATGCACCTTCCACTCGCGGCGGAAGTCGTCTTCGGAGATGTCGGTGCGGCGGCGCAGTGTCGAGATGCGCTTGAGCAGGCGGTGTGGTTCGGCCGGCGGCGCGATGACGGTGCTCTGCGCGACGCTCACGATATGCAGGCCGCCGAGGAAGTGCCGCTCGTCCTCGCGGATGCGCGCGGCGAGCTCGCCGTCGGTGAAGGCGGCATTCGCCTGCGCCGCGGCATCGAAACCGAGTTGCGAGAAGCCGTCGAAGTCCCACGGGCCGCGCGCGAAATCGATGCCGCGCTGCAGCCGGTCGGTCACGAGGTTCTGGCGGTAGCTTCGCAGCCCGGGCAGCGTCGCCACCAGCGGGCCATGGCTGTGGCGCCAGTGGCTGCGGAAGGCTTCGTCGGTCCAGTCGGGCTTCTTGCGGATCAGGCCCATGCGCAGGGGGATGGTGGCGTCGGTCATGGTGTGGAGGTCTCCTTGTCGTTGGATGCGGCGGCCGCCTCGGCGCGCGCCCGCGCGAGGCCCGGCGCGCGCTTGGCGAGCCACACGCCGTGGCGCACGGGCCAGCGGCGGTAGGCGGGATCGACGCCGAGCTCGGCGGCGGCGTGGTGGGCCCAGTAGGGATCGAACAGTGCCTCGCGGCCCAGCGCGACCAGGTCGGCATCGCCGGCGGCGAGCACGGCCTCGGCCTGGCGCGCGTCGACGATCATGCCGACGGCCTGCGTGACCACGCCGGCCTCGCGCCGGATGCGTGCCGAGAACGGCACCTGGAAGCCCAGGCCGCGCGGCACGGGCAGGGCCCGCGTCTCCTCGGTGAGGCCGCCCGAGGAGCAGTCGATGACGTCGACGCCGCAGTCACCGAGCGCGCGCGACAGCACCACCGAGTCGTCGAGACTCCAGCCGTCGAGCGTGCCGTCGACCGCCGAGAGCCGGCAGAACAGCGGCTTGTGCTCGGGCCAGGCGGCGCGCACGCGGCGCGCGATCTCGAGCGCGAGCGCCATGCGCTTGTCGCGGCTGCCGCCATAGGCATCGTCGCGCCGGTTGGCATTGGGCGAGAGGAAGCTCGCGACCAGGTAGCCATGGCCGAAATGCAGCTCGACCACGTCGAAGCCCGCTTCGTCGGCGCGCCGCGCGGCATCGACGAAGCGCTGCACCACGGCCTCGATCTCGTCGAGGCCGAGCGCGCGCGGCGCCGACCAGCCCGGGCCGGCCGCGAGCGCGCTCGGGCCCAGGCGCTCCCAGGGCTCCTCGTCGGCCGCCATGGTCTGCGCGCTCAATGCCGCGCCGCCTTCCCACAGCGGCTCGCTGCCCGACTTGCGGCCCGCGTGCGCGAGCTGCACGCCGATGGCGCCGCCCTGCGCGTGCACGAAATCGACCACGGCCTTCAGCGGCGCGACCTGGCTGTCCTTCCACAGGCCGAGGTCGGCGGTGCCGATGCGCCCGCGCGGATCGACCGCGGTGCTCTCGGTGAGGATCAGCCCGGCGCCGCCGAGCGCGAACTTGCCCAGGTGCACCAGGTGCCAGGGCGTGGCATGGCCGCGCTCGGCCGCGTGCTGGCACATGGGCGAGATGACGACGCGGTTGGAAAGCTCGAGCCCGCGCAGGCGCAGCGGCTGGAACAGCAGGGGAAGAGGATCGGACATGGATGAATCAGGAAGAGGACCTGGCCGGCCGCGTGCCGAGCCAGGTGCCGCCCATCACGGCGGCGAAGCCGAACAGGTGCCAGACGGTCAGCGTCTCGCCCAGCAGCAGCGCCGCGAAGCCGACGCCGAACACCGGCACCCAGTAGAGGAACACGGCGGTGCGCGCAATGCCGATGACGGAGATGGAGCGGTTCCAGATCAGGTTGCCGGCCGCGGTGGCGGCCACGCCCGAGAACAGCACCAGCACCCACGGCCACGCACCCGGAAAGAGCTGGGCCGCGCCCAGCGGCGAAGGCCCGAGCGCGGCATGCACGATCAGCATCGCGGTGCCGATCAGGTAGATGACCCAGCTCATCGACAGCGGATCGAGCTGCCGCGCGAGCCGCTGCACGCCGACGCCGCCGACCGCGAAGCTGATGACCGACAGCGCGAGCATCAGGTCGCCGAGGCCGGCATGCGAGAGCGTGGCGCCCGGATGGCTCAGCACCACGGCCGCCACGCCCGCGAAGCCCAGCGCCACGCCGAGCAGGCGGCGCGGCGTGAGCGGCTCGCGGAACACCAGCGCGGCCATCAGCGCCGACACCAGCGGGCTCAGCGCCATGATCAGCGCGCCGTTGGTGGCGGTGGAGCGCTGCAGCCCGTGCGCGAACAGGATCTGGTTGGCGTACACCATGAGGAAGGCGCAGCCGGCCATCGCGGCCAGCTGGCGCGCCCCGAGCAGCGGCAGCCCGCCGCGCCGCCACAGCACGACGGCGCTGAGCGCGACGCAGGCCACCGCCATGCGCAGCGCCGCCAGCGGCAGCGCCTCGAAGGAGGCGGTGAGCGCCTTCACGGCCGAGACGTTGACGCCCCACAGCACCATGGCCAGCAGCATCCAGCCCTGCACCGAGGCCGGCGTGGCGACCGGCGCGGCCGCGCTGCGGTTCACCTCAGCTTTCCAGCGCGTTCCACATCTCGATGTCGCGCTCCGCGGTCCAGATGCGCGGATGCACGTGGCCGGTGGCCTCGTCGTAGGCACGCGTCACGTCGAAGGGCATGCAGTGGTCGAAGATCACCCAGTGGCCATAGGTCGGGCGCAGCGCGGCCACGGTCTCCTTGTAGATCACGTTGAGCGTCTTGCCTTGCGCCACGCCGTTGTTGACCAGCGTGTAGACGTCGGAGATGAAGGCGCGCGTGGAGGCGATGGCCTTGCGCACGTCGGTGGCGTTCTCGAGCGCGGCGCCGCGGCCCGGCACCAGCTTCTCGAAGCCGAAGCCGGCCAGGCGGTCGAGCGTGGTGGGCCAGTCGCGGAAGTAGCAGTCGCCCGCGTAGGCGGTGCTCTGGTATTCGACCAGGTCGCCCGCGAAGCAGATCTTCTGGTCTTCCAGGTAGGCGATGGTGTCGCCCTTGGTGTGGCCGCGGCCGACCTGGGCGATCTTCACCTCGAGCTTCTTGCCGAGCCACACGCTCATGGTGCCGTCGAAGGTCATGGTGGGCCAGGTCAGGCCCGGCGGCACCGACTCGACGTTGCGGAACAGGCGCGGGAAGCGGCCGATCTCGCTGGCCTTGTCCTGCTCGCCGCGCTCGACGATGAGGTCGTAGGTGTCGCGGCTGGCGATGATCTGCTCGGCGCCTTCCTTGAAATAGGCCGAGGCGCCGAGCACGCGCACCGCGTGGTAGTGCGACAGCAGCACGTACTTGATCGGCAGCGGTGTGACCTCGCGGATGCGGCGGATCACGTCCTGCGCCATCGCGGGCGTGGCCTGGGTGTCGACCACCATCACGGCCTCGTCGCCGATGAAGATGCCGGTGTTCGGGTCGCCCTCGGCCGTGTAGGCATAGGCGTTCTCCGACAGGCGCGTGAACGAGACCTTCTTCTCCTCGAGGTCGGCCTGGCTGGCGAATTTCTTGGTGGCGGGTGCGGTCATTGGTTTTCCTTGGGAAGGGTTGGACGTTGGGGTCAGTGCGTGCCGAGGTAGGCCGACTTCACCTTGGGGTTGTCGAGCAGCTCGCGGCCGGAGCCCTCGAGCGTGATGCAGCCGGTCTCGAGCACGTAGGCGCGGTCGGCCACGCCGAGCGCCTGCTTGGCCATCTGCTCCACCAGCAGGATGGTGAGGCCCGAGCTGCGCAGCTGGCGGATGGCATCGAAGATGTCCCGGATGATCAGCGGCGCGAGGCCCAGCGAGGGCTCGTCGAGCAGCAGCAGCCGCGGCTCGCTCATGAGCGCGCGCGCGATCGCGAGCATCTGCTGCTCGCCGCCCGACAGGGTGCCCGAGGGCTGGTGCTGGCGTTCCTTCAGGCGCGGGAAGCGCGCGAACTCGCGCTCGATGCCGCGCTCGACGAAGGCCTTGTCGGCGCGGCGCGAGTAGGCGCCGAGCATCAGGTTCTCGCGCACGGTCTGGTCGGGGAACACGCCGCGGCCCTCGGGCGACAGCGCCACGCCCAGGCCCACGCGCTGGTGCGAAGGCACCTGCGTGCAGTCCTTGCCGTCGATCAGCACGCGGCCCTGGGCCACGGGCTCGAGGCCGACGATGCTCTTGAGCAGGGTGCTCTTGCCGGCGCCGTTGGCGCCGATGATGGTGACGACCTCGCCCGCGCGCACTTCGAGGCTCACGCCCTTGACGGCCTCGATGGCGCCGTAGGAGACCTTCACCGCTTCGATCTTCAACATGATGGTGGGGGTCCTTTCGCTCAGGCGGGCTGGGGCTGCAGGCCGTGCGGCGCGGCGTCGGCCTCGTCGTCGACGCCCAGGTAGGCCTCGACCACGCGCGGATTGGCCTGCACCTCGGCCGGCCGGCCCTCGGCGATCTTGATGCCGTAGTCGAGCACGATGACGTGGTCCGAGATCGACATCACCAGGTCCATGTGGTGCTCGACCATCAGGATCGAGACGCCGCACTTGCCGATGCGCAGCAGCAGCTCGCCGAGCTCGGCGGTCTCCTGCGGATTGAGGCCGGCGGCCGGTTCGTCGAGCAGCAGCAATTGCGGCTCGGTGGCCAGCGCGCGCGCCAGCTCCACGCGCCGCTGCAGGCCGTAGGGCAGGCTGCCCGCGGGCCAGTGAGCGAGGTGGCCGAGGCCGACCAGGTCGAGCAGCTGCAGCGCGCGCTCGCGCGTCTCGCGCTCCTGCTTGCCGGCCGTGGGCCAGGCCACGAGCGACGACAGGAAGCCGTTGCTCATGCGGCTGTGCCGGCCCAGCATCACGTTGTCGAGCACCGAGAGGTCGGCGAACAGCCGCAGGTTCTGGAAGGTGCGGCCCATGCCGAGGCAGCAGATCGCGTGCGCCGCCCGGCCCACGATGTTCTCGCCGAGGAAGCGGATCGCGCCGGCATCGGGCTGGATCACGCCGGTGAGCATGTTGATCATGGTGCTCTTGCCCGCGCCGTTGGGCCCGATCAGCGCATGGATGTGGCCGCGCTGCAGGCTGAACGACACGTCCTGCGCGGGCTTCACGCCGCCGTAGGACTTGGTCACGCCCTGCACCACCAGCAGCTCGCCCTCGCCGCCCGGGCCGATCTGCCCCGGCACGCCCTGGCCGCCGGCGCCTTCGCCGCGGTGGCGCGAGCGGCTCACCCACTTGTCGACCAGCCCCACCACGCCGCCGGGCATCACGTAGAGCGCGAACAGCAGCAGGAAGCCGTAGAGGAAATGCTGCGCCGAGGGCCAGCGCGCGAGCAGCGCGTCGGTCAGCGTGAGCAGCACCGCGCCCACGATCGGGCCGTACATCGAGCCCGCGCCGCCGAACAGCACCAGCAGCAGGATGAAGATCGACAGGTGGAAGGTGATGAAGTCGGAATTGATGTACTGGTTCTGCTGCGCCACCAGCGCACCCGCGATGCCGCAGGTGACGGCCGCGACCACGAAGGCCATGACCTTGGCGCGGTAGACGCGCACGCCCACCGACGAGGAGGCGATCTCGTCGGCCTGCAGCGACAGCAGCGCGCGGCCGAAGCGGCCCTGCAGCAGGTTGCGCAAGAGCAGGTGCAGCGCGGCGCTCAGCACGATGCCCAGCACCACCCACTGCGTGGTGTCGAGCGGCGCGCCATTCCAGGTCAGCGGGCGGATGCCGTAGATGCCCTGCGCGCCGCCGAACACGTCGGTCCATTCGCCGACCAGCTTCTCGACCACGATGCCGAAGGCCAGCGTGACCATCGCGAGGTAGGGGCCCTTCACGCGCAGCGAGGGCAGCGCGATCAGCACGCCGCACAGGCCCGAGATCACGGCCGCGAGCAGCAGCGCGAGCCAGGGGTCCATGTCGGTGCGCGAGGTCAGGAGCGCGACGCCGTAGGCGCCGGCCGCGAACAGGCCGGCCTGGCCCAGCGACTTCTGCCCCGCGTAGCCGACCAGCACGTTCATGCCGGCCGCGCACAGGTAGTAGACGCACATCATGAAGGCGATGCGCAGGTAGTAGTCGTTGCCGAGCAGCGAGACGATGCCGATCAGCGCCGCGGCGACCGCCACCACGGCCAGGGGATGGACCAGGCGCTTCATACCTTCTCCACCGCGCGGCTGCCGAACAGGCCCGTGGGCCGGAAGGCCAGCACCAGGATCACGAGCGCGAACACCGCCACCTCGCGCCACTGCGCCTGCCAGAGATTGACCATCGACTCGAGCACGCCGAGCAGGAAGCCGCCGATGACGCAGCCGCGCGGATTGCTGAGGCCGCCGATCATCGCGCCCGAGAAGCCCTTGAGGCCGACGGTGAGGCCCATGAACAGCGAGGCCTGCGCGATCGGCGCGAGCAGGAAGCCCGACAGGCCCGCCAGCGCCGAGCTGACGACGAAGGCGCCGATCATCATGGCGTTGGTGTTGATGCCCATGAGGCTCGCCACGTTGCCGTTCTGCGCCACCGCGCGCATGGCCTTGCCGACCATGGTGCGGTTCATCACGCGGTCGAAGCCGAACATCACGACCACGGCCACGCCCAGGGTCAGCAGTTCCTGCGGCCGCACGCCGACGCCGAACATGCGGATCACGGTGTCGCCCACGGGCGCGGGCACCACCACCGGCTTCGGGCCCCAGATCGCGAGCCCCACGCTCTGCAGGATCACGCCGAAACCCAGCGTGCTCATCACCCAGGCCATGCCGGGGCGGCCCGCGAACGGGCGCACGCCGAGCACGTAGAGCAGCCAGCCCAGCAGGCCCATCACGCCGAGCGCCGCCAGCAGCGCGAACAGCTGCGCGCCGGCGCCGGGCACGGCGTCGCCGAAGGTGGTGGAGGCCAGCGGCTTGCCCAGGACCAGGAACAGGGCGCTCATGCCGATGAAGGCGCCGGCCGAGACGAACTCGCCGTGCGAGAAGTTCAGCGTCTTGGTGGTCGTGAACGTGATGCTGAATCCCAGTGCCACCAGCGCATAGGCACCGCCGACGGCGAGCCCGCTGATGAGCGCCTGCAGGAGCGCTTCAACCATGTGTGTATCTCCGTTGCGAGGCGAGGCCGGGCGCCGCGCGGGCGCGTCGGCCTCGCTTCCTTTTTGCTCTTACTGCTTGAAGTCGGCCGGCTTCAGGCCCTGGATCAGCGCGTCGCTGTAGGGCAGCAGCTTGCCGTCCTTCCAGCGGATCCAGACCAGGTCCTTGGCGGTCAGCGCCTCGTGGTTGGTCTTGCTGAAGGGCTTCTCGTAGGTCTTGAGCACGCCCTGCACCGGGGTCTTGAGGTCTTCCAGCGCGGCGCGCACGGCGGCGCCGTCGGTGCCGTTGGCCTGCTTCATCGCCTGCGCCAGCAGCAGCACCGAGTCGTAGCCATGCAGCGCGAACGAGAACGAACCCGGCGCCTTGAGCTTGCTGCCGATGCGGTCGAAGAGCTTCTGCTGCGCGGGCGTGCGGGTCTCGCTCACGGTGCGCATGAAGATCGGCTTCTCGGCCAGCGCCTTGCCGGCCGCGTCGTAGAAGGTGATGTTGTCGGCGGCCCAGGAGGTCAGCGTCAGCGGGAAGTAGTTGATCTTCTCCATGCTGCGCACCAGCTGCGCGATCGGCGTTCCCTGCGCCCACACCACCACGGTGTCGACGTTGGCGGCCTTCATCTTCGACAGCTGCGAGGTCATGTCGGTGTCGCCGACGCCGAAGCGCTCGGTGGCCGCGATCCTGATGTCCTGCAGCTTGGCGATCTCCTCCATGTCCTTGAGGCCGCCCTGGCCGTAGCCGGTGGTCTCGGCCATCAGGCCCACCACCTTCGAGGCGGCGGTGTTCTTCTTCACGTAGGCCATCAGCGCGGCGACCTGCTCGCGGTCGACCATCGAGACGCGGAACATGTAGTTGTCGGCGCCCGCGCTCATCGGCTTGGTGATGTCGGTGCCCGAGCCCACGTTGCCCAGCACCGGGATCTTCTTCTGGTTGGCGATGTGCTTCCACGCCATGGCGTTGCCCGAGTTGGTCGGGCCGAACACCGCCACCACCTTCTCGTTGTCGATCAGGTCACTCATGTTCTGGATCGACTTGGGCGGCGCCGACACGTCGTCGCGCGTGACCAGCGTGAACTTGCGGCCGAGCACGCCGCCGGCGGCGTTGAGGTCGGCGATCGCGGCCTCCATGCCGAGCACCGCGGCCTGGCCGCTCTGCGCCGAGGGCGAGGCCGAGAGGTCGCCGTTGTAGCCGAGCTTGATGTCCTGCGCCGAGGCGCCGGCGGCGAAGGCGCAGAAGGCGGCGCTCGCGAGCAGGGTCTTGTACAGACGGAAGGTCTTCATTCTTTGTCTCCTGGAGGATTGACGGTCGGGAAAGCGAAAAGCGAAGGCGGACTCAGACCGCGAGGAAGCCGCCGTCCACCGGCAGGGTGATGCCGGTGACGTAGCGCGACATGTCGCTCGCGAGGAAGATCACCGGGCCCACGAGGTCCTCGGTCTGGCCGACGCGGCCCATCGGGATGCGCGTCATGAAGGACTCGAGGCGCTGCGGGTTCTCGCGCGTGGCGGCGGTCATCGGCGTCTCGATCACGCCGGGCGCGAGCGCGTTGACGCGCACGCCGAAGGGCGCGAGCTCCTGCGCGAGCGACTGGGTGAACATCTTGATCGCGCCCTTGGAGGGCGAATAGCCGAGGCTCGCGCCCTGCCCCGCGTAGGCGGCGATGGAAGCGATGTTGATCACCGCGCCCTTCGTGGCCTTGATCGCGCCGAGCCAGGCGTGGGTGACGTTGAAGGTGCCGTGCACGTTGACGTCGAGCGTCTTCTTCCAGTTGGCCGCGGCGTTGGGGCTGGCGGTGCCTTCGCGGATGATGATGCCGGCGTTGTTCACCAGCAGGTCGATGGCGCCGATCTCCTCGCCCACGCGCAACGCGAGCGCATGGCAGGCCTCGGGCGAGGTCACGTCGAGCACGAAGGACCAGGCCTGGCCGCCTTCGTCGCGCACCAGTTGCGCGGTCTCGCTCACGGTGGCCTCGTTCATGTCGGTGACGACGACGCGCGCGCCGGCCTGCGCCAGGCCCAGCGCGAGCGCGCGGCCGTTGCCCTGGCCGGCGCCGGTGATCAGCGCGAGGCGGCCTTCGAGCAGGCGCGGCGCGACGTGGGGAGGAAAGGCCATCGGGAAGGTTCCTTCTGTGATGAATGCGTGGTTGAAGGGAAGAGGACTCAGGCGGTGCGGCGCACGGGCACTGCTTCGCGTTGCTCCACCTGCAGCGTGGCGGCCGCCGTGGTGCCCTGCGCCACCTGCAGGCCCGCGACGTAGCCGAAGGTCAGTGCCGGGCCGAGCGTGATGCCGGCGCCCGGGTAGTTGCCGCCCATCACGCTGGCCGCGTCGTTGCCGACCGCGTAGAGGCCCTTGATCGGCTGGCGGTTGGCGTCGAGCACGCGGGTCTTCTCGTCGACCACCAGGCCGGCGAAGGTGCCGATGTCGCCGATCACCAGCTTGATCGCGTAGTAGGGGCCGTGCTCCAGCGGCGCCACGCAGGGATTGGGCGTGACGTTGGCGTCGCCCTGGTAGCGGTTGTAGGCCTTGCTGCCCTTGCCGAACAGCGGGTCGTCGCCGGTGCGCGCGCCGTCGTTGAATTCCTTCACCGTGGCCTCGAGCACCTCGGGCGCGATGCCGATCTGCTTCGCGAGCTCGCCGATGCTGGCGCCCTGCTTGAGGTAGCCGCTCTTCAGGTGGCGGCCGATCGGCAATGGCGCCGGTGCCACGCAGCCCAGGCCGTAGTCGCGCAAGGCCTTGTGGTCGCACAGCAGCCAGGCCGTGACCTCGGGCTCGCCGGCGCAGGCCTTGACCATGGCCTGCACGAAGTCGTGGTACGAGTTGCCTTCGTTGGCGAAGCGCCGGCCCTTGGGCGTGACCGCGATCACACCGGGCTTGGCGCGGTCGATGAAGTGGGGCATCACGCCCTTGGTGCCGTCGGGGCGCGTGGTGACCGATGCGGGCACCCAGGCCGCCGCGTGCGGAATGGTGCCGTCGACGCGGCCGCCCACGGCTTCGGCCAGGCGCAGGCCGTCGCCGGTGTTGGTGGAAGGCGATGGCGAGTAGTGCTCCTTGCCGGTGGGCGCATGCGGAAACAGTTGCTTGCGGCGCTCCACGTCATAAGGAAAACCACCGCAGGCCAGCACCACGCCGCGCTTGGCCACCACGCGCATGCTCTTGCCTTCGTGCTGCACCACCGCGCCGGAAACGCCGTCGTACTCGACCACGAGTTTCTTCACGGGCGACGACAGCCACACGGGAATGTCCAGGTCCATCGCGGCCTTGGCCAGGCGGCCGGCCAGCGCATTGCCGTTGGTCAGCGTCATGCCGCGCCCGTGGCCCAGCACGTCGAGGAAGTGGCGGGTCAGCCGCTTGGTCACGTACCAGAACGAAGTCGGCGACTTGAAGGCCCGCATGAAGTGTTTGATCTCGGGGCCCGAGCCCAACATCATCCCGAACACGGTGAGCTCGGGCAGCGGCGGCGCCAGCAGCTTCACGCGCTTGCCGAGTTCGCGGCCATCGAACGGCCGCGTGACCATCGAGCGGCCGCCCTGCTGGCCGCCGGGCGCTTCGGCGTGGTAGTCGGGAAACACCGCCGGCATGTCGAACTGCACGCAGGTGTTGCGCGTGAAGAAGTCGATCGCCTTCGGGCCCATCTCGAGGAAGGCGCTCACGCGCGCCGCGTCGAAGTGGGTGGTGGTCTCGTGCTTCATGTACGCGAGCGCGGCGCCCGCCGGCTCGTGGATGCCCTGCTCCGTGGCCAGGCGCGTGCCCGGGATCCACAGCCAGCCGCCCGAGCGCGCGGTGGTGCCGCCGAAGCGCGGCTCCTTCTCGACCACCAGCACCTTCAAACCCTGCGACGCCGCGGTGATCGCGGTCGCCATGCCCGAGGCGCCGCTGCCGACGACGAGCACATCGCATTCCAACGTGTTCTGTTCCATCTCTGCCTGTCTGCCTTGTTTCTGTAGGACTTAAGTTGCGGCGGAGTGTAGGCAGCGACGTTGATATGGTCAAGTCGTTTAGTTACTATCAGATGATCAGTCATCGTCGATTGATCACGACAATATCAGTAGAAACCCTGATGGCTATACTCGCCCCCACTCTCAACCCCCACGCCGGGCGCCCCATGGAAAAGCCGAGACGTGGCATCCAATCCGTCGAAATAGGAACCCAGCTGCTCGTCGCCCTCGGGCGGCATGTCGCGCCCATGGCCTTGCGCGACCTCGGCAAGGCCGCCGGCGTGCCGGTGGGCAAGGCCCATCCGTACCTCGTGAGCTTTCTCAAGGTCGGCTTCGTGGTGCAGGACAGCGCGGGCCGCTACGAGCTGGGCCCGCTGGCGCTGCAGCTCGGGCTGGCCAAGCTGCAGCGGCTCGACCCGATCAAGGAGGCCTCGCCGCTGATCGAGGCGCTGGCCTCGGAAACCGAGCAGAGCATCGCGGTCGCGGTCTGGGGCAACTTCGGGCCGACCGTGGTGCGGCTCGAGGAACCGATCCATCCGCTGCACGTGAACCTGCGCACCGGCACCGTGATGTCGCTGGCCTACACGGCCACCGGCCGGCTGTTCGCGGCCTACCTGCCGCCCAAGGTGGTCGAGAAGATGATGGTGGACGACCTCGCGCGCCTGCGCGGCCCGGCCGGCGGCCGCGGCACCGAGGAGCTGTCGCAGTCGCAGCTCGAGGCGCTGCTGGTGGAGACGCGCATGCACGGCATGTCGCGCACCTTGGGCCAGCCGATCCCGGGCATCGACGCCTTCTGCGCGCCGGTGTTCGACTCCACGCACAACATCGTGCTGGGCATCACCGCGATGGGTCCCGAGGCCACCTTCGACAGCGACTGGGAAGGCCGCGTGGCGGTGCCGCTGCGCGCCTGCGCGCTCGAGATCTCGCGCCGGCTCGGCTACGTGCCGGCCGAGAGCAGCGTCTCCCGCGGCTGAAGATGTAGGCACCTGCCCACGCACGGTGCATCGGTTCTCTTGCAATGCGAGGCCCTCGCCGCGTGTGAATCTGCAAGCCATTCACTACACAGGAGAACCTTCATGAAAAGCCTCATCCTCTGGGCCTGCGGCGTGCCGATCACCGTGATCATCGGCCTCAAGATCTTCGGGATCCTCTGACGCGCGCTCGCCTTTTTCCGTTTGCTCTTCCTCTACTCCTCCGGTGCCTCGCGCACCGATGCGCGTCCCTCGGGGCTCGCTTTTTTTGGTGAGGATGCACCCTTCAATCCGGCAAGGGCCGTGCGGGTACTGAACGGGCTTTGCTCGCATTCGGCCTAGACTCCGCCGCATGCATGCTCACCCGTCGCTTCACGCCGCGCCGCCCCGTATCGGCGGCTGCGCCCCGGCGTGCGCATGGATGACGGCAGCGCCCCCTCAAACGCTCGCACATTCCTGAGCCCGGCGGTCCACCTCTTTCTCTTCACCTTCAACGCAACCCATCGACCGCCGGGCCCTCGCCCAGCGTGACTGCGCCCCCATCACATCGAGGGGGCGCTTCGAATGGAGTGCGTCATGCATCAACCCCAGGCTCAGCGGGAGCACGTGCGTCCCGGCGGCGATACCGCATCCGGCACGCCTTTCTTCCAATCCATCCTCGCCGTCACCGATCTGTCGACACGCAGCCTGCACGCGGTCGAACGCGCCGCCCGGCTCGCGGCCGACCATGGCGCGCTGCTCAAGCTCATGTACGCGCCCGCGAACCTCGCACCGCTCGCGCATGCCGAAGCGGCCACCGCGCTCGCGGGCCTGGCCCGGGCCATGGGCGCGCGCTTCGGCGTGCTGGTCAAGCAGGTGGCGGCGGCGGGCGGCGGCCTCGCACAGATCGTGGACGAGGCGCGCCACGCCGACCTCGTGGTGCTGCGGCACTGGCGCGACCGCTCGCCCGGCGCCTTCTTCGCGGGCCAGCCCGTGGAGCGCCTGCTGCGGCAGCTGCGCTGCCCGGTGCTGGTGACGCGGCTGGCCACGCGGCAGCGCTATGGCCGCATCCTGGTGGCGGTGGACTTCACGCCCGCGTCGCGCGCGCTCGTGAGCCTGGCCCATGGCCTCGACGCCGACGCTTCGCTGGAGCTGTTCCATGCGCTCAACACGCTGCACGAAAGCAGGCTGCGCTATGCCGAGGTCTCGGACCACGCCATCCGGACCTACCGCCACGACTGCCAGCGGCAGGCGCGCGAACGGCTGCTCTCGCTGACCGATTCGTCGAGCGCGCGGCGCAACCGCGTGCTGTCGACCCTCGGCCGCGGCGACCCGGCGCGGCAGGCCACGGTGCAGCAGCAGCACGCGCGCGCCGAGCTGCTCGTGGTCGGCAAGCGCCGCGCCCATGCGCTGGCCGATTTCCTCCTCGGCAGCATCGCGCAGCGCGTGCTGTGCTGGGCCACGGCCGACGTGCTGGTGGTGCCCGGCGAGCGGCGCGAAGACGCCCCGCCGGTCGTGGTTTCGCGCAAGCTGCGCGAGGCCCGCTGACGGAAGACCTGCTCAGTGCGTGTCGCGACGCAGCTGCTGCACGTCCTCGTGCAGCGTCTGCGCCCAGGTGCGGCGCTCGCGGCTGTACGAGGACTGCGGCTCGCCGAAGCGCACGATGGCCAGGAGCGGCGGCGCGCGCAGCGTGTTCCACAGCGAGGTGGCGAGGTTGTCGTCGTCGATGTAGCGCGGCGCCTGGCTGGTCTCGCCGGTGGCGGCATCGGCGAAGCGCAGCGCGGCCGGCACCACGGGCGCGCCCGAGGAGATCGCGGCCTGCAGCAGATTGGCATGAAAAGGCAGCAGGCCGCGGCCGTCGCTGGTGGTGCCCTCGGGGAACACCGCGATCATGTCGCCGTTGCGCAGCGCGTCGGTCATGTGGTGCACCACGCGCAGCGCGTCGCGGCGGCGTTCGCGCTCGATGTAGAGCGTGCCGGCGCCGCTCGACAGCGTGCCGATCAGCGGCCAGTGCTTGACGTCGGATTTCGACACGAAGCGCACGTGGCGCGCCGCGTGGATCACCGTGATGTCGAGCCACGAGAGGTGGTTGCAGATCAGCAGCACCGGCCCGTGCGCGGGCGGCGTGCCCTGCACGCGCAGGGTGATGCCCATGATCTCGAGCATGCGCGCGGCCCAGGCCTGCACGCGCGCGTTGCGCTCGGCTTGCGACAGGCTCGGGAAAGTGAAGCGGATGGTCCACCAGCCGGCGACCGCATGCGCGATCGCATGCAGCAGCCGGCGCAGTGCCTTGAGTGAATGCAGCATCGGCCCGACCGCCTTCTTCCTGTTGTTGTCGTCGTCGCGCGCCGTGAGGCGGCTCAGCCGTGCACCACGCGCCCGGCCACGAGGGTGTGGCGCACGCGGCCCTGCATGGCGTAGCCGCCGAAGGGCGTGTACTTGCCCTGGCTGCGCAGCGCCTCGGGCGTGACCTGCCATTCGAGGGACGGATCGAAGACGCACAGGTCGGCCGGACCGCCGACGGCGATGCGGCCGATGCCGGCGCAGGCTTCGGTCGCGGGCAGCAGCCGCGCGGGCGCGCTCGTGATCGCCTCGAGCGCGCGCGCGAGGCCCGCGCCGCTGCGCTCGCCCCATTGCAGCGCCAGCGGCAGCAGCAGCTCGAGCCCGGTGGCGCCGGGCTCGCTCTCGGCGAACGGCAGGTTCTTGGCATCGGCCTCGACCGGCGTGTGGTCGGACACCAGCGCATCGATGGTGCCGTCGGCCAGCGCGGCCGAGAGCGCGTCGCGGTCGCCCTGCTGGCGCAGCGGCGGGCTCAGGCGCGCGCGGCTGTCGAAGTAGCCGATGTCGGTGTCGGCCAGGTGCAGCGAATTGATGC
Organism: Variovorax sp. FG153; assembly: GCF_057809595.1. NCBI lineage: Bacteria > Pseudomonadati > Pseudomonadota > Betaproteobacteria > Burkholderiales > Comamonadaceae > Variovorax > Variovorax sp. FG153. Next base: position 65,304 of record NZ_JBMDKG010000004.1, read on the forward strand.
TGACGTCGCAGCTCAGCGGCAGGCCCTCGGCCTTGGCGGCGCGCACCAGCGCGAGCCCGGCGGCGCTCGAGAGGCGGCACAGGTGCACGCGCGCCTTCGTGCTGCGCATCAGCTCGACGATGGTGAAGATGGCGATGGTCTCGGCCGCCACCGGCACGCCCGAGAGGCCGAGCCGGGTTGCGAGCGCGCCGCTGGCGGCCACGCCCTTGCCGAGGTCGCGGTCCTGCGGGCGCAGCCACACGGTGTAGCCGAAGGTGCTCGCATAGAGCATCGCGCGCTGCAGCACCTGGGTGTCGGCCAGCGGCACATCGGCCTGGCTGAAGCCCACGCAGCCGCGCTCGGTGAGCTCGGCCATCTCGGTCAGCACGCCGCCGGCCAGGCCGCGCGTGAGCGCGCCGAGCGGGAACAGGCGCGCGCCCGGCAGCTTGCCGGCGCGGAAGGTCAGCATCTCGACCAGGCCGGGCTCGTCGAGCACGGGGTCGGTGTCGGGCGGGCACACCAGGCTGGTGACGCCGCCGGCCACGGCCGCGGCCATCTCGCTGCCGAGCATGCCTTCGTGCTCGTAGCCGGGCTCGCGCAGCCGCGCGGCGAGGTCGACCAGGCCGGGCGCGACGATGCAGCCCGCGGCGTCGATGGTGCGCTCGGCGGTGAAGCCCGCGGGAATGGCGCCGATGCCGACGATGCGGCCGTCGGCGATGGCGATGTCGGCCTGCTTGTCGGTGCCCGAGGCGGGGTCGACCACGCGGCCGTTGGAGATCAGTATGTTCATGCTTCGTTACCTGCGACGATGCTCATCACGGCCATCCGCACGGCGATGCCGAAAGTGACCTGCGGGAGGATGACGCTCTGGCGGCCGTCGACCACGGCCGAGTCGATCTCGACGCCGCGGTTGATCGGGCCCGGGTGCATCACGATGGCGTCGGGCTTCGCGAGTTGCAGCTTCTCGGGCGTGAGGCCGTAGGTCTTGAAGAACTCCTGCGACGAGGGCAGCAGCGCGCCGCTCATGCGCTCGTTCTGCAGCCGCAGCATGATGACCACGTCGCAGTCCTTGATGCCCTCCTCGAGCGTGTGGCACACGCGCACGCCCATGCCGGCCATGTCGCCGGGCACCAGGGTCTTGGGGCCGACCACGCGCACCTCGGCGCAGCCCAGCGTGGTGAGCGCGTGGATGTCGGAGCGCGCCACGCGCGAATGCAGCACGTCGCCGACGATCGCCACCGTGAGGTTGGCGAAGTCCTTCTTGTAGTGGCGGATGGTGTACATGTCGAGCAGCCCCTGCGTCGGGTGCGCGTGGCGGCCGTCGCCGGCATTCACCACGTGCACGTGCGGCGCGACGTGCTGCGCGATCAGGTAGGGCGCGCCCGACTCGCTGTGGCGCACCACGAACAGGTCGGCCGCCATCGCGCTGAGGTTGGCGATGGTGTCGAGCAGCGACTCGCCCTTGCTCGCCGAGGAGCGCGCGATGTCGAGGTTGATGACGTCGGCCGACAGCCGCTTGGCCGCGATCTCGAAGGTGGTGCGGGTGCGCGTGCTGTTCTCGAAGAACAGGTTGAACACGCTCTTGCCGCGCAGGAGCGGCACCTTCTTCACCTCGCGGTCGCTCACGCTCGTGAAGTTGGCGGCGGTGTCGAGGATGTGGGTGAGGATGTCCCTGGGCAGGCCCTCGATCGACAGCAGGTGGATGAGCTCGCCGTTCTTGTTGAGCTGGGGATTGCGCTTGTAGAGCATGGCTTACTTGCTTTCCTCGACCTGGAGGCTGAAGGCGCCGTCGTCGGCGCGCGCCAGCGCCAGCGACTGCGAATGGGGCAGCGCGAGCGTGGTGGCGGCGAAGTCGGCCGCCACCGGCAGCTCGCGCCCGCCGCGGTCGACCAGCACGGCCAGGCGCACGCAGCCCGGGCGGCCGAAGTCGAACAGCTCGTTGAGAACGGCGCGGATGGTGCGGCCGGTGTAGAGCACGTCGTCGAGCAGCAGCACGTCGGCGCCGTTGACGTCGAAGGGCAGCGCGGTCTGCGCGCTGGCCGAGAGGCCGCGGCGCGCGAAGTCGTCGCGGTGCATGGCCGAGGAGATCACGCCGGGCGCGCCGGCCAGGCCCAGGTCCTTCTGCAGCCGCTCGACCAGCCAGGCGCCGCCCGAGGTGACGCCCACCAGCCGGGTGTCGGGGCGCAGCAGCGCGCGGACGCCGGCCAGCAGTTGCGTGTAGAGCGCCTCGGCGTCGGGAATGGCGGGGGTGGAACTCACGGAAGACTCCTCAAGAATTGCTCCAGGATGATGCAGGCCGAGGCGGCATCGGCATCGCGCGCGCCCTGGGAGAGCGCCTCGGTGGTGCTGTAGCGCTCGTCGACCTCGAACACCTGCAGGTTGAAACGGCCGCGCAGCTGGCGCGCGAACTTCTGCGCGCGCCGGGTGTTCTCGTGCGCGGCGCCGTCGGGATGGAAGGGCACGCCCACCACCAGCGCGTCGGGCTGCCACTCGCGGATGCGCGCCTCGACCTGGGCGAAGCGGGCATCGGCGCCCTCGGCCTTGATGGTGGCCTGCGGCGTGGCGCCGCGCAGCAGCCGGTTGCCGCTCGCCACGCCGGTGCGCTTCTGGCCGAAATCGAAGGCCAGGAAGCTCTGGAAATGGGCGGGAACGGGAGGGGGAACGGGGCTGGAAGCTGGCGCGTCGGGCATGGCCGTGGCGTTCACGCATGCCCCGCGTCGGGCGAGAGCTTCCAGGCCTCCAGGCCCAGCAGCAGCAGCGCCTTGTCGTAGCGCTGGTCGATCGGGGTGTCGAAGATCACGGCCGGGTCGGCGCCGACCGTGAGCCAGCTGTTCTCGGCCAGTTCGGACTCGAGCTGGCCCTCGCCCCAGGCCGCGTAGCCCAGCGAGACCAGCACCTTGCGCGGGCCGGCGCCCGTGGCCAGGGCCTCGAGCACGTCCTTCGAGGTGGTCATCTCGAGGCCGCCGGGGATGGTCATGGTCGAGGCGTAGACCGATTCCTCGGGTTTCTCGGACTCGGTGAAGACCGGCTCGTGCAGCACGAAGCCGCGCTCGGTCTGCATCGGGCCGCCCTGGAACACCGGGGCCTCGCCGATCTCGGGGCGCGCGAGGTGCAGCTCGATCTTCTCGAACAGCACCTTGAGGTTGATGTCGCTGGGTTTGTTGATGACCAGGCCCAGGGCGCCGCGCTCGCTGTGCTCGCACAGGTAGACGACGCTGCGGTTGAAGGTCTTGTCTTCCAGGCCCGGCATCGCTATCAAAAAGTGATGCGTCAGGTTCATCGGGGCAGAATCGGAAGCCATATGCCTCCGATTTTACTGGCCGTCGACAAGACCTACCCCAAAGGGCTCATGTGGTTCCGCCGCGACCTGCGCGTGGACGACAACGCGGCCCTCTACCACGCCCTGCGAAGCTGCCGCCAGGTGGTCTGCGTGTTCGTGTTCGACAGCACGATCCTCGACCCCCTGCCGCGGGTCGACCGGCGGGTGGAATTCATCCGCGAATCGCTACTGGAGCTCGACGAGGAACTGCGCGCGCTCGGCGGCGGGCTGATCGTGCGGCATGCGGCGACGGCCGAGGAGATTCCGGCGCTGGCGCGCGCGCTCGAGGTGCAGGCGGTGTTCGCCAACCGCGACGACGAGCCCGAGGCGCTGGCGCGCGACGCCGGCGTGTTCGGCGCGCTGGCCAACGCGGGCGTGAGCTTCCACACCCACAAGGACTCGACGATCTTCGAGCGCGACGAGCTGATGACCAAGACCGGCCAGCCCTACACGGTCTTCACGCCCTACAAGCGGGCCTGGCTGGCCAAGGTCGACGACTTCTTCCTCAAGTCCTACCCGAGCCGCGGCCATGCCGACGCCCTGGCGCCGCCGCCCGAGGGCTGGCGCGCGCCCGTGCCCTCGCTCGAGGCGCTGGGCTTCGCCAAGAGCAACCTCGGCACGCTCGAAATACCGACCGGCACGCGCGGCGCGGCGATCCTGTTCGAGGACTTCTTCGAGCGCATCGACCGCTACGAGGCGGCGCGCAACTATCCGGCGGTGCGCGGGCCCAGCTACCTGGGCGTGCACCTGCGCTTCGGCACGGTGTCGATCCGGCAGGTGGCGGGCGTGGCGCGCCAGCTCTCGCTGCAGGGCGACGCGGGCGCCGCGACCTGGCTCAGCGAGCTGATCTGGCGCGACTTCTACTTCCAGATCCTGGCCCACTTCCCGCACGTGCACGAGAAGGGCGAGTCGAAGAGCTTCCGCCCCGAGTACGACCGGATCCAGTGGCACCACGGCAAGCATGCCGACCAGCTGTTCGAGGCCTGGTGCCAGGGCCGCACCGGCTATCCGCTGGTCGACGCGGCCATGCTGCAGATCAACCAGAGCGGCTACATGCACAACCGGCTGCGCATGGTGGTGGCGAGCTTCCTGTGCAAGGACCTGGGACTCGACTGGCGCCGCGGCGAGGCCTACTTCGCGCTGCACCTCAACGACTTCGAGCTGGCCTCGAACAACGGCGGCTGGCAATGGGCCAGCTCGAGCGGCTGCGACGCGCAGCCCTACTTCCGCATCTTCAACCCGGTGACGCAGAGCGAGCGCTTCGACCCCGACGGCAAGTTCATCCGGCGCTACCTGCCGCAGCTCGCGGGGCTGTCGAACGGCGCGATCCATGCGCCGTGGACCGCGACGCCGGTGGAGCTGGAAGCCGCGGGCGTAAAGCTCGGAGACAACTACCCGGTGCCGGTGGTCGACCATGCCGAGGCGCGCGAGCGCACGCTGCAGCGCTACGCGGTGGCGCGCAGCAAGGCGCTGGCGAAGAAGTAGCGCCGGCAGCCCCAAGGGGAAAGCCCGGAGGCTCCTCGCCGTCCGGGCTTTTTTCGTGGGGCGCGCGCCTCAGGCGGCCGCGAGCGTCGCCGTGTCGCTGGTGTAGGCCCGCACCAGCCGCAGCAGCTCTTCTTCGGAGTAGGGCTTGCCGAGGTAGTGGTTCACGCCGAGGTCGCGCGCATAGTCGCGGTGCTTCTCGGCGATGCGCGAGGTGATCATGATGATCGGCAGCTCGGCCAGCGCCGCGTCGCCGCGGATGTTGCGCGCGAGGTCGAAGCCGTCCATGCGCGGCATCTCGATGTCGGACAGCACGACCGCCGGGCGCTCCTGCTGCAGCCGCTCGAGCGCCTGCAGGCCGTCGGCCGCGAGCGAGACCCGGTAGCCTTCGCGCTGCAGCAGGCGCTGCGTGACGCGGCGCACGGTGATGGAGTCGTCGACCACCAGCACCAGCGGGATCTGCGGCACCACCGGCGCCAGCGCGGCGGCCGGGTCCTGGCCGTGCGGGCCACGCGCCTCGGCGACCGGGGCCGCGACCGCCGGCTGCGCCAGCGCGGCGGCCTGGCGCGCGCGCGCCTGTTCGCCATGCACCGCGGCCAATGCCACCGGGTTGTAGATCAGCGCCACCGCGCCCGAGGCCAGCACCGAGATGCCCGCCAGGCCCGGCAGCCGCGCGAGCTGCGGCCCGAGGTTCTTGACCACCACTTCCTGGTTGCCCAGCACTTCGTCGACGTGCAGCGCCACGCGCTGCGCGGCGCTGCGCACGATCACGAGGGTGTTGGTGCGGCCCGCGATGTGCTCGCTGCGCGGCGAGGCCTGCAGCAGCGCGCCGCCCCAGTAGAACGGCACCTGTTCGCTGCCGAACGGATGGGTGTCGTGCAGGTAGGCCGACTCGAGGTCGGTGGCGTTCACGCGCTGCACCAGCTCGACCAGGTTCGACGGCACGCCGATCGACACCTCGCCGAAGCGCAGCATGACCACGTGCGTCACCGCGGTGGTCAGCGGCAGCACCAGCTTGAAGGTGGTGCCCTGGCCCGGCTGGCTGCGCGTCTCGATGCGGCCGCCGAGCGCGGCGACCTGCGCGCGCACCACGTCCATGCCGATGCCGCGGCCCGCGAGTTCCGACACCTGGCCGGCCGTCGAGAAGCCGGGCCGGAAGATCAGCTCGGTGGCTTCCTCGGGCGTGAGCGCCTGGTCGGCCGCGAGCAGGCCCAGCGAGCGGGCCCGCTCGGCGATGCGCTCGTGGTCGAGGCCGGCGCCGTCGTCGCGGAAGCTCACCGACACGTCGTTGCCCTCGTGCGCGAGGTCGATCACGATCAGGCCGCTGGCGTCCTTGCCCGCGGCCTCGCGCCGCGCGGCGTCCTCGATGCCATGGGCCACGCAGTTGCGCAGCAGGTGCTCGAAGGCCGGCGTCATCCGGTCGAGCACGCCGCGGTCCATTTCGATCGAGCCGCCGGTGATGTCCAGGCGCACCTGCTTGCCGGTGTCCTTGGTGGCCTGGCGCACCACGCGGTAGAGGCGGTCGGAGATGCCCTCGAACTCCACCATGCGCGTGCGCAGCAGGCCGCGCTGCAGTTCGCGCGTCTGGCGCGCCTGCACGCTGAGGTCGTCTTCCGTCGCCTGCACCGTCTTCTGCAGGGTGCGCTGCACGGTCGCCACGTCGTTCACCGACTCGGCCATCATGCGCGTGAGCTCCTGCACGCGGGTGAAGCGGTCGAACTCCAGCGGGTCGAAGCCCTGCTGCGAATCCTTGGCCTGGGCCAGCCGCGACTGCATCTGGCTCTCGGCCTGCACCTCGATGTCGCGCAGCTGCTGGCGCAGGCGGTCGAGGTTGCCGGTGAGGTCGGCCAGCGAGCCGCGCAGCGAACCGAGTTCGGCCTCCAGGCGCGAGCGCGTGATGATGACCTCGCCGGTCTGCGCCATCAGGCGGTCGAGCAGCTGGGTGCGGATGCGCACGGCCTGGCCGACCGGCGCGCGCAGCGGCGCGAGCGAGGCGGGGGCCGGGCGCACCGGCGCGGGCGTGGCGGCCGACGCCGGCTCGGCGTCGGCATCGACCGCGGCGATGGCGTCGTTGGCGGGCTCGGGGTGCTCGGTGGGTACGGGCGCCGCGGTGGCCTCGGCCACGCGCTGCGCGAGTTCGACCTGGGTCGCGTCGTCGGCCGCGCGCAGCGCATCGAAGGTGGACTGCAGCGTGTCGAGCCGCACCAGCAGCTTCTCGATGTCGGAACGGTCGACGTGGCCCTGCGTGCCCAGCAGCTCGATCTCGGATTCCATGCGGTGCGCGCGCTCGCCCAGGCGCATCGCGCCGGCCAGCCGGGCACTGCCCTTGAGCGTGTGCAGCGTGCGCAGCACCGAGGTGCGCGGCGCGCCGTCGTCGGGATGGTGCGACCACTGGCGCAGCGCCTCGCCGAGCTGCGGCAGCAGTTCGGCCGCCTCTTCCTCGAAGATCGGGAACAGGTCGACGTCGACCGCGTCGGCCAGATCGATGGCGTCCTCGGTGTCGTCGAGCGCGACGTCGGCGCCGCCCTGCGGCGGCACCACCACCTGCAGCGGCGCGCGCGGCTCGTCCTGCGCGAGTTCCTCGGCGTAGGGCGAGGGCATCGGCGACGCCGCGATGTCGCGCAGCGCCTGCAGCGTCTGCTGCGAGGGGTCGCGCAGCAGGCCGACCGCGAACTGGTGCAGCAGGCGGCGCAGCTCGTCGGCCGCGGCGACCAGCACCATGCCCTGCTCGCGCGTGCCGCTGCCCTGCATCTGCAGGTGCTGCAGCGCGGCCTCGAAATAGCGCGCCATGCCCGACAGGCTGTGGAAGCCGACCGTGGCCGAGCTGCCGGCCAGCGAATGGGCCAGCGCGATGGTCGAGTCGGCCACGCGTTCGTAGGGCTGCAGCGCCCACTCGCCGACCTCGGTGGCGAGCTGGCGCGACCACTCGTCGGCCTCGTTGAGGTAGACGTTGTAGAGCGCGATGCCGATGCGCAGCGGACCGATCACCTTGACCTGGTCGTCGGCGCTGCCGCCCACGGCCACTTCCAGCGGTTGCGCCGGTGCGGCCACGGGTTCGGGTTCGGCGACGGGCGCAGCCTCGGCTTCGGCCTGCCCCGCTTCTTCGGGCTCGGCAGGCGCCTCCAGCGGCAGGGCCTCGGCCGCGACATCGACCAGCGCGGCGGTCTCGGGCGCGGCCGGCTCGGGCGCGACCGTGGCGGCCTGGGCGAACTCGGCCGGAGCTTCCACGGGCTCGAGCCGGATCTCGGGGAAGTCCATCGGCACGGCCGTGCCGGCATCGCTGGCTTCGCGCAGCGGCAGCGGCTCGGGCGTCCAGTCGAGGTCGGGCAGCGCCGGCGCGGGGGCTTCGGCACTTTCGGCCGAGGCTTGCGCGGCGTCGATCGACAGCGCGGAGGACGGCAGCTCGGACAGGCCGGCGGCCTCGATCGCGGCCTCCTCGGCCGGCGCGCTCGCCTTGGCGGTGGCGCCGATCGGCGCCAGGAAGTCGAAGTCGATGCCGTCGCCGAGCGCGGTCGGCAGCGGTGCCGGCGCGGTGGACGAAGGCTCGCGGGTCTCGAAATCGAGGAAGTCGGTGGAGACGAAGTCGTCGTCTTCCGGGCCGGCGGTGCGCGCCTCGGCCTGCGGCACGTCGGAGACGTCGGTGGCGTCGGCCGGTTCGAGCGACAGGTCCGGCAGGTCCGGCAACTCGGGCAGCGCGAGCGCGGCGGCGGTCGACAGCGAAAGCTGCGGCGGCAACTCCTCGAGCGGCGCCGGCGAGGTCGGCACGGGATCGGCGGCAATCTGGCGCGCCGCGATCGCGAGTGCCTCGGCATCGGCCACGCGCGGCGGCGCGGTCGGCACCGGTTCGCCGGCCAGCAGGGCCTCGGCCAGGCGGCTGAACGGGGCCGACTGCCAGCCGTGCGGCGCCGAGGCCGCGATGTCCTCGACCCACAGGCCGAAGTCGCGCAGCGCCTGCTGCGTGCCGGCCAGCAGCTCGGGAGTGGCGGGGCGCTGGTCGGCGAGCCAGGTGTTGAGCACCTGCTCGAGCGACCAGGCGGCATCGCCGAAGTCGGTGAGGCCGACCATGCGCGAGCTGCCCTTGAGCGTGTGGAAGGCGCGGCGCAGGACCGTGAGCGCGTCGGTGTCGTCGGGGCGGCCGCCGAGCGCGACGATCGCGTTCTGGCCGTTGTGCACCACCTCGCGCGCCTCGTCGAGGAAGATGTTCTGCAGGTCGTCTTCCTCGAGCTCGGTGACCTCGGTATCGGGCAGCGCGGCCGGGCCGACGATCTTGGCGGTCCAGCTGTCGGCCTTGCTGCTGAATTCCTCGATCGGCGAGGGCTTGGTCTTGCGCGCCGGCGTGGCCAGCGCGGCCAGCCTGGAAGCGATCTGCGCGTCGACCTCCTCGATGCTCAGCAACGGCTCGGCGGCCGGCGCGGCCACGTTCTCGGCGTCCTCGGCGTCGGCGGCCTGGCGGCCCATCAGCGGCTTGAGTTCACCGATCTCGGCGTCGAAGACGAACAGGCGCTTGGCCAGCGCCGGCTGATAGCCCAGCATGTCGATCAGGAAGCCGAGCGCGCCGAGGTTGTTGCCCAGCGCATCGAAGCCGGCCATCTCGTCGGCCGGCGAGGCGCTGCCCACCATGGCCTCGACCTCGTCGCGCATGCGCTGCACGGTGTGCGCGGCCTGGTCGAGGCCGAGCACCGAGAACACGCCGCGCATCTGCTGCAGCTGGCTCGGCACGGTGCGCAGCAGGCCCTTTTCGCCGGGACGGCGGAAATACTGGTCGAGCGACTTCTCGAGTTCGCTCAGGTGGCTGCGCAGCTCGTCGACCACGGTGCCCATGGTCTGGCGGTCGCTGACGCGGCGGTACAGGTCCTCCATCCAGGGCTCGAGCGGCTCGGAGTGGCCGCCCGCGCGCACGCGCTCGATGCGCCCGGCGAGCTTGAGCATGCGCTGGGTGAGCTGCGGATCGCTGGGGTCGAGGTCTTCGAGCGCTGCCTCGAGGTAGAGCACGGAGGTCGCGACTTCCATCGCGAGCTCGGTGTCGGGCGGCTGGCCGCTGCGCACCGAGGCATCGACGGCATGCGCGAGCGCCTGCACCATCGGCTCGCTCGGCGGATGCAGCCGGTGCAGCGATTCGCCGAGCTGGGCGAAGGTGTCGGCCACCTGGCGGGTGCGCGAGATGTCGCCGCCCGAAAGGCCGGACCACATCTCCTTGGCGGTCTCGATGCGCTTGCGGGCCTGGGCCAGCACCAGCGGATCGAAGCGGCCGAACTGCTCGACCGTGTAGTCGACGCGCTGCTCGTGCGCGATGCCCCAGGCCGTGCGCACGCTGCGCAGGGTGGCGGCTTCGTCGCGCGCGGTGGGCATGGCCTGGGCGCAGAAGAACAGCAGGTCCTGGCCGAGCCGGTCGGACACCACGCTGTCGCCGCGCGCGAGCGTGGCGTACTGCAGCAGCACGCGCGAGGCGGCGCGCTTGACATAGCTGTCGGCGGGCACGAGGCCCAGCGCCAGCGCCTCGAAGAAGCCGGCCGCCAGGGTCCAGAAGCTGGCCACGCGCGGCAGCAGCGCGCCGCGGCCGAGCCCCAGGCACAGCGCCTGCAGGCGGCGCGCGGCCTGCGGGTCGCCGGTCTTGACCAGCTGCAGCACCTCGCGGTCGAGCCGCGAGCGCACCGAGGGGTCGTAGGCCAGCGAGGCCTGCGTGAGCGCGGGACGGATCTCGACCCAGCGCCAGCTGGCGCTCCAGAGATCGGCCGGATGCACGCGCTCGTTGCCGACCAGCTCGAGCACCTCGCGGTACTGCGGGAACAGCGCGATCGAGGACACGTTCTTGCCGGCCAGCAGGGCCTGCAGGAAATCGGTGACGGCGAAGCCGGCGCGCTCGATCTTCAGCGCGGCGCTGTCGGTGCAGCGCTGCGGTTCGGCCACGAAGCCCTGCACCGCGAATTCGATCGAGCCGAGCACCAGCGCGGGCGCGTTGTGGCCCACCATCTGCAGCGCGCCGACGGCCTGGTGCAGTTGCTGGCGCGCCATCTGCAGCGGGCCGCTCTCGATCTCGGCCGCATTGCCGACGTCGCGCGCGAAGCGGCGCAGCGACTTGCCGACGTTCTCGAGCGACTTCTGGATTTCTCCGAGCACCCAGGCCAGCGGCCCGAGGTCTTCGGTGGCCGGCGGATTGCCGGCGAGGGGGGCCGCGACGGGGGATTGGATAGCCACCTTGGATGCTCGCCGTTCTTCTGTGTCAGGCAATCTTGAAACGGGCCACCGAACGACGCAGTTCCTCGGCCATCTGCGACAGCTCGCGCACCTGCTGCGCGGTGGTCCGCGTGCCTTCGCCGGTCTGCTCGGTCACGGCGAAGATGTGCTGGATGTTGGCGGCCACCACGTTGGCCGAATCGGCCTCGCGAGACGCGGACTGCGAGATCTGCTCGATCAGCTCGGCGAGGCGGCGCGACACGCGGTCGATCTCGGACAGCGCGGTACCCGCGTTGTCGGACAGCTTGGCCCCCTCGACCACGCCCTGCGTGGAGCGCTCCATGGCGCCCACCGCGTCCTGCGTGTCGGTCTGAATCGCCTTCACCAGCGCCGAGATCTGGCGCGTGGCGTCCGCGGAGCGTTCGGCCAGCCGCTGCACTTCTTCCGCCACCACCGAGAAGCCGCGACCGGCTTCACCGGCCGACGCGGCCTGGATGGCGGCGTTCAGTGCCAGCACGTTGGTCTGTTCGGTAATGTCCGAGATCAGCTCGGTGATTTCGCCGATCTCCTGCGAGGATTCGCCCAGCCGCTTGATCCGCTTGGAGGTTTCCTGGATCTGGTCGCGGATGGCGTTCATGCCGCCGATGGCGTTCTGCACGGCCTGCAGGCCCGAGGACGCGGCCTGCAGCGACTGGCGCGCCACCGTGGCGGATTCCTGCGCCTGCGAGGACACGCCGTTGATTCGCTCCGCCATCGTCAGCACCGACTGGCCGGTTTCGCGGATCTCGCGCAGCTGTTCGGTCGAGGCCGCCAGCAGCTCGGTCGAGGTGCTTTCCACCTGCGAGGTGGTCAGCGCCACGCGGGTGGCCGTGTTCTGCACGTTGCCCACCAGCAGCCGCAGTTCTTCCACCGTGTAGTTCACCGAGTCGGCGATGGCGCCGGTGATGTCCTCGGTCACGGTGGCTTCCTGCGTCAGGTCGCCCTCGGCCACCGTCTGCAGTTCGTTCATCAGCCGAAGAATGGCGGCCTGGTTGGCGTTGTTGATGCGGCTGGCCTCCTCCGAGGCCTGCTCGGCCGAGAGACGTTCGCGCTCGGCGTTGGCGGCGCGTTCGCGGCCTTCGCGCACCTGCACGAAGCCGATGGCGCCGGCCAGTGCCAGGGCGGCCAGCGAGAGCACGAACAGCAGCACGATGGTGCCGGCGCCCAGGCCGGTGCGCGCGGAGAGCTTGTCCTGCAGCTCGCCCAGCGATTTGCGCAGCGGTTCGCTGTCGGTCAGGATCGACGCCTGCGCTTCGCGCGCCGCCACCAGGCCCTGCAGGTTGCCCAGAATGGCCGAGGCCTGCGTGCGCATCTGCTCGTAGGTCTTCAGGATGGCTTCGAGCTGCTGGCGCGTCTGCGGGTCCTTCGAGCCGGGGAAGCGCTGCTGCGCATTGCCGTCGAGCAGGCCGCGCGTGGTTTCCTGGAAGGTGTTCAGGTCCTTGCCGAGCAGGAACACGGCATCGGGGTTCACGCCCTCGACCGTGAAGAACTCGTTGGTCGACTTGCCGATGCGCTGCGTCAGCATCACGAGCTGGCCGGCGGCCGAGATCTCGGGCAGCGTGGCGTTCTGCTGCATCTTGAGCGAGGCGACGGTCTCGGTCATCTCGAGCAGCGTGGACGACTGCTGGTTGATGTCGCGCAGGGCGGCGCCCACCTGGGTCAGGATCTGGCGCTGGGCCAGCACGGCCTTGGCGCTCGCGTCGGCGCGGGCGACCAGCGGGTTGATCTTGCCCATGTCCTCGCCGTAGGCCTCGCCCACGGCCTCGAGGCGCAGCGCCTCGTCGCCGTTGGTCAGGCCGTTGACGCGGCGCGTGAGGTCGTCGGCGCTGTCCTTCACCTCGGTGAAGGCCGGCGCGCTGCCCACCAGGGCCTGCGAGATCGACTTGGCGAGGCGCTGCGACTGCATCAGCGACTGGCCGGTGGCCGCCACCTGCTGCGCGAGCCGTTCGGCGCGCAGGATGGCGAGGCCGGCGACCAGCAGCAGCGCGAGCACCACCACCGCCAGCAGGATCGCGAGCACGCGCTGCTGACGCGCGGGGCTCTGGCCGGCGCGGCCGTCGTCCGCGAGCAGGTCGGCGCTGGCATCGGGCCGGCCGGGCTCGTTGGCGGCCTCGCCGCCATCGACCAGGGCACCGCCCTCGCTGAACGAGCTGGCCGCCGGCGCGCCGCCGAACGACGTGTCGCCCGGCGCGCGCGCGATGCGCACGGTTTTTTCGTCGGGGACCTGCACCGTGTCGACGTTGTCGATCGCGAGCGAACCCGAACCATCGACGCGGGCCTTGTCGTTGCCGCTGGCGGGCAGTAATTTCTTGAACTTGTCGGCGATCGAGCTCACGGTCGGTCCTTCAGGTGGTGGTCGGGTGCACAGGCGCCTGTGACAGCTAGGCGCCGATACTCAGAAACTGGGGCTGCTGCGACAGCGCCTGCAGGTTGACTTCCTGCCAGCGTTCGCCGGCGGCGTCGGTGTAGAGATGCCCGGCCCAGGGCGGCGCATCGGCGCCCGGGGGCTCGGAGGCCGCGAAGGCCTCGACGCCGCGCAAGCCCGCCAGCCGGTCGACCAGCAGCGCGCAGTTGACGTCGAGCAGCTCGTTGAGCGCGACCAGCCGCGACTGGATGCGGGCCGCTTCGCTGGCGGCCGGACCGCTGGGCGCGCCGCCAGCGAAGGCCGACAGCTGCACCACGCCGTAGAGGCCGCCGCGCAGGTTGGCCACGCCGAGGAACCACGGCGCCGTGTAGGGCACGGGCTGCGGCGGCGTCCAGGGAAAGATTTCGCCGGCATGGCCGAGCGGGAACAGGTACTTGCCCTCGCCCGCCTCGACCGCGAGCCAGGTCGCGGCCACGCCGGTGGTGCGCGCGGCCTGCAGGCGGCTCGCCAGCCGGGACTGGAAGGCTCTCAGTGCGTCGCGATTCGCCATGGGCTCGGCAGATCCGCGCTCAGTTCAGCGCGCTGATCTTCGACATCAGCTCCTGCGCGTTCACGGGCTTCACGATGTAGTCGCGCGCGCCCTGGCGCATGCCCCAGACGCGGTCGGTTTCCTGGTTCTTGCTCGTGCACAGGATGATCGGGATCGCGGCGTACTGCGGATCGCGGGCGATCGCGCGCGTGAGCTGGAAGCCGTTCTGGCCGGGCATGACCACGTCCATGAGGATCAGGTCGGGCTGGTCTTCCTCGAGGCGGCGCATGGCGTCCTCGGCGTTCTCGGCGGTCTTCACGGCGAAGCCGTTCTTGTGGAGCAGGTCGGACAGGAACACCAATTCAGTCTTGGAGTCGTCGACGACGAGGATTTTTCGAATGGGCATTTACTGCACTTCCTGTGAAACGTTGCCGAACTGCTGCACGGCCTGCAGCAGCTGGTCTTTGGTGAAAGGCTTGGTCAGGTAGTCTTGCGATCCGACCATGCGGCCGCGCGCCTTGTCGAACACGCCGTCCTTCGACGACAGCATCACGACCGGGACCTTGGAGAAATGGGCGTTGCGCTTGATGATGGCGCAGGTCTGGTAGCCGTCCAGCCGCGGCATCAGGATGTCGCAGAAAATCAGGTGCGGCTTGTGGTCGTTAACCTTGGAGAGCGCGTCGAAGCCGTCTTCGGCGAGGAGAACCTCGTGACCACCCTGCTTCAAAAAAATCTCGGCACTGCGCCGGATGGTGTTGCTGTCGTCGATGACGAGCACCTTGTAACCTGATCCATTCGGGCCCATTGCAAAAGCTCCTGCTCATGAGACTTGGATGCCCGCCGCGCCGTACACCGGCGCAGATCGCGTAGCTCTATGCCATGCTTTTCAGATTTCAACCATTTCGAAGTCTTCCTTGCGCGCACCGCACTCGGGACAGGTCCAGTTCATCGGAACGTCGGCCCAGGCCGTGCCTGCCGCAATCCCGTCCTCCGGTACACCTACCGCTTCGTCATAGATCCACCCACAAATCAGGCACATCCAAGTTTTCGTATTCATCGGAGCTTAAAGTCCTTGTTCATTAAATGCAACGAGTGTATCTATGCGTATCTCACTGGCGCCCTGTAAACGTCGCGCCCATGCCACCATCCAGCGGATTCCGCCCGGCGTATGACCTTCCACTTACATCCAGCAGACAGCGTTGACAAACCGGGCGATCTTAACGATCCCCTGCCCGACGACGGCGCATTGGCGGATCAGGACCTGAATCCCCCTTGCGTCCTGGTGTTCAATGCCAGCGACCCGAGCGGCGCCGGCGGCCTGGCCGGCGACGGGCTGGCCATGGGATCGGTGGGCGCCCACATGCTGCCGGTGGTAACCGGTGCCTACGCCCGCGACACGGCCGAGATCTTCGACCACTTCGCCTTCGACGAGGAGGCCATCGCCGAGCAGACCCGCTCCATCCTCGAGGACGTCGAGGTGCAGCTGATCAAGGTCGGCTTCGCCGGCACGCCCGAGGCGCTGAGCACCATCGCAGAGACCGCCGCCGACTACCCCGAGGTGCCGGTGGTGGCGTACATGCCCAACCTCTCGTGGTGGGACGAGAACGAGATCGACGCCTACCTCGACGCCTTCCGCGATCTGGTGCTGCCCCAGACCACGGTGCTGGTCGGCAACCACAGCACGCTGTGGCGCTGGCTGCTGCCCGACTGGAGCGGCGAGCGCCCGCCCGGCGCGCGCGACATCGCGATGGCGGCCGGCGAGTTCGGCGTGCCCTACACCCTGGTCACCGGCCTGGTGCTGCCCGACCAGTTCATCGACAACGTGCTGGCCTCGCCGCAGTCGGTGCTCACCAGCGAGAAGTACGAGCGCCTCGAGGCCGTGTTCTCGGGCGCCGGCGACACCCTGTCGGCCGCGCTGGCCGCGCTGCTGGCCAGCGGCACCGACCTGGTGGCCGCCACCACCGAAGCGCTGGCCTACATGGACCGCTGCCTCGACGCGGGCTTCCGCCCCGGCATGGGCCACGTGCTGCCCGACCGCCTGTTCTGGGCCGAACCCGAGCCCGAGGAGGACGATGGCGAGCCCGGCGACGACGTGCCCGACTTCGCCCTGCCGCCCCACGACACCCGCCACTGATTCCACTTCCCCCCGTTCCAGATGCCCAATTCCGATCGCAACGACATCCTCTTCGAGCGCGCCCGCGCCGTGATTCCCGGCGGCGTGAACTCGCCCGTGCGCGCCTTCAAGGCCGTCGGCGGCACGCCCCGCTTCATCCAGCGCGCCCAGGGCGCCTATTTCTGGGATGCCAACGACCAGCGCTACATCGACTACATCGGCTCCTGGGGCCCGATGATCCTGGGCCACGGCCATTCGGCGGTGGTCGAGGCGGTGCAGAAGGCCGTGCTCGAGGGCTTCTCTTACGGCGCGCCGACCGAGCGCGAGATCGAGCTGGCCGAGGCCATCCTCGCGCTGGTGCCGTCGATGGAGATGGTGCGCCTCGTGAGCTCGGGCACCGAGGCCGCGATGAGCGCGCTGCGGCTGGCGCGCGGCGCCACCGGCCGCAAGACCATCGTCAAGTTCGAGGGCTGCTACCACGGCCATGCCGACGCGCTGCTGGTCAAGGCCGGCTCGGGCCTCGCCACCTTCGGCAACCCGACCTCGGCCGGCGTGCCGAGCGAGGTGGTGCAGCACACGCTGGTGCTCGAGTACAACAACCTGGAGCAGCTCGAGGAGGCCTTCGCGCTGCACGGCGGCGACATCGCCTGCCTGATGATCGAGGCCATCGCCGGCAACATGAATTTCGTGCGCGCCACGCCCGAGTTCGCCCAGCGCTGCCGTGCGCTGTGCACGCAGCACGGCGCCCTGCTGATCTTCGACGAGGTGATGACGGGCTTTCGCGTCGGCCTGCACGGCGCGCAGGGCGTGCTGGGCATCCAGCCCGACCTCACGGTGCTCGGCAAGGTCATCGGCGGCGGCATGCCGCTGGCGGCCTTCGGTGGGCCGCGCGCCATCATGGAACAGCTCGCGCCGCTGGGCCCGGTCTACCAGGCCGGCACGCTCTCGGGCAACCCGGTGGCCACGGCCTGCGGCCTGGCCACGCTCAAGGAGATCGCCAGGCCCGGCTTCTACGAGGCACTGGGCCGCAAGACCCGCGCGCTGGTCGACGGCCTGAAGGCCGCGGCCGCCGCCGAGGGCCAGCCCTTCAGCGCCGACAGCGAGGGCGGCATGTTCGGCTTCTTCCTGATGAACGAGCTGCCGCAGAACTACGCCAAGGTGATGACCACCGACAACGCGCGGTTCAACGCGCTGTTCCACGGCCTGCTGGAGCGCGGCGTGTACATCGCGCCCGCGCTCTACGAAGCCGGCTTCGTGAGCGCCGCGCACAGCGACGCGGACATCGCGGCCACCGTCGAGGCGGCGCGCGAGATCTTCAGCAAGCGCTGAGCGGGAGGCTCAAGCCGGGTCGATGGCCGCTATGGGCCCGGCCTCGGCCTCGAGCACCTCGGCCGCGGCCAGGCACAGGTCTTCGCGGAAGCGATCGCTCACGAGCTGCACGCCCGTGGGCAGGCCTTGGCGCAGCCCCATCGGCACCGACAGCCCCGGCAGCCCCAGGATCGCGGTCGCCAGCAGCGGGCTCTGCGCATCGAGCAGCTCGCGCATCGCGTCCGCTCCGCGCTGGTCGGCATCGACCGGGAACGGGTGGCGCCACGACACCGGCATCAGCAGCAGCGGATGGCGCTGCAGGAACAGCGCCCAGTCGCGCATCAGCCCCGTGCGCGCGGCCAGCGCGCGCATGTAGGCCTCGGTGTCGAACGACGGCGCATGCGCGTCCATCGCGCGGTAGGCCTGGCGGATGGTCTGGTCGCCGTCGCGCAGCAGCGCCGGTTCCACCAGCAGCCGGCTGTCGGCCATGGTCAGCGCGAGCCACAGTTCGGCCGCCTCGCGCAGCCGCGGCGGCTCCACCGGCTCGACGCGGTAGCCCGCGCCCTCGAGCCGGCGCGCGGCGCGCTGCAGGGCATCGGCCACCTCGGAATCGCAGGCGTAGCCGGGCAGCGCGGTGCACAGCGCCACGCGCAGCGGACCGGCCGGCGGCGTGCCCTCGAGCGGCGCGGGCACCCACCACGGGTCGCGCACGTCGCGCGCGGCCATCGCGGCGAAGGCCAGCCGCAGGTCGCGCACGCTGCGCGCCAGCGGCCCCTGGACCGAGCTGAGCTGCACCACCGGCGGCCGCTCGCCGCTGCCCGACGGGTTGAAGGCCGGCACGCGGCCGAAGCTCGGGCGCAGGCCGTAGACGCCGCAGGCATAGGCCGGGTAGCGGATCGAGCCGCCCTGGTCGTTGCCGTGCGCGATCGCGCCGATGCCGACCGCGACCGCGGCCGCCGCGCCGCCGCTCGAACCGCCAGGCGTCAGCGCCGCGTCGTGCGGATTGAGGGTGCGCCCGTGGGCCGCGTTGTCGGTGAACCAGCGCATCGAGAACGCGGGCGTGTTGGTGCGGCCGATCGGAATCGCGCCCGCGCGCCGCAGGTTCGCGACCACCGGGCTGTCCTCCGCGGCCACGACCTTGCGATAGGCCTCCACGCCGTTGGTGGTGGCATGCCCGCGCTGGTCGACGTTGACCTTGATGGTGACCGGCACGCCATGCAGCGGCCCGGTGGCCTCGCCGCCGGCCAGCGCGGCGTCGGCCTGCCGCGCGGCCTGCAGCGCTTCCTCGGCGCCGCCGTCGACCACGGCATTGATGCGCGGATTGACGGCCTCGAGCCGTTCCAGGCTGCTGCGTACCGCCTCCACGCACGAGAGTTCGCGTGCCGCGATGCGCCGCGCGAGTTCGGCGGCCTCCAGTTGCCAGGGATGCATGGCTTGTCTCCTCGAAAAAGATGGATGGATCAGTCGCCCTTGACGCCCGCGCGCCGCACCGCCTCGGCCCAGCGCGGCTTCTCGCGCTTCATCAGCGCGCTGAGCTCCTCGGGGCTCGATGGCAATGCCTCGATCGACAGCGCGGCATTGGCACGCACCACGGCCGGGTCGGCCAGCGCGGCGCGCAGCGCGGTGTTGAGCCGGTCGACCGTCTTGCGCGAGGTGCCCGCGGGCGCCATCAGCGCACCCCAGGCCACCACCTCGAAGCCCGGCACACCGCTCTCGGCCACGGTCGGCACCTCGGGCAGCACCGCGGCGCGCTTCGCGCTGGTCACGGCGATCGCCTTGACCCGGCCCTGCTGCACGAAGGGCAGCACCGCCGAGATGTTCTCGATGGTCACGTCGAGCTGGCCGTTGACCATGTCGGCCACCGCCTGGGTGCCGGTCTTGTAGGGCACCTGCACCATCGTGAGCCCGGTCTCGGTCTTCAGCAGTTCGCCGGTCAGGTGGCCCGCGCTGCCGATGCCGGGCGTGCCGACCGACAGCTTGCCCGGGTGTTCGCGGCCGTAGGCGACCAGTTCCTGCAGGCTGCGCACCGGCAGGTCCTTGCGCACGATCAACACGTAGGCGTTGCTCGAGATCAGGCCGACCGGCACCAGGTCCTTCTCGGGCACGTAAGACAGCTTCGAGAAGAAGGCCGGGTTGATGCTCAGGGTCACGAGGTTGCCGTAGCCGACCGTGTAGCCGTCGTTCGCCGAGCTCACCAGGGCCTGCGTGCCGACGATGCCGCCCGCGCTGGGCCGGTTGTCCACGATCATGGCCTGCCCCAGTTCGCGCGCCATCGCGTCGGCCACCGGGCGCATCGCGACGTCGACGCCGGAACCGGCGGCATAGGGCACGATGAATTTCACCGGGCGCTCGGGGTACTGGGCCGAGGCGGCCAGCGCGGCCGTGGCCAGGGTGGCCAGGACGGCCACAGCGGCACGGCGGGTCCATGCGAATGACAGGGCAGGCACGAAGCATCTCCTCTTGGGGAATCCCGCCGTTCACCACGAGCCGGCTGGTGGCCGAAGTCTAGGAACCGGACCCGCGCCGCAAAAGACAATCGCTTGTCGCGATGACAACCTGCGTTTGTCGGTAGATTCCCGCGCCGGGCCGCGCGGCAGAATCGGCCGCATGAAGGATCACCAGCTCAAGGCCTGGCTGCGGCTGGCCGACACCGGCAGCATCCGCGCCGCCGCGCGCAGCCTGCACCTGAGCCAGGCGGCGGTGACCAAGGCGATCCGCGAGCTCGAGGCCGAGGTCGATGCGCAGCTGGTGCTGCGCAGCTCGCGCGGCATCGAGTTCACCGAGTCCGGTCGCCAGCTCACGGTGCGCGCGCGGCTCGCGCACCAGCAGCTCGAGCTCGCGCGCCAGGACATCCGCATCCTGCAGGGCAGCCAGCACGGCCGCGTGGCGGTGGCGGTGACGCCGATGGTGTTCCTCGGCGTGCTGCCCGAGGTGGTGCGCGCCTTCCGCAAGGCCATGCCACAGGCGCAACTCAAGCTGTTCGACGGCCTGATCCCGCAGGTGCTGCCGCTGCTGCGCGAGGGCGCGGTCGACTTCGCCGTGGCGGGGCCGGTGGCCTCGGCCCTCGATGCCGACTTCGCGTTCGAGCGGCTCGACATGATCGAGATGGCCGTGCTGTGCCGGCGCGGCCACCCGCTGCGCCATGCCACGCGCTGGGAGGAGATCGCGGGCGCCGAATGGCTGATGCACCTGGCACCGGGCAGCCAGCACAGCTTCCTGCTCGAGCAGTACGCCGCGCAGGGCCTGCCGCTGCCCGAGCACCGCATCGAGGTCGCCTCCTTCGGCGTGAGCTGGGGCCTCTTGACGCGCAGCGACGCGCTGATGGTGGGGCCGGCCGGCATGCTCACGATGCCGCCCTATGACGCGCTGGTGGAGCGCGTGCCGCTCGCGATGCCGGTGCCGCCGCTGGAACTGGGCATCGTCTCGCCGCGCGGCAAGCCGCTGTCGCTGGCCGCGCTGCGGCTGGCCGAGCTGTTTCGCAAGTACCTGGCGCGGCCGGCCTGAGCGGCGGCCCGCCCGCATGCGCACGGGCATGTGCCACGGCGATGACAGCGGCGGCGTGTATATTGCGCCCGCGCTTCGCGGAGCGCGACACCAGGGAAGAAGCCATCGCGGCCAGCCTCGAGCCGCACGAGATCTCCAGAACGTCCAAGCCATGAAATTCCTGCGCCAGTTGCCGGTCCTGAGTGCCGCTCTCCTTCTCTGTGGCCCGGCGCTCGCGCAGTCGGTGGACTTCACGCTGCCGACCTTCGACCAGCCCTTCGAGATCCAGAAGACCTGGATCAACGTCGGCTTCTACTCGGCCCACTTCGACCGCGACAAGGGCCTCGAGAACAAGAACCCCGGCCTGGGTTTCGAGTACCCGCTCAACGACGTCTACCGCGTCACGCTGGGCACCTTCCACAACAGCGACCGGCGCCAGTCGCACTACCTCGGCCTCTACGTGCTGCCCTTCGAATTCCACGGCGTGCGCTTCGGCGCCGTGGTCGGCGGCTTCGACGGCTACCCCAACTACCGCAACGGCAACTGGTTCCCGGCGCTGATCCCCACCGCGGCGATCGAGGGCAAGAACTGGGGCCTCAACATCGCCTACGTGCCGACGATCAAGAACCGGCTCTATGGCGCGCTGAGCTTCCAGCTCAAGTACCGCTTCGAATGAGCGGTCGCCCGGGCCCATGAAAAAAGGCGGCCATCGGCCGCCTTTGTTTTTTGGAACCGCGCCCGGCTCAGTGCCGGAAGTGGCGCACGCCCGACAGCACCATCACCACGCCGCGCTCGTCGGCCGCGTCGATCACTTCCTGGTCGCGCATCGAGCCGCCCGGCTGGATCACGCAACCGGCGCCCGCGTCGACCACCACGTCGAGGCCGTCGCGGAACGGGAAGAAGGCATCGCTGGCCACGGCCGTGCCCTGCAGCGACAGGCCCGCATGCTCGGCCTTGATGCTCGCGATGCGCGCCGAATCGAGACGGCTCATCTGGCCCGCGCCCACGCCCATGGTCATGCCGTCGGCGCAGAACACGATCGCGTTGCTCTTCACGTACTTGGCGACCTTCCAGGCGAACAGCAGGTCCTGCAGCTGCTGCGGCGTGGGCTGCTTCCTGCTCACGACCTTGAGGTCGGACAGCGCGAGCTCGTGGTTGTCGGCGGTCTGGATCAGCAGGCCTGAGCCGACGCGCTTCACGTCCATCGCGTTGCGGCCGTTGTCCCAGTCGGTGGCGCCGCCCGGCGGCAACGCGATCTCGAGCACGCGCACGTTGAGCTTGGCCTTGCTGGCCTGGAACACCTCGAGCGCCTCGTGCGTGTAGCCCGGGGCCATCAGCACCTCGACGAACTGCTTGGCCACGGCCTGCGCGGTGGCGGCGTCGACGGTGCGGTTGAAGGCGATGATGCCGCCGAAGGCCGAGGTCGGGTCGGTCTTGAAGGCCTTGGCATAGGCCTCGGCCGCGTCCTTGCCGACCGCCACGCCGCAGGGGTTGGCGTGCTTGACGATCACGCAGGCCGGCACGTCGAAGCTCTTCACGCATTCCCACGCCGCATCGGCGTCGGCGATGTTGTTGTAGCTGAGCTCCTTGCCCTGCAGCTGCCTGGCCGACACCAGCGAACCGGGCGCCGGATGCAGGTCGCGGTAGAACGCGGCCTGCTGGTGCGGGTTCTCGCCGTAGCGCAGGTCCTGCACCTTCACGAAGCGGCCGTTGCTCTGCGCCGGGAACAGCGAGCGCGTGGGCGTCGATTGGCCCTGGCTGGTCTCGAAGTCGATCGCCGAGAGGTAGTCGCTGATCGCGCCGTCGTAGTCGGCGATGCGATTGAAGGCGGCCACCGAGAACGCGAACTTGGTCTTGTCGCTGAGCTTGCCGTCGGCCTTGAGCTCGGCCAGTGCCACGGCGTACTGCGAGGCGTCGGTCAGCACGCCCACGTCCTTCCAGTTCTTCGCCGCGCTGCGCACCATGGCCGGGCCGCCGATGTCGATGTTCTCGATCGCGTCCTCGAGCGAGCAGCCGGGCTTGGCCACGGTGGCCTCGAACGGATAGAGGTTGACGATCAGCAGGTCGATGGTGTCGATGCCGTGCTGCTCGATGGCGGCCACGTGCGCCGGCAGATCGCGCCGCGCGAGCAGGCCGCCGTGGATCTTGGGATGCAGCGTCTTCACGCGGCCGTCGAGCATCTCGGGAAAGCCGGTGTGGTCGGCCACCTCGGTCACCGGCAGGCCGGCATCGGCCAGCAGCTTGGCGGTGCCGCCGGTGGACAGCAGCTTGATGCCCAGCGCATGCAGCGCCTGCGCGAATTCGAGGATGCCGGTCTTGTCGGAGACGGAAATCAGTGCGGTCTTGGCCATGGTGTCGTTACGCCGTGCGTTCTCGTTCATTTCAAAAGTTTGTGTTCGACCAGTTTCTTGCGCAGCGTGTTGCGGTTCAGGCCCAGCCACTGGGCGGCCTTCGACTGGTTGCCCTCGGCGCGCGTCATCACGACATCGAGCAGGGGTTTCTCGACCACGCGCACGAGCATCTCGTACATGCCGTCGGGTTCGGTGCCGCGCAGGTCGCGGAAGTAGCTCTCCAGACTGGTGCGCACGCAGTCCTCGATGTGTTTCTTGCTCATGCTTTTCTTCTCTTCTCTCAATCGGCGGCGCAGGCCGCCTCCTCTTCGCCGGACAGCTCTTCGGCCGCCTGGTGCTGCGGGATGCGGTCCATCTGGTCCGCGAGCCCGTCGAAATACTCGCCGACCGCGCGCAGCTGCGCCTCGCAGTCCTCGATGGCGTTCATGCGCGAACGGAATTCCTCGCCGCCGGGCAGCGCGCGCACGTACCAGCCGATGTGCTTGCGCGCGGTGCGCACGCCGCTGTAGTCGCCGTACAGCGCGTAGTGCTCCACCAGGTGGTCGAGCAGCAGCCGGCGCACCTCGGCCACCAGCGGCGGCGCGCGGTGCGTGCCGGTGTCGAGGAAGTGCGCGATCTCGCGGAAGATCCACGGCCGGCCCTGGGCCGCGCGGCCGATCATCACCGCATCGGCGCCGGTGGCCGCGAGCACCTCGCGCGCCTTCTCGGGCGAACGCACGTCGCCGTTGGCCACCACCGGCACGCGCACCGCGGCCTTCACGGCGGCGATGGTGTCGTACTCGGCCTGGCCCTTGTAACCCTGCTCGCGCGTGCGGCCGTGCACCGTGAGCATCTGCACGCCGGCCGATTCGAAATCGCGCGCGAGCTTGACCGCGTTGCGGTGCTCCATGCTCCAGCCGGTGCGCATCTTGAGCGTGACCGGCACGCCGTGCGGCTGCGCGGCATCGACCACCGCGCTCACGATCTCGAGCGCCAGCGGCTCGTCGCGCATCAGCGCCGAACCGGCCCACTTGTTGCAGACCTTCTTGGCCGGGCAACCCATGTTGATGTCGATGATCTGCGCGCCGCGCTCGATGTTGTAGACCGCGGCCTCGGCCATCATGGCCGCGTCGGTGCCCGCGATCTGCACCGCGATGGGGCCCGGCTCGCCGTCGTGGTTGGCGCGGCGCGAGGTCTTGAGCGAATTCCAGAGGTCCTTGCGCGAGGTCACCATCTCGCTGACCGCGTAGCCCGCGCCGAGCGCGCGGCACAGCATGCGGAAGGGCCGGTCCGTCACGCCGGCCATGGGCGCGACGAACAGGCGGTTCTCCAGCGTGTGGTTGCCGATCTGCAAGGTCATGACGGAGGAAGGCTGTGCGCGTCGGCTGCTGAAAAATGAGGCACGATTGTAGCCACCTGCCATTTCAGTGACTGAAACGATTTGCGCCGATTCGCGCCGCTGGTACGGGTGTAAACACGGGTGGAAATCCCATGCGCGGCGGCGCCTTTTCCGACCCGGCCTCGCGAACGCGCTGCCTATACTGCGCCGACCTTATGCAAGCCTGGCTCGACGCACTCCTCGCGCTTCTCGCGCTGCCGCAATACGGCCTCTCCACGCTGTTCATCGCCGCCTTCATCTCGGCGACGCTGCTGCCCGTGGGCTCGGAACCCGTGCTGTTCGGCCTGCTCAAGCTCAACCCCGAGCTGTTCTGGCCCGCGATCGCGGTCGCGACCGTGGGCAACACGCTCGGCGGCGCGGTCGACTGGTGGATGGGCTACGGCGCGCACAAGGTGGCCGACAAGTACTCGCACTCGAAGCACCACGTGCGCGTGCTCGGCTGGCTCGAGCGGCTCGGCCCGAAGGCCTGCCTGCTGAGCTGGCTGCCGCTGGTCGGCGATCCGCTGTGCGCGGTCGCGGGCTGGCTGCGGCTGCCGTTCTGGCCCTGCCTGGCCTACATGGCGATCGGCAAGTTCCTGCGCTACGTCACCATGACGGTGGCGCTGCTCTACGCCTTTCCGTCCTGAACGAGGAACTCAGTTGAGCAGTTCGTACGGGCCGCCGCGCTCCAGCGCCTGCTGGTAGGCGGGACGCGCATGGATGCGCGAGAGCCAGTCCATGAGCTTCGGCCGCTTCGCATCGAGCCCGCCGCGCGCATGCGCGGCCTCGACCACGAAGCTCATCTGGATGTCGGCGCCGCT
Source organism: Variovorax sp. FG153 (assembly GCF_057809595.1). Classification (NCBI taxonomy): domain Bacteria; kingdom Pseudomonadati; phylum Pseudomonadota; class Betaproteobacteria; order Burkholderiales; family Comamonadaceae; genus Variovorax; species Variovorax sp. FG153. The sequence goes on from NZ_JBMDKG010000004.1 coordinate 90,624, forward strand.
GAACGCATCGCCCGCGAACCATTCGCTCTTGCCGAGCTCGGCTTCCATGTAGTTGAGATGGCTCGCGATGTTCGGCAGGATGAATGCCGACTTGGCCTTGGCGGCGATGGCCTTGGCCACCGGCTTGGCGAAGAAGGGCATCTTGCTGCTCTCGATGCGGTCGAACACCAGCTTGAGCAAGAGCGGCGACATCGCCGTGCCCTCGGCGAAGTGCAGCCAGTAGCGGTAGCGCAGCGCCTCGGGCGTGAGCGGCGCGGGCGCGAGGCGGCCCTGGCCGTAGCGCTCGATCACGGTCTCGATGATCGCGCCCGACTCGGCGAGCACGAGCCCTTCGTCGGTCGTCACCACCGGCGACTTGCCCAGCGGATGCACCGCGCGCAGCGAAGCGGGCGCCAACATGGTGTTCGGATCGCGCTGGTAGTGGACGATCTCGTAGGGCAGGCCCAGTTCTTCGAGCAGCCAGAGCACGCGCTGCGAACGCGAGTTGTTGAGGTGGTGGACGGTGAGCATGGCGAGGGTTGGAATGAAGCGAGGGCGACGGGGCGCGGCAGTCTAGCGTGACGCGCGGCAAAGCGCAGCCCTGTCAGCGCGGTCGCCTACAGGCGCGCTCGAAGCCGCTTCCTACACTGGCCGCATGACACCGACCACCACGCCTCCCCCGCCGCGCCGCATGCACGGGGGCTGGCGCGGCGCGATGTTCGCGCTGCTCTTCGCGGCGGCCGCCGTTGCCCACCGCCCGGCGCAGGCCGCGCTCGATCCCGAGGCGCTCTACCAGCATGCCTCGCCCGCGGTCTGGACCGTCAAGGGCGACCGCGGCGACAACCAGGTGACCGTGGGCAGTGCCGTGGCGGTCACGCCCACCGCGCTGGCCACCGCCTGCCACGTGGTGGACGGTGCCGCGGCCGTGACCGTGATGCAGGGACAGACCACGATCAAGATCGGCAGCATCCTGCGCGACCCCGATGCGACGCGCGACCTCTGCGTGCTGATGACCGAAACGCCGTTGCAATTGCATGCCGTCGAGATCGCGCCGGCCGACAGCCTGCGCGTGGGCCAGCGCGTGTTCGCCATCGGCAGCCCGCACGGCCTCGAGCGCACGCTCAGCGAGGGCCTGATCTCGGCGCTGCGGCCGCGCGCGCCGGGGCAGTTGCCGATCGTCCAGACCTCGGCGCCCGTGTCCTCGGGCTCGAGCGGCGGCGGCCTCTTCGACACCGACGGCCGGCTGATCGGCGTCACCGACCGCGTCTCGCCCGGCGGCTCGAACCTGGGCTTCGCCTATCCGGCGCAATGGGTGATGGAACTGCCGCAGCGCGTGATGGCCGAGCGCGAGACCTGGCGCGAGCTGCTCAAGACCGTGGGCGTGGTGCTGCAGTCGAACGGCGAGCCCGTGCCCTCGGGCCATGCCGACATCGCCGACGAAGCCGCGCTGCCGGTGGTCGGCGCCGATCCGCGGCAGATCCGCGTCGCCTACCGCCAGTTCCTGCTGCAGGCGCGGCCGCGCGCCTTCCTGATCACCAGCGACAGCCGCTTCGGCACCGCCACCAGCTCGGCCGCGCTGACCGAGCATCTCAAGGGCTGCACGCAACGCAAGGTGGTGTGCGCGGCCTACGCGGTGGACAACACAGTGGTGTGGGGCAAGCAGCAGGCGGCGCGCTGAGATCAGCGCGCAAGGACGGACGCCGCGATGCGGTGAGGGAACGGCTCCCAGCTGTCCGAGACGGTCCACACGCCATTCACCCTCGCCACGGGAAAGGCCAGCGGCTGCAGCATCGCGCCGGGAAACTCGACCTGGACATGGACCCATCCCCGGTCCCGCCGGTACAGGAGGGTCGAGACGGCGACGACATCGTCGCGCCGGCCGGCGATGGCGCAAAGACGCCGATGCACGCGCTCCCGCAGCCGCTCGCCATCGAGATCTTGCGCCCCCTCCTCTTCGAGCGGATTGACCACCTGGCCGTCGACGGCCTCGCCGAGGAACGCGATGCCCAGTGGCGGGAGCACGCCGTCCCTGCGCATGATCCGTTCGCTCGCCTGGATCGAGGCAAGCACGACCCGGGCGAAGAGCTCGTCGTTGAAGTTCGAGGCCATGGCCGTGCGCGCCGATGTCAGCCGCCGGTGCTTTCCTTGCGGATCAGCCACTGGTTGCCCGAGCGTTGCAGCTCCAGCACCTTGCGGCTCACTTCCTTGAGCTTGTCCGCGCGGTAGTTCTGCCGGAACCGGGCCGTCGCGGTCCGGTCGTTGATGCTGATCACCAGGTCTTCGAGGGTGACGCCGATGCTCGACTTGCCGGTGATGCGGACACGGCGCTCTTCTTCCCATTTGCCGCGGCTCTGGCCGCGGGCCGGCGTGAACTCCGGCGCATAGGCCGCCAGGTAGCGATCCATGTCCTGGGCCGACCAGGCCGAGGCCCAGCCGCGCACGGCGGATTCGACCTCGGCAACGGCGGCACTTGGCGCCGAAGGCATGGAAGGCGCCGAAGGTACGGTGGGCACTGGTGGCTGCGATGGCCGGATCGCGGGCTTGGCCGGCATCGTGTACATGTCCGGCGCCTCGCGCGCGATCGCATACCCCGTGAAGATCCAGTGGTTGTTCTCCATCGCGAAGCTGATTCTTTCGGAGGCCTTCCTGCCGCTGTCCAGCTCGGTGGAGAACACGACATTGGCATAGAGACCCGCGGGAAAGCCGTCCTCGTTGTCCTTGCGGTACTTGAGACGCGTCACGCTCGACCAGTCGCGGCTGGCCACCGGTCCCATCGACTGCCGCGCCTTTCTCGTGGCCTGCATGAAGGCGGTCTTGTTCATGCGGGCCTTCAGCACGTTGGAGCCCGAATCCCAGAGTTCGCTCACCCGGTCGGTGTCGGTTTTCCGAAGCACTTCGGCCGCGACGCCGAGCAATTCGTCGGACACCGCATCCGACGCCGCCGGCGCCGCGGCGGCCATTTGAAAACCCGCGGCCATGAGACATGCGGCCAGCCACCGCACGGCGATTCGATTCATTGAATTCCCCCTTTTTTATTCCCGGATGCTTGTTCGACCGGCTTGCCAGGCGGGAAATCTCGCAGCCACGCTGGCTGGAGCCCCGCGAATTTCAAATCAATCCAATTTAAAAACAATTGGATAATTTGATTTCGATTTCAATCAGAAATCGACGGATTTCAAAGGAAATCCATCCGGCAAGACGAAAAATCGCCCGGAATAATACACAAGCGGAATTTCATGATTTCCCGATCAATTCGGAGACATCCAAATTTCCGAGAAACAAATCACGCTCGCCGGTCGAACCGGTTTTGCAACAAGAAGGGAATCGGCCCGATGCGCTGGCAGGCGCGAAGCGGGAGAGGCATCGACGGGGTCGGACCCGCGACGCGGCGGCCCGGCATCCCGGCCCGCGGGCACCGGGGCCGGCCGGCCCCGATGCCGAAGCTGCCGCTGCTGCGGCTTCTTCTCAGGAACTGAAGAGGAAGTTCATCACGTCGCCATCCTTGACGACGTATTCCTTGCCTTCCGAGCGCATCTTGCCCGCGTCCTTCGCGCCCTGCTCACCCTTGAAGGCGATGTAGTCGTCGAAGCCGATGGTCTGGGCGCGGATGTAGCCCTTCTCGAAATCGGTGTGGATCACGCCGGCCGCCTGCGGGCCGGTGTCGCCGACGTGGATGGTCCAGGCGCGCACTTCCTTCACGCCGGCGGTGAAGTAGGTCTGCAGGCCCAGCAGCTTGAAGGCGGCGCGGATCAGGCGGTTGAGGCCCGGCTCGTCCTGGCCGATCTCGGCCAGGAACATCTTCTTGTCCTCGTCGTCCATCTCGGACAGGTCGGCCTCGATCTTGGCGCAGATCGCCACCACGGGCGCGTTCTGCCTGGCGGCGTACTCGCGCAGGCGGTCGAGGTAGGGGTTGTTCTCGAAGCCGTCCTCCGCCACGTTGCCCACGAACATCGCGGGCTTGGCGGTGATCAGCGTGAAGCTCTTGACCAGCGGCAGCTCTTCCTTGGTGAACTCGAGCGCGCGCACGGGCTTGTTCTCGTTGAGCGCGGCCTGGCAGCGCTCGAGCAGGCCGACCAGCTTCTGCGCGTCCTTGTCGCCCGAGCGGGCCACCTTGGTGTGGCGCTGCAGCGCCTTCTCGACCGTCGACAGGTCGGCCAGGCACAGCTCGGTCTGGATCACCTCGATGTCGGAGATCGGGTCGACCTTGCCGGCCACGTGCACCACGTTGTCGTCGTCGAAGCAGCGCACCACGTTCACCGTGGCGTCGGTCTCGCGGATGTGGGCCAGGAACTTGTTGCCCAGGCCTTCGCCCGTGCTGGCGCCGGCCACGAGGCCCGCGATGTCCACGAACTCGACGATCGCGGGCACCACGCGCTCGGGCTTGACGATGTCGGCGAGCTGGGCGAGCCGCGGATCGGGCACCTCGACGATGCCCACGTTGGGCTCGATGGTGCAGAAGGGATAGTTTTCCGCTGCGATGCCGGCCTTGGTCAGCGCATTGAAAAGGGTGGATTTACCGACGTTGGGCAGGCCGACGATGCCGCACTTCAAGCTCATGGGGGGTCCTCAGGTGAACCGGCGATTTTAGGCGAGGCGCCCCGCCCGGCGGTTCGGGCAGGCGGCTAAACAGGGCCGGCGGGTCAGGGTAAAACCCGATGAAAACCCCATAAGCAAACGTTTGCGCAAACGTTTTCGTCCAGTACCATCGGCGCCGGGCCGCCAGATCGGTCATCGTTCGTTCCAACACACCTCAGGAGACACGCACCATGAAGTTCACCCGCCGCACCGTGCAGACCGCCGCCGCCCTCGCCCTGCTGGGCACCTTCGCCGCCTCGCCGGCGCTCGCGCAGGACAAGCCCAAGGTCGCGCTGGTGATGAAGTCGCTGGCCAACGAGTTCTTCCGCACCATGGAAGACGGGGCCAAGGCGCACCAGAAGGCGAATTCGGGCAAGTACACGCTGGTGACCAACGGCATCAAGGACGAGACCGACACCGCCGCGCAGATCAAGATGGTCGAGCAGATGGTGGCGCAGAAGGTCAATGCGCTGGTGATCGCGCCGGCCGATTCGAAGGCGCTGGTGCCGGTGGTCAAGGCCGCCATCGACAAGGGCATCCTGGTGGTCAACATCGACAACCGCCTCGACGCGGCCGCGCTGAAGGAGAAGAACATCCAGGTGCCCTTCGTCGGCCCCGACAACCGCGCCGGTGCCAAGCTGGTGGGCGACTACCTGGCCAAGAGCCTGAAGTCGGGCGACAAGGTCGGGATCATCGAAGGCGTGTCGACCACCTTCAATGCGCAGCAACGCACGCTCGGCTACCAGGACGCGATGAAGGCCGCCGGCATGACCGTGACCGGCGTGCAGTCGGGCCAGTGGGAAATCGACAAGGGCAACACGGTGGCCGCCGGCATGATGCGCGAGAACCCCGACCTCAAGGCCCTGCTGGCCGGCAACGACAGCATGGCGCTGGGCGCGGTGGCGGCGGTGAAGGCCGCGGGCAAGACCGGCAAGGTGCAGGTGGTGGGCTACGACAACATCGGCGCCATCAAGCCGATGCTGGCCGACGGCCGCGTGCTCGCCACGGCCGACCAGTTCGCCGACAAGCAGGCCGTGTTCGGCATCGAGACCGCGCTGAAGGCCATCGCCGACAAGAAGAGCCAGGCCGACATGCCGGCCGAGATCAAGACCGACGTGGTGCTGGTGACCAAGGACTCGAAGAAGTAAGCACCACGCCTCCATCACCGCTGTCACACATCTCGAGAAACCACCCTTGCCGGCGCCCATGTCCGCAACCCCCGCCACGCCGCTCTTCGCGCTCCACGACATCGGCAAGGACTACGCCGCGCCGGTGCTCGACGGCGTGACCCTCACGCTGGAGGCCGGCGAGGTGCTCGCGCTGACCGGAGAGAACGGTGCCGGCAAGAGCACCCTCTCCAAGATCGTCTGCGGCCTCGTCACGCCGACGCGCGGCACGATGCTGCTGGGCGGCGCGCCGTTCCAGCCGGGCTCGCGCCGCGACGCCGAGGCGCACGGCGTGCGCATGGTGATGCAGGAACTCGGGCTGGTGCCCACGCTCACGGTGGCCGAGAACCTGCTGCTCGACCGGCTGCCGCAGCGCATGGGCTGGCTGCAGCGCGCCGAGCTGCACGCGGCCGCGCGGCTGCAACTGGCCAAGATCGGCCTCTCGCACATCGATCCGGCCGTGCCGGTCTCGCGCCTGGGCATCGGCCAGCAGCAGATGGTGGAGATCGCGCGCAACCTGCTCGACGACACCCGCGTGCTGATCCTCGACGAGCCGACCGCGATGTTGACGCCGCGCGAGACCGAGCATCTGTTCGAGCAGATCGCGCTGCTGAAGGCGCGCGGCGTGGGCATCGTCTACGTCTCGCACCGGCTCGAGGAGCTGCAGCGCATCGCCGACCGCGTGGCGGTGCTGCGCGACGGCCGGCTGGTCGACGTGCGGCCGATGGCCGGCGTGCGCGAATCCGAACTGGTCGAGCGCATGGTCGGCCGCGCGGTGCACGAGCACGACGGCCGCCCGCGCCGCGTGGCCGGCGCGCCGATGCTGAGCGCGCACGGCATCGGCCGCGGCAGCGCGGTGCGCGATGTCGACCTGCAGCTGCGCGCGGGCGAGGTGATGGGCATCGCCGGGCTCGTGGGCTCGGGCCGCACCGAGCTCGTGCGGCTGCTGTTCGGCGCCGACAAGGCCGAGCGCGGCACGATCGAACTCCACTGGCCCGGCGCGCAGCAACCGGCCGCGGGCCGCTGGCGCTCGCCGATGCAGGCGATCCGTGCCGGCATCGGCCTGGTCACCGAAGACCGCAAGTCGCAGGGCCTGCTGATGACGCAATCGATCCGCGTCAACGCCACGCTCAGCGACCTCGGCGCGGTCTCGCGCCTGGGCTGGCTGCGCGCGGCCGCCGAGCGCGGCATCGCGCGCCGGCTGGTGCAGACGCTGCGCATCCGCTCGCGCAGCGAGGAGCAGAGCGTGGCCACGCTCAGCGGCGGCAACCAGCAGAAGGTGGTGTTCGCGCGCTGGCTGCACCGCGAATGCAGGGTGCTGCTGCTCGACGAGCCGACGCGCGGCGTCGACGTGGGCGCGCGCGCCGACCTCTATGCCGAGCTCGACCGCATGGCCGAGGCCGGCAAGGCGCTGCTGATGGTGTCGAGCGACCTGCGCGAACTCATGGCCATGTGCGACCGCATCGGCGTGATGCACGCCGGCCGCCTGGTGGCGGTGTTCGAGCGCGGCGCCTGGGACCAGCAGTCGATCCTGGCCGCGGCCTTCGGCGACACCGGCCGCGCCGCGCCCGCAACCCACACCGCTCCCTCTCTCGCCGCTGCCTGAGCCTCATCCTCCTTCGCCCCATGACGACCACCACCGCTTCCGCTCCCCCCGCCGCCGGCGCCGGCTCCCTCAAGGGCCAGCTCGGCACCTACATCGGCCTGGCCGTGGTGCTGCTCGGCATGATCGCGCTGTTCGGCAGCCTCAGCGAGTACTTCCTCACGGTGGAGACCTTCGTCACCATCGCCAACGAGATCCCCGCGCTGGCCGTGATGGCCGTGGGCATGACCTTCGTGCTGATCATCGCGGGCATCGACCTCTCGGTGGGCTCGGTGCTGGCGCTCAGCGCGGCGGTGGCCGCCGCCGCCATCCTGCAATGGCACCTGCCGGTGCCGCTGGCCGCGCTGCTGGGCCTGGCCACCGGCCTGATCTGCGGCGCGATCACCGGCGCGGTGTCGGTGGCCTGGCGGCTGCCGAGCTTCATCGTCTCGCTCGGCATGCTCGAGGCCGTGCGCGGCGGCGCCTACCTGGTGACCGACTCGCGCACCCAGTACGTGGGCGACGCCATCTCGGGCCTGGCGGCGCCATGGATCGGCGGCATCTCGGCGGCCTTCGTGCTCGCGGTGGTGCTGGTGATCGTGGGCCAGCTGGTGCTGTCGCGCACCGTGTTCGGCCGCTACGTGGTGGGCATCGGCACCAACGAGGAGGCCATGCGCCTCGCGGGCATCGACCCGCGGCCGATCCGCATCGTGGTGTTCGCGGTCACCGGCCTGCTGGCCGGCCTGGCGGGGCTGATGCAGTCGGCGCGCCTCGAGGCGGCCGACCCGAACTCGGGCGTGGGCATCGAGCTGCAGGTGATCGCCGCGGTGGTGATCGGTGGCACCAGCCTGATGGGCGGGCGCGGCTCGGTGGTCAACACCTTCTTCGGCGTGCTGATCATCGCGGTGCTCGAGGCCGGCCTGGCGCAGGTCGGCGCCAGCGAGCCGAGCAAGCGCATCATCACCGGCGCGGTGATCGTGGTTGCGGTGATCATCGACACCCTGCGCCAGCGCCGCGCCGACCGCCGGCTGGCCTGACGCTCCCCTCCCCACGAAGCAGCACCCCGCAACAGGAACACCCAGGCCATGGCCACCATCAAGGACGTCGCACTGCGCGCGGGCGTGTCGGTCACCACCGTCTCGCACGTGGTCAACGACACGCGCCACGTCAGCGCCAAGGGCCGCGAGCGCGTCGAGCTCGCGATCCGCGAACTCGGCTACGTGCCCAACGCGATGGCGCGCAGCCTCAAGAGCAACACCACCTCGACGCTCGGGATGCTGATCCCGAACAGCTCGAACCCCTACTTCGCCGAGATCGTGCGCATCATCGAGGACCGCTGCTTCGGCGCCGGCTACACGCTGGTGCTGTGCAACACCGACGACGAGCCGCACCGCCAGAGCGTGTACCTGCAGGTGCTGGCCGAGCGTCGCATCGACGGGCTGATCGTGGTGTCGACCGGCGACGACGACACGCTGGCCCGGCAGCTCAACGGCCTCAAGGTGCCGACCGTGCTGCTCGACCGCGAGATCGCCGACCCGCACTGCGACCTGGTCGAGACCGCCCACATGCAGGGCGGCCTGCTCGCGGTGCGCCATCTGCTGTCGCTGGGCCACCGCCGCATCGCCTGCATCGGCGGGCCGCAGGGCGTGTCGCCGAGCGAGCAACGCATCGCGGGCTGGCGCATGGCGCTGGCCGAGAGCGGCCACGGCACCGGCGACGCCGACGCGCTGCTGTGGCGCGGCGGCTTCACCAGCCAGGGCGGCTACGAGGCGATGCACGCCATCCTGCGCGCCGGCACCAACGACATTCCCTCGGCGGTCTTCGTCTGCAACGACCTGATGGCGATCGGCGCGCTGCGCGCTGCGCACGAGAGCGGCGTGCGGGTGCCCGACGAGCTCTCGATCGTCGGCTTCGACGACATCGAACTCTCGGCCTACACCAGCCCGCCGCTCACCACCGTGGCCCAGCCCAAGGAGCGCATCGGCGCGCTGGCGGTCGACATGCTGCTCGAGCGCGTGGGCGGCCGCCGCCGCGATGCGCGCAAGGTGGTGCTGCAGCCCGAGCTGCACGTGCGCGCCTCGACCGCGCGCTATTCCGGAGCGCCCGCGGCTGTACCGGTATCCGTCCCCTCTTCCGCCGACACCCGAAAGTCCCGCACCCCGTGAGCCCGACGTCTTCCTCCCGCCCCGCGGCACCGCGCATCGTGGTGCTCGGCAGCCTCAACATGGACCTGGTGCTGCGCGTGCCGCATGCGCCCGCCGCGGGCGAGACCCTGCTGGGCCGCTCCTTCGCCACCATCCCCGGCGGCAAGGGCGCCAACCAGGCCGTGAGCTGCGCGCGCGAGGGCGCGCAGGTGCGCATGATCGGCTGCGTGGGCGACGACGACCACGGCCGCGCGCTGCGCCAGGCGCTCGAACGCGACGGCATCGACACCGAGGCCCTGCGCACCGATGCCGCCGAACCCACGGGCACCGCGCTGATCATGGTCGAGGACAGCGGCCAGAACCGCATCGTGATGATCGCGGGCGCGAATGCCGGCGTCGACCTCGACGCGGCGGACCTGCGCACCCGGCTCGCGGGCGCGGCCTTCCTCGTGACCCAGTTCGAGACCCCGATGGCGCAGGTCGAGCGCGCGATCGCGGTGGCGCACGAGGCCGGCTGCAAGGTGCTGCTCAATCCCTCGCCGGTGCAGGCCATCGCCGAGCCCCTGTGGCCGAAGATCGACACGCTGGTGGTCAACGAGATCGAGGCGCGCACGCTCAGCGGCCTGGGCGCCGACAGCCCGCAGGAGGCCGCGGCCGCCGGGCAGGCGATGCGCGCGCGCGGCATCGCGCGCGTGGTGGTCACGCTCGGCGCGCGCGGCGCGGTGGCGGTCGATGCCGACGGCGCGCGCCACCATCCGGCGCTGGTGGTGCAGGCGGTCGACACCACGGCCGCCGGCGACACCTTCCTCGGCGCGCTCGCCACCGCGCTCGGCGAGGGCCAGTCCTTCGACGAGGCCGTGCGCCTGGGCATCCGCGCCGCCGCGCTGTGCATCCAGCAGCCCGGCGCCCAGCCTTCCATCCCGCAGCGCGAGGCCGTGCTGCGCAGCCCCCTGCCTCCCGACTGGATTCCGCTGTGAAACGTACCGCCCTGCTGCACTCCGAACTGTCCCAGGTCATCGCCACCATGGGCCATGGCGACATGCTCGTGATCGGCGATGCCGGCCTGCCCATTCCCGACGGCCCGCGCCGCATCGACCTCGCGCTCACGCCCGGCGTGCCGCGCGTGGCCGAGGTGCTGAAGGCGGTGCTGAGCGAACTGCAGGTCGAGCGCGCGCTGCTCGCGCGCGAGGCGGTCGAGGGCCGCGCCACGGGCGAACTGCCCGAATGGTGCGCGGGGCAGCTCGCGGTCGTGCCCGAGACGGTGTCGCACGAGGAGCTGAAACGCCTGAGCGCGCGTGCCAAGGCAGTCGTACGCACGGGCGAATGCACGCCCTACGCGAACATCATCCTGTGCGCGGGCGTGACCTTCTAGCCGTTCATTCGAACTTGTAGTTCGCTCCCACCGGCTGCCCGACCTTGAGCATCTGCTCCACGCCCTGGATCACGATGCAGTTCATGCCGAAGGTGATGGCGCCGTCGACGCGCGGGTCGGCGCGGTAGGTGCGCAGCGTGTCGTTGACCTCGGGGCTGCTGAGCGCGGTGGCCGGGTCGATGTCGGGAATGGGGCAGCGGGAGCAGGGCTTGACCAGCTGCAGCTGCGCGCCGTCCGCCGAACCGTCGGCGCCGCTGGCCACGTGCAGCATCTCGACGCGGTCCTCATCGTGCGACTCGATGCCGGCCAGCACGATGTTGGGCCGGAAGCGCTCGATGCCCACCGGGCCATGGCCGTCGCGCGCCAGCCGCTCGTTGAGCTCGGCCAGCGAGCCCTCGCTGGCCACCAGCAGCGCATAGCCGTCGGCGAACTGGGTCTGGGCCTCGATGCCGCCGGTCCACTTGAGGCTCGACAGCCGCTTGACCTCGGGATCGAAGCGCACCAGCCGCAGCTTCCGCGGCTTGCCGGGCTCGGAGAGGAAGTCGCTGAACCACTGGGCCGCGATATCGCCCATGTCGTAGGCATCGACCTCGTCCTTCCAGACCCGCACCCGCATCGGCTGCTCGACCCGGTCGAAGGCCAGGTGCAGCGCCAGCATGCCGGGCGCGCGCAGCACCACCTCGGTGTGCTTCATCTGCGGCTTGATCAGCGCCATGCGCGGCAGCTGCCGCTGCGTGACGAACTCGCCCTCTTCGTCGACCACCATCCAGGCCCGGTCGAACTCGAGGCCGGTCTCGGTCAGCAGCGCTTCGGGCAGCTCGACGCCGGCGCAGGACTTGACGGGGTACACGAACAGGCGCGCGATGGTGGCCTGGAGATCGAAATCTGTCACGGGGGCTCCTCGGATGGGGGCTCGATTGTCCTCGCTCCGGGCATACCCCCAATGGCCGGTTTCCCCACGGGGTCGGCCGCGGGAGCCTCCTCCTACAATGCCGCGATGGCCCTCCCCCCCGAAGTCTGTATCCGCGGCGCCGGCATCGTCGGCCGCACGCTGGCCCTGCTGCTCGCGCGCGAACGCGTGCGCGTGGCGCTGGTGGCGCCGCCCGCCGCCGCCGAGCGGGAAGACGTCCGCGCCTATGCGCTCAACGCCGCCTCGCGCGAGCTGCTGGCCTCGCTGCGCGCCTGGCCCGAGGGCATCAGCGCCACGCCGGTGCGCGAGATGGTGGTCGACGGCGACGAGGGTGGCCGCGTGCAGTTCAGCGCCGCGCGCCAGAAGGTCGAGGCGCTGGCCTGGATCGTCGACGTGCCGGCGCTCGAGAAGCAGCTGGCCGACGCGGTGCGCTTCCAGCCCCAGATCGAGGTGGTGAGCGAACCGGTCACCGCGCCGCTCACCGTGGTCTGCGAAGGCAAGACCAGCGCCACGCGCGAAGCGCTCGGCGTGAGCTACGCGGTCACGCGCTATCCGCAGCATGCGATCGCGGCACGGCTCGAGGCCGAGCAGTCGCACGAGGGCACGGCGCGCCAGTGGTTCAACGACAAGGGCGAGGTGTTCGCGCTGCTGCCGCTCGACGGCGTGCACGGCCGCCGGCTGGCGCTGGTGTGGTCGGTCGACCAGCTGCGCGCGCCGGCGCTGCTCGCGCAATCGGCCGAAGAATTCAATGCCGCCGTGACCGAGGCCAGCCACCAGGCCTTCGGCGCGCTGCGGCTGGCGAGCGAGCGCGCCGCCTGGCCGCTGGCTCGCGCCATCGCCGACCGCTGGACCGGCACCCTGCCTGCCTCCGCACAGACTGCGGCGCAAACCAGCGGCCAGCCGCCGCGCACCTGGGCATTGGCCGGCGACGCGGCCCACACCGTGCATCCGCTCGCGGGCCAGGGCCTGAACCTCGGCCTGGCCGACGCGGCCGCGCTGGCCGCCGTCATCAAGGAGCGCGACTACTGGCGCAGCGTGGGCGATCCGCGCCTGCTGCGCCGCTACGAACGCGCGCGCCGCACCGAGGTGCTGCAGATGAGCCTGGCCACCGACGGGCTGCAGCAACTCTTCTCGCACGGCCTGGGCCCGCTGCCCGCGCTGCGCAACTGGGGCATGCGCGGTTTCGACCGCACGCGCCTGGTCAAGCACTGGGTCACGCGGCAGGCCATGGGCCTGAAAGCCTGACGCCGCACGATCCGAACAACGACTCCCTCGAACCCATGAAGACACTCGCACGCCACCTGCTTCCCGCCGCCTTCGCGTCGCTCGCGATCCTCGCGGCCTTCGGCGCCCATGCCGGCGAAGCCGAGATCCGCAAGAACCTCAAGGAACGCATCCCGCAGTTCCCGGCCATCGAGGAAATCACCAAGACGCCGATGCCCGGCCTCTACGAAGTGCGCGTCAACGGCGCGCAGATCTACTACACCGACGAGCAGGGCAACTACCTGCTCGAGGGCAACATGATCGACGTGAACGCGCGCCGCAACCTCACCGAGGAACGCGTGGCGAAGCTGTCGGAGGTGGCCTTCGACAAGCTGCCCGTGAAGGACGCGATCAAGATCGTGCGCGGCAACGGCAAGCGCAAGCTCGCGGTCTTCGAGGATCCGAACTGCGGCTACTGCAAGCGCTTCGAGAAGGACATGAAGTCGGTCGACAACGTCACCGTCTACCTGTTCCTCTATCCGGTGCTGGGTCCCGATTCGACCGTCAAGTCGCGCGACATCTGGTGCAGCAAGGACAAGGGCAAGGCCTGGAGCGACTGGATGGAATCGGGCACCCGGCCGGCCACCGCCCCCGGCAGCTGCGACGTGACCGCGCTGCAGCGCAACGTCGAGTTCGGCCGCCGCTACAACATCACCGGCACGCCGACCCTGATCTACAGCAACGGCACCCGCACCCCGGGCGCCGTGCCCGCCGAGCAGGTCGAGAAGCAACTCGCCGCCTCCGCCAGCTGATGGCGACGAAGTCCCCCTCGCGGCGCGCGGCCGCGGCGCCCGCGGCCGTGGCCGCGCCCGGCGTGCACTACCGCGTGGAATGCGCCGACCTGCATGCGCGCCTGTTCGAGGTCACGCTCACCATCGATCGCCCCGCGGCCGAGCAGCAGCTGACCTTGCCGGTGTGGATCCCGGGCAGCTACCTCGTGCGCGAGTTCGCCAAGAACCTGCAGGGGCTGCAGGCCTCGCAGGGCCGGCGCAAGGCACCGGTGCTGACGCAGCTCGACAAGTGCAGCTGGCGCGTCGAATGCGCGGCCGGCCAGCCGCTGGTGCTGCGCTACAAGGTCTGCGCCTACGACAACTCGGTGCGCACCGCCTGGCTCGATGCCGAGCGCGGCTTCTTCAACGGCACCAGCCTGTGCCTGCGGGTCGAGGGCCAGACCGATGCGCCGCATGCGCTCGAGATCGTCGCACCCGCCGCCTCGGCGCTGCCCGAGGGCGCCGCGCCCTGGTCCTGCGCCACCGCGCTGCCGCCGCTGAAGACCGACCGCCACGGCTTCGGCCGCTACCTCGCGGCCGACTACGACGAGCTGGCCGACAGCCCGGTCGAGCTCGGCGCCTTCTGGAGCGGCGAGTTCGAGGCCGGCGGCGTGCCGCACCGCTTCGTGGTCGCGGGCGCCGCGGCCTCGTTCGACGGCGAGCGGCTGCTGGCCGATACGAAGGCCATCTGCGAAGCCGAGATGCGCTTCTGGCACGGCGACAAGGTCGGCAAGCGCGGCGGAGCGAAGCCGCCGATCGACCGCTATGTGTTCATGCTCAACGCGGTCGACGACGGCTACGGCGGCCTCGAGCACCGCCATTCGACGGCGCTGATCTGCAACCGCCGCGACCTGCCGCAGCTCGGCATGAAGAAGGCCGCAGACGGCTACGTCACGCTGCTGGGCCTGATCAGCCACGAGTACTTCCACACCTGGAACGTGAAGCGGCTGCGGCCCGCCGAGTTCGCGCGCTACGACTACGGCCGCGAGAACTACACGAAGCTGCTGTGGTTCTTCGAGGGCTTCACCAGCTACTACGACGACCTGCTGCTGCGCCGCGCCGGACTGATCGACGACGCGGCCTACCTGCGGCTGGTCAACAAGACCATCAACCAGGTGCAGCAGACGCCGGGGCGCCAGGTGCAGTCGGTGGCCGACGCGAGCTTCGACGCCTGGGTCAAGTACTACCGCCAGGACGAGCAGACGCCCAACGGCACCGTCAGCTACTACACCAAGGGCGCGCTGGTCGCGCTGTGCCTCGACCTCAAGCTGCGCGCCGAGGGCCGCGGCTCGCTCGACGACGCGATGCGCCACCTGTGGAGCGCGAGCGGCGGCGGGCCGGTGAGCGAAGCCGATATCGCGGCCGCGCTCGAGGCCGCGGGCGGCCGCTCGTACGCGGCCGAGCTCGCGGCGTGGGTGCACTCGACCGCCGAGCTGCCGCTGTCCGAGCTGCTGCGCCTGCACGGCGTGGCCACGCTCGACGACCCCTCGCAGCCCGCGCAGACGCTGGGCCTGCGCGTGGCGGAAAGCGGCGGCAGCGTGCAGGTCAAGGTGGTGCTGCGCGGCGGCGCGGCCGAGAAGGCCGGCTTCGCGGCCGGCGACGAATGGATCGGCATCGAGCTGCCGGCCGCGGGACGCAAGAGCGCGCAGGGCTGGCGCATCGGCCGGCTCGACGATCTCGCGCTCTACCTCGGCGCGGGCAAGCGCTGCACCGCGCTGGTCGCGCGCGACCGCAAGCTGGTGAAGCTGCCGCTGGTGCTGCCCACGGGGGTCACGACCTGGCGCCTGCTCGCGCAGGACACGGGCCGGGTCTCGAAGTGGCTGGCGCCGGTGGCGATCGCGGCGACGAAGGCTTAGCCCGCGGGCAAGGCCCGTTCGGCCGCGGCCTCCTCGGCCGTCTCGCGGCGCACGAAATGGATGGGCTGCGGCTCGCCCACCATCACGCAGGGCTTGCCGGTGCGGCGGCAATGGTCCTGCACGCGCCAGCAGGCATCGTGGCTCAGGCAGCCGGTCTGGCAGATGACGAGGTCGGCCGCGCGCAGGCTGGCCTCGAACGCGGGATCGTCGGTGCCGTCCGCGCCTTCGAGGTGCAGGAAGCGGCCGCCCGCGATCTCGACCAGCTGGCGCGCGAGAGACGGCGTGCGCTCGTCGCCGCCCACGCAGAGCACGGACTTCTCGCGCAGGTCGGCGGGCACCGGTGCCTGCACCGGAACGGCCAGGCGGCGCGCGGCGCCCGGTGCGAGCAGCGCATGCAGCCGCTTGGGCAGGGCCGCGCCGACGGCCGCGAGCGCGGCCAGCTCCTCGCGCACCATCGCCATCGCCGAATCGCGCGCCACCAGCGCGCCACGCAGGCGCACGATCTGCGCCTCCAGCCGCTCCACCAGCGCGGCCTGCTCGGCCAGCAGCTGCGAGCAGCGCTCCTGCACGCGGGCATAGGCCCGCAGCAACACGGCATGTTCTTGCATCGGGAACTCCATGGCCGCGGATTCTAGTTGAGAACAATTCTCAACAAAGCCATGCAGCAGGAAGGGCGAAGGCACCGGCCAGCAGCCCTGTGCCACGGTGGCGCACGGCACGGTGGGTATAGTGAAGCGCGTTTTTCTTCCCTTCCCCGGAGACACCATGAGCTACGAGAACATCGAAGTGCGGACCGAAGCTGGCAAGGTCGGCATCATCACCCTCAACCGCCCGAAGGCGCTCAACGCGCTCAACGACGCGCTGATGACCGAGCTGGGCCAGGCCCTGAAGGCCTTCGACGCCGACGACGCCATCGGCTGCATCATCCTCACCGGCAGCGAGCGCGCCTTCGCGGCCGGCGCCGACATCGCGGCGATGGCCAAGTACAGCTTCATCGACACCTACAAGGGCGACTACATCACGCGCAACTGGGAGACCATCCGCTCGATCCGCAAGCCGGTGATCGGCGCCGTGGCCGGCTTCGCGCTCGGCGGCGGCTGCGAGCTCGCGATGATGTGCGACTTCATCATCGCGGCCGACAACGCCAAGTTCGGCCAGCCCGAGATCAAGATCGGCGTGATCCCCGGCGCCGGCGGCACGCAGCGCCTGCCGCGCGCGGTGGGCAAGAGCAAGGCCATGGACATGGTGCTGACCGCCCGCATGATGGACGCCGCCGAAGCCGAGCGCTCGGGCCTCGTGAGCCGCGTGGTGCCGTTCGAGAAGCTGGCCGACGAGGCGCTGGGCGCCGCGCTGGTGATCTGCGGCTTCTCGCAGATCTCGGTGATCGCGGCCAAGGAGTCGGTCAACCGCGCCTTCGAGAGCGGCCTGAGCGACGGCGTGATGTTCGAGCGCCGGCTGTTCCATGCGCTGTTCGCGACGCAGGACCAGAAGGAAGGCATGGACGCCTTCCTGACCAAGCGCCAGCCGGACTTCAAGAACGCCTGAGGGCGGGCGGGCCGGACGGCCCGCTTTTTTTTGCCCCGAAACCCGACGCCTTCAACGCCGCGGCGTCGAAGGCATTTCGCGTGCGCGCTCGAGCGCGGCGCGCAGCGAGGCGAGCGCCTGCGCGGGCGGCGTGCCGACGAAGGCCGCGCCGCCGGGCTGCGGCGACCAGCGCACCTGGTCGCCCGCGATCTCGAGCACCGCGACCAGGCTGCGGCCGCGATGGAGCGCGATGCGCGTCTCGACCGGCGCGGCCAGCGGCGCATCGGGCGCGGTGGCCGAACGCGCGACCGCGCCCAGCAGCGCGGGGAAGGCCTCGATGGCATCGCGGGCGTGGCCGCCGGCGGGGTCGTCCGTCGTGGACCAGGTGGTCCAGCGCTCCAGCACGGCAAAAGGCGTGGCGCTCGACGCGGCGTTCGGCGCGGCCGCCAGGCGTGCTCGCGGCGCCGCCGAAGGCGCAGCGAGTTCGGCCTGCGGCGCCGGTGCGTACGCCAGGGGCGGCGGAGGCGCGGGCCGCGCGAGGGCGCCGGCCGCGTCATCGGCATCGCGACGGACGGCGGCGCGTTCGCTCTCGCTCTTGCGGAACGACTCGGCCGCCAGCGGAGCGGTCTCGGCGGCCGGTTCGCGCGGCTTGGCCGCCGGCTCGTCCGGTGCGCGCCGCTTCTCGGGCAAGGGCGTCGGCGCACGCCGAGGCGCCACGGCCGATTCGGCCTGCTTGCGCACCGCGTCGGCGGTCGGTGCCTCGGGCGCCGGGCTTGGGGCGGCGACGGAAGCGGCAGGCTCGGCGGGCGCGGCGGACGCGGGAGGGGGCGCCGGCGGCGCTTCCGCCGCCGCGCCACCCACGCGCGCCTCGCCATCGAGCCGCGCATCGGGCACCGGCTCCTGCCGCCACAGCACGGTGACGAAGCCGACCACCAGCAAGGTCGCGAAGGCCGCGTTCCATGGCATGCGACCGCGCGGGCCGCCGCCGCCGAAGAGCCGCCGCCACCAGGGCTGTGCCGTGGGCGCGGCGGCCGGCGGCGTCGCTGCCGCGAGGTTGTGCGCCATCTTGCGGATCGCCTCGCGCGTGCGCGGATCGGGCAGCGCCCCGGCGTCCGGCGCATGCTCGAGCGCGCGGCGCAGGCGCGCGTCGCGCAGCTCGTCGTCGTCGAATCCCGTGCTCATCGCGCGCCCTCCAGCACCGCGAGGTAGCGTTCCATGCAGCCACGCAGCTTCTGCAGCCCGTAGCGCAGCCGGCTGCGCACCGTCTCGAA
Source organism: Variovorax sp. FG153 (assembly GCF_057809595.1). Classification (NCBI taxonomy): domain Bacteria; kingdom Pseudomonadati; phylum Pseudomonadota; class Betaproteobacteria; order Burkholderiales; family Comamonadaceae; genus Variovorax; species Variovorax sp. FG153. Next base: position 109,036 of record NZ_JBMDKG010000004.1, read on the forward strand.
CCCGATCTGCAGGCTGGCGGACAGCGCCTCCACCGTCAGGCCGTCCTCGTGGTGCAGCAGGAAGGCCGCGCGCTGCTCGGCGGGCAGCTCGTCGAGGCAGGCCAGCAGGCGCCGGCCCGCGGCGCGCCAGAACGCGAGCTCCTCGGCCGAGGGATGGGTGGCCACGTCGTCCGAAGCACCGTGCACGCCGCGCTCGAGCGCCGGAATGGCCTCGTCGTCCTCGCCCGCGTGGCCGTCGAGCGCGACTTCGCGCCCGCTCACGCGCAGCCGATCCATCGCGAGGTTGTGCGCGATCGTGAAGGCCCAGGTGCGCCAGGCCGCGCCCTGCGGCGAGAAGCTCTCGCGCGCCGTGATGATCCGCACCCAGGTGTCCTGGAACACCTCGTCGGCCTGCGACGCGAGCCGCGCGCCCAGCAGCCGCCGCACGAAGCGGAACAGACCGCCCTCGTGGCGCGCATAGAGCACGTCGAAGGCGGCGGCGTCGCCGCGCGCGTAGGCCAGCATCAGCTGATCGTCGGGCATGGCGTCGCGGCCGGTCGCATCGGACGCGGCCGGGCTGGCAGTGGCGGAACGGGCGCGGGGCAGCGCGGACATCGGTGGATTCTCACCTCGACTTGTACGCATGGCTGCGCGGCGCGGGGTTGGCGCGGCCCGAAAAAAGATGCAACGGCTTAACCCCGCTGGCGGCGGCGGGCCGTAACAGCCTGCACCGATCACTCCACGGAGCCGCTTTCATGATCCCGATCCGAGCCTCTCGCCTTCGCCGCCCCCTCGTCGCGCTGTTGTGCGCGTCGCTGTTCCTGGGCGCCTGTGGCGCCACCGAAGCGCCCATCCGCCGCGACGACGGCGCCACCGCCGCGCGCTGGCCGGCCCCGGCCGTGCCGGCGACCGAAGCGGCGACCCCGGCGCGCCGCATCGAACCGGCGATGCCGAACTTCGAGGCGCCATCGGCGAAGCATTGCGCGCGGCCGATCCAGACCAGCGAGACGCCGGGCACCGGCCGGATCGCGCAGCACCGGCCCGTCGTGGGAGCTGTCGCCAAGCCGGCGCTGCGGTCCGCGCCCGCCATGGAAGCCCTCGCGTCCAGGGCGGCGCCCATGGCCGACACCAGCGCCGGGCTGGCAAGCCCGTCGACCATGGAAGCCCCGCCGCCGCCCGCCCCGGCCCCGATCGCCGTCGCCCCACGCCCCGCGAACGAGCCCGTCACGGCTGGCATGGTCGACGACAACGCCGACTTCGGCGAGTACCTGGCCTTCCGCCAGCGCACCCGGGTCGCGCACCGCGAGCGCGACGTCGGCGAGCGCTACCTGCTGCAGGTGCGCGATGCGCAGGGCAACGTGGTGCCCGATGCCGAGGTCGCCGTGCAGGCCGCGAACGGCGCCGCGATGTGGGCCCGCACCGATGCGGGCGGACGCGCCTGGCTGCATCCCAGGGCCTTCGATGCCGAGCCGAGCGCGGTCTACGAAGTGACCGTGCGCAAGAACGGCCGCCAGGCGAGCTCGTTCCTGCGCCGCGGCCAGAAGAACGCGGTCGACGTGGTGCTCGAGCGCCCCGGCGCCCGTCCCGCGCGCGCGCAGCTCGACCTGGTGTTCCTGATCGACGCCACCGGCTCGATGGGCGACGAGATCGCCCGCCTGCGCAGCACGCTGCGCGACATCGCCGACCAGGTCGCGCGCCTGCCGAGCCGGCCCGACACCTGCTTCGGCCTCGTCGCCTACCGAGACATCCACGACGAGTTCGTGGTGCGCCGGCACGACTTCACCAACGACCTCGATGCCTTCCAGGGCGTGCTCGACGCGCTGCAGGCCGCGGGCGGCGGCGACTATCCCGAGGCGATGAACGAAGCCCTGCACGAAACCGTGCAGCGCATGAGCTGGCGCGGCGACGACACCACGCGGCTCGTGATACTGCTGGCCGATGCGCCGCCGCACCTGGACTACCCCGGCCCGCAGTACGACGACAGCATGGTGGCCGCGCTCGGCAAGGGCATCAAGGTGCTGAGCGTGGGCGCCTCGGGCCTCGACAGGCAGGGCGAATACATCCAGCGCCAGATCGCGCAATACACCGGCGGGCGCTTCGTGTTCCTGACCTACCGGAACGCCGCCGATCCCGCGAGCGGCCCGGGCACGCAGACCGTGCACGACGTGGGCAACTATTCGGTGCAGACGCTCGACAAGCTGGTGGTGCGGCTGGTGTCCGAGGAGCTCGGCAAGCTGCCGGGCGCACAAGCTTCGCGCGGTGGTTGAACTGTGCGAAAAGCCTGGGCTATAATCGCAGGCTCGGCTCTTTAGCTCAGTCGGTTAGAGCGATGGAATCATAATCCACAGGTCCGCGGTTCGAGTCCGTGAAGAGCCACCACACAAAGCAAAGCCCGCTGTCCATTGGACAAGCGGGCTTTTTCTTTGAGGGGTTCTTTGGGGGCTTTTCCTTGGCGCCTGCCGGCGCGTCAACTCATGTCGGGACTGCGCTTCGACGCATCGCCAAGGCCCTGGGATTTTCGATCGACGGGGCGTCCCCCCGAATGGCGCGCAACCCTCGAGGTATGCGCCGCCAGCGCTTCGTCGACCGCCCGCTTCGACAGCAGCTGAACCTTGCCGCAGCGGCTGCACTGGTAGGCGCGCAACCAGGGAAAGAAACGCATCCAGGTACTGCGCTGGATCCGGTTCAGGTGGGTCACACTGCATTGGCAGCAGGTAAAAACCGACATTTGTTGATACCTGCGTATTAATGGTGAACCCGTATTATTGCGCCACCATGTGACAAAAGTCACGGCATGAATGCCATCCAGACGTAAAGTCTGTTTCGCGACGCTCGAGTCACTTTTCGTGCATTCGGTCTGTGTCACAGCCTTGGAGACCTGAAAATGCCCATGGAGCTTCTTCGCCGCATCGAAGACGCCTCGTTCCCGCTGGTCATCGCCGACGAGAAGGACGTCCGCAGCGCCATCGTCCTGGAGGCCGCCGGGATGATCAAGGCGCAGTTGCCGAGTCCGGAACGGCCGGATGGCCGCCCCGCGGTGATCTTCGCCATCACGCCGCTGGGACGTCGCAGGCTCAACGAAGGCAGCGCGCAACCCTAGCGCGGCGCACCCGCCTCACCACGCCACCGTGCGCCCCCGGTAGTCCAGGTACTCGAGCCCGGGCCGCCCACGCTTCGCGAGCATCACTTCGACCAGGCTCGGCACGCTCTGCTCGATCGTCAGCCGGCCCTCGGGCCCGCCCAGCTCGGTGCGCACCCAGCCGGGTGCCATCGCCAGCAGGGCGCGCGGCGTGCCGGCCTGCCGCGCCGCGAAGCTGCGCAGCAACTGGTTCAGCGCCGCCTTGCTGCCGCGGTAGACCTCGCGCTGGCCCGTCTCGTTGTCGGCGATGCTGCCCTGCCCCGACGACATGACGCCGATCAGGCCGTCCGGCGGGACGTTGCCCGCGAGGCTTTCCACCACTCGCATCGGGCTCAGCGCATTGGCGACCATGAGGTTCACGAAGTCCTCGGTCGAGACCTCGCCGATGGTCTGGGTCGGATCGGGATTGGTGGTGCCGGCATTGACGAACAGGATGTCGAACCGGCCGCCGGCCAGCCGCTCGCGCAGGGCCTGGATCTGCCCGGGGTCCGTGATGTCGAGCGACTCGATCTCGACGCGGCCGGGATGCGCGTCGGCCAGATCGTGCAGCAGGGTGCGGGCCGTTCCGCGGACCGTGCCCATGACCTTCCAGTCCTTCTTGAGGAATTCGGCCGCGATGGCATGACCGAGGCCGCGCGAGGCGCCGACGACGAGGATGCTGTGTGGTGGGTGGGACATGAGGCGTGCTCCTTGTTGGCTGCGATGCCTCGAATTCTGGGAACGCCCTGTCATTTGCACCAGACGCCTGGACTGCAACCAATGATTGCGCCAGACGCCACGCATGGCCGCTCCTGCCCTATGCTGGCGCCATGCCCCGCGTCGACCTCAACCTGCTGCCCGCCCTCGATGCCCTGCTGACCGAGGGCAGCGTGACCGGCGCCGCGCGGCGGCTCGAGCTCAGCGTGTCCGCCATGAGCCGCACGCTCACGCGCCTGCGCGAGGCCACGGGCGACCGGCTGTTGCTGCAGGCCGGCCGCGGCCTCGTGCTCACGCCCTACGCGATGCAGCTGCGCGAACGCATCCCGGCGCTGGCGCGCGAGGCACAGGCCGCGCTGGCCCCGGCCGACCATGCGCTGCAGATCGCCACGCTCGACCAGTGCTTCACGCTGCGCGCCGGCGAGGGCTTCATCGACCTGCTCGCCGCGCCCTTGCTGGCGCGGATCCGGCAGGCCGCGCCGCGGGTGCGGCTTCGCTTCGCGCCCAAGCCCGACTGGGACGCCCGGCCGCTGCGCGAGGGCGGAATCGACCTGGAGCTCGGCACGGTGAAAACCACGGCGCCCGAACTGCGCACGCGCCGGCTGTTCCGCGACCGCTACGTGGGCGTGTGCCGCAGCGGCCATCCGCTGCTCGACGAGACGGAGATCGCCGCCGAACGCTATGCGGCCTGCGGCCACGTGGTGGCCTCGCGCGCCGGCGAGATGGACCATCCGGTCGACGACGCGCTGGCCGCGCGCGGCCTGTCGCGGCAGGTGGCGATGGTGGTGCCGGCCTACACCCACGCGATGCAGGTCGCGCGGCAGTCCGACCTGCTGGCCGTCGTCCCGCACTCCTGCCTCGGCAATCCGTTCACGCCCGGCCATGCCGCGGCCCTGGGCCTGCGGCATTTCGAGCTGCCCGTGCCGACACCGCCCTTCAACGTCTCGGCGATCTGGCATCCGCGGCTCGACCAGGATGCCTCGCACCGCTGGTTGCGCGGCGAGGTGCTGGCGCTGTGCGAAGCCGCCTATCCCTGAACGGGACGGGTCTCAGGCCGCCACGGCCTCGCGCGCCGGCGCGACCTTCGACGGCACCGGCATGTGCGCCGACCATTCGATGATCTCGAGCTGTCCATCGGCATGCTCGGCCAGCGCCGTGAGGCTCTCGACCCAGTCGCCGTCGTTGCAGTAGAGGATGCCGTCGATGTCGCGCATCTCGGCATGGTGGATGTGGCCGCAGACCACGCCCTGCGCGCCGCGGTTGCGGGCCTCGCGCGCCACGGCGTTCTCGAAGTCGCCGACGTAGCTCACGGCGCGCTTGACCTTGCCCTTGAGGTACTTCGACAGCGACCAGTACGGCAGCCCCAGGCGCGCGCGCAGCGAGTTGAGGTGGCGGTTGAGCTTGAGCGTGAATTCGTAGAGCGAGTCGCCCACGTAGGCCAGCCACTTGGCGCACTGGATCACGCCGTCGAACAGGTCGCCGTGGATGATCCAGAGCTTGCGGCCGTCGGCGGTCTCGTGGATCCATTCCTCGGCCACGTCGATGCCGCCGAAGTTGTGATTGAGGTACTTGCGCGCGAACTCGTCGTGGTTGCCCGGGATGAAGATCACGCGCGTGCCCTTGCGCGCCTTGCGCAGCAGCTTCTGGATCACGTCGTTGTGCGCCTGCGGCCAGTACCAGTGCCGCTTGAGCTGCCAGCCGTCGATGATGTCGCCGACGAGAAACAGGGTCTCGCACTCGGTGTGCTTGAGGAAGTCCAGCAACGCCCGCGCCTGGCAGCCTGGCGTTCCGAGGTGCAGGTCGGAGATCCACAGCGTCCTGAAACGCTGAACCGGACGCGAAACGTCCTCGTCCTCCGCCTCGGGGGGCTGGACCGCAGTGTCGCGCCATGCGCGCAGAAAAGCATCGTCGCGTTGCATGGACCGATAGATTGGCGGTCCCGCATGACCCGGCCATGGCAAGTGCGTGACATCCCGATGACGTCCCCACGCAGGCGCGGCCCACAATCGCGCGATGCGCCCCGGCCAGATCATCGTCCTCGCGACCCCCGTCTTCTTCCTGCTGATCGCGATCGAGTTCGCGGTCGGCCGCGTGCGCGCGCGCCGCGGCACGGGGCAGGACACCTACCGCCTCGCCGACGCGGTCAACAGCATCGGCCTGGGCATGCTGAGCCAGATCAGCGCGGTGCTCACCGGCCTGCTGCGCATCGGCATCTACACGGCGGTGTACTCGGCCGTGGCGCTGTTCCCCGACACCGACTTCTGGACCACCTGGTACGGCTGGCTGCTGGCGCTGGTGTTCTACGACTTCTGCTACTACTGGCTGCACCGCATGGGCCACGAGTCGGCCGTGCTGTGGGCCGCGCACGTGGTGCACCACCAGAGCCAGCACTACAACCTCTCGACCGCGCTGCGCCAGACCTCGAGCGGCGCGCTGCTGGGCTGGATCTTCTACCTGCCGATGGCGGCCACGGGCGTGCCGCCGCTGGTGTTCGCCGTGGTCTCGCTGGTCGACCTGCTCTACCAGTTCTGGGTCCACACCGAGCAGGTCGGCAAGCTAGGCTGGTTCGACCGCTGGTTCTGCTCGCCCTCGAACCACCGGGTGCACCACGCGGTCAACGACCGCTACCTCGACCGCAACTACGGCGGCATCCTGATCGTGTGGGACCGGCTGTTCGGCAGCTTCAAGGAAGAGGACGAGCGCTGCGTCTACGGCACGCGCAGCCCGCTCGCGAGCTGGGACCCGCTGTGGGCCAACGCCGAGGTCTACTGGGGCCTGGCCAGGGATTCATGGCATGCGCGCAGCTGGGCCGACAAGCTGCGCGTGTGGCTCAAGCCGCCGGGCTGGCGGCCGGCCGACGTGGCGGCGCGCTTTCCCAAGCCGGCCTTCGACATCGCGCAGGTGCGGCGCTACGAGCCCGAAGTGGGCCGCGGCGCGCAGTGGTTCGCGGGCGTGCAGTTCCTGCTGCTGCTCGCGGCCGTGGCGGTGTTCCTGTGGTTCTCCGACGGCATGCCGCTCTCGCGCTCGAGCGTGTGGCTGGCCGCGCTCACCGCAGCGCTGTGGGCCATCGGCGGCGTGCTGCAGGGGCGGCTCTCGATCGCCGAGGCGCTGCTGGTGGAAGCCGCCGCGCTGGCCACCGCAAGCGCCGCGCTCGGCCTGCCCTGGCTGCACCACGCGACCAAGCCGCTGGCGCTCGCGATCGCGGTCTTCATCGCCGCGCGGCGCGCGCTGGCGCGGCCCGGCGGCATGACGCGCTTCGACGCGCTGCTGGTCGCGGGCCTGGTCGGCTCGCTCGCGGGCGACGTGCTGCTGATGGGCCCGGCCTCGCTGTTCGTGCCCGGCCTCGTGTGCTTCCTGCTCGCGCACCTGGCCTACATCGGCGTGTTCCGCCTCGGCGTGGGCTTCTTCCCGCGGCCGGCGGCGCTGGCGGTCACGCTGGCGATCGGCGCGGCGATGTACGCCTTCCTGTGGCAGGGCGGATTGCCGGCCGCGCTGCGCATCCCGGTCGCGCTCTACGTGCTGGTGATCGCCTGCATGGCGGCCCAGGCGCTGGGCCGGGCCTTCGTGCTGCGCGACGCCGCCGCGGGCTGGGTGGCGGCGGGCGCCTGCTTCTTCATGCTGAGCGACTCGCTGCTCGCGACCAACCGCTTCGTGGCGCCGCTGCCGCTGGCGCAGCTGTGGGTGCTCGCGACCTACTACGTGGCGCAGACGCTGATCGTGCGGCACGCGCGGCCGCCGGGCTGACGCCGTGCGCCGGCGGTCGCGTCAGTCGTGGCAGCGCTGGATCTCGACCGTCGAGTGCCGGATCTCCTCGTGCATCGAGAAGCAGGCCCGCACCTGGTCGGCCGTGAGCGTGGCCGAATGGGTCACCACCGTGAGCGCGCAGGCATAGGCCTCGCGGCCCACGCGCCACACGTGCAGGTCGGCCACGCGCGTGAGCGAATCGGCCAGGCCGGTCTCGATGCCTTCGCGGATCTCCTCGGCCACCGGGTGGTCCATCTCGCGGTCAAGCAGCACGCGGCCGGTTTCCTTCAGCAGGTTCTTGGCCCAGACCGCGACCAGCACGGCGCCCACGATGCCCATCGCGGGATCGAGCCAGGCCCAGCCGTAGAACCAGCCGCCGAGCAGCGCCGCGATCGCGAGCACCGAGGTGGCGGCATCGGCCACCACATGGATGTAGGCCGAGCGCAGGTTCAGGTCGTGGCCATGCTCGCCGTGCGCGTGGTGATGATCATGGTCGTGCGCATGCCCGTGGTCATGCCCATGGTGGTGATGCGCCCCGCCCAGCAGCCGCGCGCAGACCAGGTTGACCAGCAGCCCGAGCACCGCCACCGAGATCGCCTCGGGATAGTGGATCGCCGCCGGCGACCACAGCCGCTCGAGCGAGCCCACCACCATCAGCGCCGCCACGCCCAGCAGCATCAGCGCGCTCGCGAAGCCGCCGAGCACCTCGATCTTCCAGGTGCCGAAGGCGAAGCGCGGGTCGCGCGCATAGCGCCGCGCGGCCGCATAGGCGAAGGCGCTGAGGCCGATGGCCAGCGCGTGCGAGCTCATGTGCCAGCCGTCGGCCAGCAGCGCCATCGAGTTGAACCACCAGCCGGCGCCGATCTCGACCGCCATCATCGCGGCGGTGATCCACATCACGAGCCGGGTGCTGCGCTCCGCGCGTTCGTTGTCGGTGCCGAAGTGGTGCTCGTGCTGCCACGCGCTCAGGTCATGGGTGTGCATGCTGAAAAGTCTCTCAAGTTCCGAAAAGGTCCTGGCCCTCGGCGCGGCCCGAGGGCGGCGCCACGCCGAGGTGGCGGTAGGCGGCCAGGGTGGCGATGCGCCCGCGCGGCGTGCGCTGCAGGTAGCCCTGCTGGATCAGGTAGGGCTCGATCACGTCCTCGATGGTGTCGCGCTCCTCGCCGATGCTGGCCGCGACGTTGTCGAGCCCCACCGGGCCGCCGTCGAAGCGGTGCACCACGGCCTCGAGCAGCTTGCGGTCCATCAGGTCGAAGCCCTGCGGGTCGACGTCGAGCATGGCCAGCGCCTTGTGCGCGATCTCCTCGGTGATGCGGCCGTCGCCCTTGACCTCGGCATAGTCGCGCACGCGGCGCAGCAGCCGGTTGGCGATGCGCGGCGTGCCGCGCGAGCGGCGCGCGATCTCGAAGCCGCCGGCCTCGTCGGTCTCGACCTTGAGCAGGCCGGCGCTGCGGCGCACGATCAGGGCGAGCTCCTCGGGCGTGTAGAACTCCAGCCGCGCGACGATGCCGAAGCGGTCGCGCAGCGGATTGGTGAGCATGCCCGCGCGCGTGGTGGCGCCCACCAGCGTGAAGGGCTGCAGGTCGAGCTTGATGCTGCGCGCGGCCGGGCCCTCGCCGATCATGATGTCGATCTGGTAGTCCTCGAGCGCCGGGTAGAGGATTTCCTCGACGACCGGGCTCAGCCGGTGGATCTCGTCGATGAACAGCACGTCGTTGGGCTCGAGGTTGGTCAAGAGCGCCGCCAGGTCCTTGGGCTTCTCGAGAACCGGGCCCGAGGTCTGGCGCAGGTTCACGCCGAGCTCGGCCGCGACGATGTGCGACAGCGTGGTCTTGCCCAGGCCCGGCGGGCCGAACAGCAGCACGTGGTCGAGCGCCTCGCGGCGCTTGCGCGCGGCGCCGATGAAGATCTCGAGCTGCTCGCGCACCTTGGCCTGGCCGACGTACTCGTCGAGCAGCTTGGGGCGCAGGGCCCGCTCGATCGCCTCCTCGTTGGGCGAGGCGGGCGCGGCGGACACCACGCGTTGCGGGGCGGGGGCGAAGTCGTCGGTCTGGATGGTCATGGGCGCGGGGGGTGCGGCGAGTTTAGTGGCTGCCCCGCCGCCGCGGACGGCCCGCGGCCACGGCGCCACGAGGGCCTTTCGCGGGTTTTCGCGGGCTTTTGCAGGCGGGACCTGCGCCTACAGGAGCGCTCGCCTGCGCTGGCAGAATGCCCCGACCAGAATGAAGAGGGGATCACGACGGTGTCGATCTACGAACTGAAGCCGCGTTTCCAGGCCCTGCTTCGGCCGCTCGTGGTCGGCCTGCATGCACGGGGCGTCACCGCCAACCAGGTCACGCTGAGCGCCTGCGCGGTCTCGCTGGCCCTCGGGCTGTGGCTCTACCTGGCCGCGCCCTCGCTCGCGGCCTTCGGGCTGATCCCGGCCTGGATGTTCGTGCGCATGGCCTTCAATGCCATCGACGGCATGCTGGCGCGCGAGCACCACCAGCAAAGCCGGCTTGGCGCCTTCCTCAACGAACTCACCGACGTGGTCTCCGACGCCGCGCTGTACCTGCCCTTCGTGCTGGTGCAGCCCTTCAGCCCGTTCTGGGTCGGCACCGTGATCGTGCTGGCCGGGCTCAGCGAATTCGCCGGCGCGCTCGGCCCCACGGTCGGTGCCTCGCGCCGCTACGATGGCCCGCTCGGCAAGAGCGACCGTGCCTTCGTGTTCGGCGCGCTCGGCCTCTACGTGGCGCTCGGCGGCCCGCTGCCGGGCTGGACCGCCTGGCTGATGCCGCTGGTGGCGCTGCTCGTGGCCTGGACCGTGGTCAACCGCGTGCGCCGCGCGCTCGCCGAAGCCGAAGGCGCGACCGCCGCCACGCTAAAAGAAACAACAGGGATTCAATGAACGACAACACCACCGATTTCGACACCGGCGCCTCGCCGTCTTCCATCACCCGGCGACCGCTCGCGGAACGCCAGTTCCGCACCCACGACGGCGAGTCGCTGTTCTACCGCCACTGGCCGGCCACCGGCCCCGCGCGGCGCGGCGCCATCGTGCTGTTCCACCGCGGCCACGAGCACGGCGCGCGCATGGCGCACCTGGTCGACGAGCTCGACCTGCCCGACTTCGACTTCTTCGCCTGGGACGCGCGCGGCCACGGCCGCTCGCCGGGCCAGCGCGGCTACAGCCCCAGCTTCGGCACCTCGGTGCGCGACGTGCAGACCTTCGTGCAGCACATCGTCGGCGCGCACGGCGTGGCCGAGCACGACATCCACGTGATCGCGCAGAGCGTGGGCGCGGTGCTGGCCGCGACCTGGGCCCACGACTACGCGCCCAAGGTGCGCGGCCTCACGCTGGCCTCGCCGGCCTTCAAGGTCAAGCTCTACGTGCCCTTCGCGCGGCCGGGCCTGGCGCTGATGCACAAGCTGCGCGGCCTGTTCTTCGTCAACAGCTACGTCAAGGCCAGGTTCCTCACGCACGACCCCGCGCGCATCGCGAGCTACGAGAGCGACCCGCTGATCACGCGGCCGATCGCGGTCAACATCCTGCTGGGCCTGTACGAGGCGGCCGAGCGCGTGGTGGCCGACGCCAACGCGATCACGCTGCCGGTGCAGCTGCTGATCTCGGGCGCCGACTGGGTGGTGCACCACAAGCCGCAGCACCAGTTCTTCGAACGGCTGGGCAGCGCGGTCAAGACCAAGACGGTGCTGCCGGGCTTCTTCCACGACACGCTGGGCGAGAAGGACCGCGCACCCGCGGTGCAGGCCATCCGCGAATTCGTGCTGCGCCTGTTCGACGAGGCGCCCGCGCCTGTCGACCGCCGCGGCGCCCACCTCGAGGGCGAGACCGCCGAGGAATCGCGCGCGCTGGCCGCGCCGCTGCCCGCGCTGTCGCCGCGCGGCCTCTACTGGTCGCTCACGCGCGCCGGGCTGCGCTTCGGCGGCCGCCTGTCCGAGGGCGTGAAGCTGGGCCACGACACCGGCTTCGACTCGGGCAGCACGCTCGACTACGTCTACCGCAACGTCGCGCAGGGCAAGGGCGCCATGGGCCGCGCCATCGACCGCAACTACCTCGATGCCATCGGCTGGCGCGGCATCCGGCAGCGCAAGATCCACGTCGAGGAGCTGCTGCGCATCGCGATGGAGCGGCTGGCCGAGATGCACCGCGAGGTGCGGCTGATGGACATCGCGGCCGGCCATGGCCGCTACGTGCTCGACGCGGTGCTCGCGAGCCCGGTCAAGGCCAGCTCGGTCCTGCTGCGCGACTACAGCGAGATCAACGTGCGCGACGGCCGCGCGCTGATCACCGAGAAGGGCCTGGAGGACGTCGCCCAGTTCGTGCAGGCCGACGCCTTCGACCGCATGAGCCTCGCGAGCGTCACGCCGCGGCCCACGCTGGCGGTGGTGTCGGGGCTGTACGAGCTGTTCCCCGACAACGAGATGGTGCGGCGCTCGCTCGCGGGCGTGGGCGACGCGGTGGAGGACGGCGGCTACCTGGTCTACACCGGCCAGCCCTGGCATCCGCAGCTCGAGATGATCGCGCGCGCGCTCACCAGCCACCGCCAGGGCGAGGCCTGGGTGATGCGCCGCCGCACGCAGGTCGAGATGGACCAGCTGGTGGAGGAGGCGGGCTTCCGCAAGATCGACCAGCGCAGCGACGAGTGGGGCATCTTCACCGTCTCGCTGGCCCGGCGCACCGAGCACTGAGCGACGCCATGCGCGCCTGGTTCGCGGCGAGACCCTGGAAGCGCGCCGCCGGCTGGCTGGCGGTGCTGGGGCCGCTGTTCTACCTGACCTACGGCCTCGCCAACTGGTGGGCCACCACGCGCGCGCAGGTGCCCTCGATGGCCTTCGCGTGGGAACGCCAGGTGCCGTTCTGGCCCTGGACCATCTTTCCCTACTGGACCATCAACGTCTTCTACGCGCTGTCGCTGTTCCTCGCGCGCGACCGCCACACGCTCGACCGCCACGGCGCGCGGCTGGTCAGCGCCACGCTGATCGCCTGCAGCTGCTTCGTGATCTGGCCGCTGCACTTCAGCTTCGGCCAGCCCGCGGTCGAGGGCCCGCCGGCCTTCCTGTTCGCGGCGCTGCGCGGCTTCGACCAGCCCTACAACCAGGCGCCCTCGCTGCACATCGCGCTGGCGGTGATCCTGTGGGACTGGTATCGGCAGTTCATCCGGCCGCGCTGGGCGCGCGCCGTGCTGCACCTGTGGGCCTTCGCGATCTGCGCCTCGGTGCTGACCACCTGGCAACACCATTTCATCGACATCCCGACCGGCGCGCTGCTGGGCCTTTTCTGCATCTGGCTGTGGCCGCTGCGGCGCACGGTCTCGATGCCGCGCGCCTGGCGGCTCGCGCGCGATCCGCAACGCTGGAAGCTCGCGGCCTGCTATGCGCTGGGCGCGCTGGCCTGCCTCGCGCTCGCGCTGTGGGGCGGCGGCTGGGCGCTGTGGCTGGCCTGGCCCGCGGCCTCGCTGGCGCTGGTGGCGCTCAACTACGCGGGCTTCGGCGCGCGCGGCTTCCAGATGGACGGCCAGGGCCGCATGGGCTGGGCCGCGCGCTGGCTGCTCGCGCCCTACCGGCTCGGCGCGGCGCTCAACGCGCGGCTGTGGACGCGCGGCCTGCCGCCCGCGGCCGAGGTGGTGCCCGGGCTCTGGCTCGGCCGCCTGCCCACGCCGGCCGAATGGCAGGCCGCGGGCCGGCCGCGGCTGGTGAGCCTGTGCGCCGAGCTGCAGGTGCCGGGCGGCAACACCGGTGCGCGCTGCGTGCCGCTGCTCGACCTCGTGGTGCCGCCCTCGCAGCGGCTGCGGCGCGCGGCCGCGGCGATCGAGGGCCAGCGGCGCGCCGCGCGCGGCGGCCCGGTCTGGGTCTGCTGCGCGCTCGGCTTCTCGCGCAGCGCGGCCGCCACCATCGCCTGGCTCGGCGCCACGGGCGGCCTGGCGCAGGCCGAGGCCGCGGTGCGCCGCGCGCGGCCGCAGATCGTGCTGCGGCCGGCCTGGTTCGCCGCGCTCGCGCCGCTCGGCGCTCCCACCGTCACCACCGGAGCAGCGCCCCATGAATGACACCGACCGCGCCACCTGCGCCGCGCTCGCCGGCCTGCTGCGCGCGGCCGGCGTGCTGGCCCTCTGGGGTTTCGCGCTCAGCGCGATCGCGGCACTCGTGCTCGCGCTCACCTTGCGCTCGCTGCCCACCACGCCGAGCATGGCCTTCGGCGCCGTCGCCATCCTCGGCGTGCTCGAGCGCTACTTCGCGTTCCGGCTGCGACTCGACCAGGCACTGTTCGACGACCTCGCGCGCGGCACCATCGCCACGCTCGAGGCGCTCGACCAGGCGCTGGCGCGGCTCGGGCTGCGCGCCAATGACGCTTCTTCCGCCGCGCGGCCGCTGGCCGACCGCGCGCAGGGCACCCGCCAACTGCTGCAGCGCCACGCCATCGTGGTCGCCTGCCAGAGCGCGATGTTCCTGCTCGCCCTCATGACACAGGACCTCACTTGAACGACGCTCCCTCCCCCGAACCTTCGTCCGGCATCGTGCGCCGCGCGCTCGCCGTGGTCGCGGGCAAGCTGATCATCGGCGCCGCGGGCCTCCTGACCGGCGTGCGCGCCATCTGGTCGGGCACCAGCCCCAAGGCCGAGCAGACGCTCTACTTCGCCAACCACACCAGCCATGGCGACTTCGTGCTGCTGTGGGCCACGCTGCCCCCCGACCTGCGCGCGCTCACGCGGCCGGTGGCGGGGCTGGACTACTGGATGGCCTCGAAGCTGCGCCAGTTCATCGGCGCCGACGTGTTCAACGCGCTGATGATCCGGCGCGACGGCTCGGGCCAGGGCGACAACCCGGTCGAGCAGATGAAGGCCGCGCTCGAGGCCGGCGACTCGCTGATCATGTTCCCCGAAGGCACGCGCAACACCGGCGACGAGATCCTGCTGCCGCTCAAGAGCGGGCTGTTCCATCTCGCGCGCGCCTGCCCCAACGTGCGGCTGGTGCCGGTGTGGATCGAGAACCTCAAGCGCGTGCTGCCCAAGGGCACGCTGGTGCCGATCCCGCTGGCCTGCACGGTGCGCTTCGGCACGCCGCTCGTGCTGGCCGAGGGCGAAGACAAGCTGAGCTTCCTGGCGCGTGCGCGCACCGCCATGCTCGACCTGCGGCCCGAATACGACCGCCTCGACGACAAGCCCAAGGCGGCCTCCGGGAGCGCCGCATGATCGAGCTCTCGCCCTTCGCGCAGACCACCCTGCAGTTGTTCGGCGGCGTGCTCGGCGTGCTGCTGCTGGCCTCGGGCATCGGCGCCGTGCTCAAGTGGCGCGTGGCGCACGGCCAACCGCATTCGGTGATCGACAACCTCAATGCGCGCGTCAATGCCTGGTGGGTGATGGTGGCCGCGATCGGCCTGGCCTTCGCCTTCGGCAAGGGCGGCGTGATCGTGCTGTTCTACCTGATCTCGTTCTACGCGCTGCGCGAGTTCATCAGCCTGGCCTACACCCGGCGCGGCGACCACCACGCGATCGCGGCCGCCTTCTACATCGGCCTGCCGGTGCAGTACTTCCTGGTCTGGATCGACTGGTACGGCCTCTATTCGATCTTCATCCCGGTCTATGCCTTCCTGGTGCTGCCGATCCTCGCGGCCGTGGGCGGCGACACGCGGCGCTTCCTCGAGCGCACCTCGAAGATCCAGTGGGGCCTGATGGTCTGCGTGTTCTGCATCAGCCACGTGCCGGCGCTGCTCACCCTGCAGATCCCGGGCTTCGAGGGCCGCAACCTGCTCTTGATCGCCTTCCTCGTGATCGTGGTGCAGGGCAGCGACGTGCTGCAGTACATCTGGGGCAAGCTGTTCGGCAAGCGCAAGGTGGCGCCCGAGCTCTCGCCCTCGAAGACCTGGGAGGGCCTGATCGGCGGCATCGCGAGCGCCACCGCGCTCGGCGCCGCGCTGTCGTGGGCCACGCCCTTCAACCCCTGGCAGGCCGCGCTGATGTCGCTGACCATCTGCCTGATGGGCTTCTTCGGCGGCCTCGTGATGTCGGCCATCAAGCGCGACCGCGGCGTGAAGGACTGGGGTTCGATGATCGAGGGCCACGGCGGCATGCTCGACCGGCTCGACTCGGTGATCTTCGCGGCGCCGATCTTCTTCCACGCGCTGCGCTACTGGTGGGTGCCGTGACGGCGGCGAAGAAGGCCCCGGCGAAGAAGGCGGCCGCCGCGGCCGAGCGCATCGTCGACGACACGCCGGTCGAATGCGCCGACGCCGCCGCGCTCGCGCGCTGGTACGAGCGCCACCACGCGAGCCATGCCGGCGTCTGGCTGCGGCTCGCGAAGAAGGCCAGCGGCATCGCCTCGGTCGATACCGCGCAGGCGCTCGATCTCGCACTGTGCCATGGCTGGATCGACGGCCAGCGCAAGAGCGAGAGCGACACGCATTTCCTGCAGCGCTACACGCCGCGCACGAAGCGCAGCACCTGGTCGCAGATCAACCGCGCCAAGGCGCTGCGGCTGATCGAGGAAGGCCGCATGCAGCCCGGCGGCCTGGCCGAGGTGGAACGCGCCAAGGCCGACGGCCGCTGGGAGGCCGCCTACGAGGCCTCGAGCGTGGCAACCGTGCCGCCCGACCTGCGGGCCGCGCTCGACGCCAACAGGAAGGCCGCGAAGTTCTTCGCCGCGCTCGATGCGCGCAACCGCTTCGCGGTGCTGTTCCGCACCCAGAGCGCGAAGAAGCCCGAGACCCGCGCGCGGCGCATCGCGCAGTTCGTCGAGATGCTCGCCAGGGGCGAGAAGATCCACCCCTGATTCAGGTCCCGGCCGCGATGCGCGCGAGCCGCTCGGCGTCGACGATGCGGATGCGCTTGTAGCGCATGTCGATCGCACCCTCCTCCACCAGCCGGCCCAGCTCCTTGTTGACGGTCTGGCGCGACAGCCCGAGCATGGCCGCGAGGTCGGTCTGCGACAGCCGCACCAGCGGCGGCGCGCCGTCCTCGCCCTGGCCGTTGTAGAAGTGGACCAGGTTCATCAGCGCCGCGGCCACCCGGCCGTGGATCGAGTTGAGCATCTGGTTCTGCAGCAGCACGATGCTCAGGCGCTGGCGCTGCAGGCCCAGCCGCGCCACGTCGCGCCACAGCAGCGGCTCGGCATCGAGCACGGCCAGCACCGCGTCGCTCGGCAGGTGCACGATCACCGAATCCTCGTGCGCGTGGTAGTCGTAGGCCAGCGGCACCTCGTCGAGCAGCCGCACCAGCGGCGCCACCTGGCCCGGGCCGAGCAGCGCGTTCACGTACTTGCGGCCGTTCGGGCTCATGCTGCTGATCTCGAGGCAGCCCGACACCACCACCAGCAGCTCGCGCCGATGGCGGTCGTGCGCGAGCACCTGCGTGCGGCGGCCGTAGCGCTCCAGGCGCGCCGACTTCATGAGCTCGGCGCGGCGCGCGTCGGGCCAGCGCGAGAACAGCTCGTTCCAGCGCAGCGCGCGCTCGAGCAGCGCGGCGTTCTCCTCGGCATCTCGTTCGGCGGTCTTGCGCGGTCGGGTCAGCGGGTTCTCCCTGCGGCGATGTTCGGGAATCTGTCAACGCATTGACAGATTCGGGGGGCGGTCGTTTCTATCGTAAGCACCGGACACCGACAAGCACACAAGCGGCAGCCGCCCTCGACGGGCGGCGAGCCTCACCGGAGACAAGACGACATGAAGAAGACAGCCGCCGCGGGCCTCGCGCTCGCGGCCTCCTCCTCGCTCGCGCTCGCCCAGGGCAGCGTGACGATCTTCGGCACCGCCGACCTCTACCTGGCCCACGCGAAGTCGGGCCCGAGCTCCTCGACGCGGCTCGAGGACGGCGGCCAGACCGCGTCGCGCCTCGGCTTTCGCGGCGCGGAGGACCTGGGCGGCGGCTTCGACGCCCACTTCACGCTCGAGGCCGGCTTCGCGCCCGACACCGGCAAGGGCACGCTGGCCGGTCCCGAGATCGCGTTCACGCGCCAGTCCTTCGTCGGCCTGTCGACGCCCTGGGGCCAGATCGACGCGGGCCGCATGTACACGCCGATGTTCTATACGCTGTTCAAGGCCGATCCCTATGGCGTGAACTCGGTGTTCTCGCCGATCAACCTGGTGGCCGCCACCGACGCGCAGCCCGGCCTGCTGCCCTTCGCGGCGCGCGCCAGCAACATGGTGCGCTACCGCACGCCGGCCATCGCCGGCTTCTACGCCGACCTCGCCTATGCCCCCGGCGAGGCCAGCGCCGCGAGCCACGACAGCGGCACGCTCTACGGCGGCAGCCTGAGCTGGGCGCGCAAGCCCTACTACGTGGGCTATGCCTTCCAGCGCGCGCGCTCTGGTTCGGCCGCCGCGCCCGTGGCCGAGCCGAGCACCAGCACCTACCAGGCGCTGAGCGCGGCCTACGACTGGGAGGCGATCGGGCTGCAGCTCTACGCCAACTACGTGCGCAACAGCTCGAGCCTGCCCGGCGTGCCGAGCGCGAAGCTCGCGAGCCTCGGCCTCACCTACAACATCACGCCGGCCTCGAACCTGATGTTCGAGGCCATGCAGCGCAAGGTGGACGCGAGCGAGCGTTCGCAGCTGGCCTGGACCCTGGGCTACGACTACTACCTGAGCAAGCGCACCGTGCTCTACGCGCGCTGGCTGCGGCTGCTCAACCGGCATGGCGCCTCGGCCACGCTCGCCACGGTCGCGGTCGCGCCCGACAGTGGCAACGGCGTGCGCGTGCTCGCGACCGGCATCCGCCACAACTTCTGAAACCCCTCGTCGCCTCTTCCATGGATTTCTTCAGCTCCCAGACCGAATCCCTGTCGGCCCTGTTCGCGCCGCGTTCCATCGCGGTGGTCGGCGCCTCCTCCAACCCGCAGAAGATCGGCGGCATCCCGGTCGACTACCAGCGCCGCTTCGGCTTCGACGGCGCGCTCTACCCGGTCAACCCGAACGCCGAACGCATCCAGGAGCTGCGGGCCTGGCCCAGCCTGCGCGCCATCGGCGAGCCGGTGGACCTCGCGATCCTCTCGGTGCCGGCCGCGCTGGTCGATGCGGCGCTCGACGACGCGATCGAAGCGAAGGTCAAGGGCGTGGTGCTGTTCTCCTCGGGCTTCGCCGAGACCGGCGCCGAAGGCACGGCCGCGCAGGCGCGGCTCGGCGCCAAGGCCCGCGCGGCCGGCCTGCGGCTCATCGGGCCCAACTGCCTGGGCTTCATGAACATCGCGCACAAGGTCTACGCCACCTTCTCGCCCGCGCCCGGCGTGGGCCGCGTGGCGCCGGGGCGCATCGGGCTGGTGAGCCAGTCGGGCGCCTTCGGTGCCTATGCCTACGCGATGGCGCGCGAGCGCGGCGTCGGCCTGTCGCTGTGGGCCACCACCGGCAACGAGGCCGACCTGCAGTTCGCCGACTGCCTGGCCTGGCTCGCGCAGGACCCGGCCACCGACGTGATCATGGGCTACATGGAAGGCTGCCGCGACGGCCCCCGGCTGCGCGCCGCGCTGGCGCTCGCGCAGGCCGCGGGCAAGCCGGTGGTGATGGTCAAGGTCGGCCGCACCGCGCTGGGCGCGCAGGCGGCGGCCTCGCACACCGCGGCGCTCGCGGGCGACGACGCGGTGTACGACGCGGTGTTCCGCCGCTACGGCGTGCTGCGCGCGCGCAGCCTCGGCGAGTTCTTCGACCTGGCGCACAGCGCCGCCGTGGCCGGCCGGCCGCGCGACCGCTCGATCGGGCTGTTCACGCTGTCGGGCGGCGTGGGCGCGCTGATGGCCGACGACGCCTCGGCGCAGGGCCTCGACGTGCAGCCGCTCGGCGAGGCCGCGCAGGCCACGCTGCGCGAGTGGGTGCCGTTCGCGGCGCCGCGCAACCCGGTCGACATCACGGGCCAGGTGACCAACGACATGAGCCTGCTCGAGCGCAGCGCGCGCCTGATGCTCGACGACCGCGGCTTCGCCTCGTGGATGGGCTTCCTCGCGGCCGCGGGCGCGTCGGATGCGTTCTGGCCCACGCTGCGCGCGCTGGTGGCGTCGCTGCGCGCGGCCTATCCCGACACGCTGCTCGCGATCAGCACGCTGCTCTCGCCCGAGCGCCGCGCCGAGCTCGAAGGCCTGCGCTGCCTGGTGTTCGCCGATCCGTCGGACGGCATCCGCACCATCGCCGCGCTCGCGGGATTGAAGACGGATGCGCCGCATGCCACCGACACGCGCCCGGCCGGCGATCCGATCGCGTTCGCGCCCGGCGCGATGGCCGAGCCCGCGGCGCTCGCGCTGCTCGCCGCGGCCGGCGTGCCGGTGGTCGCGCACCGCGTGGCGCACAGCGCCGACGAGGCCGCGGCGGCCGCCGAAGCCTTCGGCGGTGCGGTGGCGCTGAAGATCGTGAGCGCGGACATCCCGCACAAGTCGGACGTCGGCGGCGTGGCGCTCGGCCTGCGCGGCGCGGCGCAGGCGCGCGCGGCCTTCGAGCGCACGCGCGACCATGCGCTGAGCGCGCGGCCCGAGGCGCGGCTCGAGGGCGCGCTGGTGGCGCGCATGGCGAGCGGCGGCGTCGAATGCATCGCGGGCGTGCACCGCGACCCGGTGTTCGGGCCGGTGCTGATGTTCGGCCTCGGCGGCATCCACGTCGAGACCCTGCGCGACGTGGCGCTGCGCGTGCTGCCGGTCACGCGCGAGGACACGCTGGCGATGGTGCGCGAGCTGCGCGCCTTCGCGATCCTCGACGGCGCGCGCGGCAAGGCGCCGGTCGACCTCGCGTCGATCGCCGATGCGCTGTGCGCGCTCGCCGACTTCGCGCTGCGTGCCGGCGACTCGCTGGCGAGCGCCGAGATCAATCCGCTGATCGCGCGGCCGCAGGCCGAGGGCGGCTGCGTGGCGGTCGATGCGCTGATCGTGGGCCGCGACCCGTCGCCGGCGGAAGGAGGCATCGCATGACGCTTTCGAAACGACGCCTGCTGCTGTGCGCGCTCGCGGCCTTCGCGGCCGCCGGCGCCCGCGCCGAATTCCCGTCGAAGCCGCTGCGCATCGTCGTGCAGTACCAGGCCGGCGGCTCCTCCGACATCCTCGCGCGGCTGATCGCCGAGGGCCTGTCGAAGCGGCTGGGCCAGCCCGTGGTGGTCGAGAACCGCAGCGGCGCGGGCGGGATCATCGGCACCGACTACGTCGCCAAGAGCGCGCCCGACGGCCACACGCTGCTGCTGACGGTGCCGGGCCCGGTCACGGCCAACATCGTGCTCTACGGCAAGCTGCCCTACGACCCGCGCACCGACCTGCGCATGGTCTCGGACATCGCCACCACGCGCACCGTGCTCGCGGTGCATCCCTCGGTGCCGGCCAAGGATGTCGCCGGCCTGATCGCGGTGCTGAAGGCCGCGCCCGGCAAGTACGCGATGGGCTCCTGGGGCCCGGGCACGCAGCCGCACCAGATCCAGGTCTACATGGACCGCGCCTACGGCCTGCGCACGCTGCACGTGCCCTACAAGGGCGAGAGCCCGATGGCGATCGACCTGATCGGCGGCGTGATCCAGCTGACCGTGGGCTCGATCGCCACGCTGCAGCCCTACATCGCGGCCGGCAAGCTGCGCGCGCTCGCGGTCGCCGGGCCGCGCCGCGCCAAGGCGCTGCCCGAGGTGCCGACCTTCGCCGAGCAGGGCTTCGCCGACGAGGTCTACGCGCTGACCGGGCCGACCTCGCTGATGGCGCCCGCGAAGACGCCCGACGCGGTGGTCGAGCGGCTCGGGCGCGAGGTCGCCGCCGTGGTGCACCAGCCCGAGGTCGCGCGCCGCATCGAGGAACTCGGCGCCGAGCCCGTGGGCAACCTGCCGGCCGAGGCCAGCGCCGCCTACCGCGCCTTCCTGCCCGTGACGCTGCGGCTCACGCAGGCCACGGGCGTGAAGCTCGATTGATTTCTTTCCCCTTCCTTCATCGCCACCAGCCAAGAGGTTTCGTCCCCATGAATGCTCCCGCCTCCCAGGCCACCGTCGACGCCGCGCGCCAGGCGCTCGCGCGCTCGATCGGCCTCGCCGCCTTCGTCTACGGCTATCCGCTGACCGAGACCTATCGCACCTGCGCGCTGCAGACCGCGCCGCGCGCCGAACGCCGCATCGGCACCTCGGCCGGCTCGGACGTGCGCGCGCCGATCAACACGCTGCACCATGCGCCGCGCCCCTCGACCCACGAGGACCGCGACGTGGTGACGCCGGCCAACGACCTGCTCTACACCATCGCCTGGATCCACCTGGCCGACGGCCCGATGCTGCTGAGCGTGCCCGCGGCCGCGCGCCATCCGGGGCGCTATTTCGTGCTGCCGCTGTACGACGCCTACACCGAGAACTTCGAGAACCTCGGGCCGCGCAACTGCGATCCCGCGGGCGAGACCGTGGTGCTCGTGGGCCCGGGCGGCACGGTGCCCGAGGCGCTGGCCGCGCACCGCGTGGTGCGCTGCCCGACCGACCTGGTGTGGCTGATCGGCCGCATCCTGGTCGGCGACGAGGCCGACTGGCCCGCGGCGCGCGCGCTGCAGTCCGAGATCCGGCTCGCGCCCGCGCCCGGCACGGTGCCGCGCGGCCGCCCGGCGGCGATCGAACGCTGGGTCGGCGAACCGGTCGATGCCATGGCGGCCGCGTTCGAGAACGGCGAGCCGGCCGCGCAGGTCGCGCCGCGCTTCTTCGCCAACCTCTGCCAGGCGCTCGCCGAGGCGCCGGGCCGCGTCGAGGACCGCGCGCTGGTGGCCTGGTTCGGCCAGGCCGGGCTGCGGCCCGACGCGGGCTTCGCGTGGGACGTGCTCGATGCGCCGCTGCGCGAGGGCCTGGTCGAAGGCTTCGCCGAGGGCGTGCGCGCGGTCGGCGCGGTGGGCCGGCACCACCGGCCCAAGGCCTGGGCCATGACGCCCGCCACCGGCCGCTACGGCAGCGAGTTCCTCGGCCGCGCGCGCACCGCCTACCTGGGCCTGGGCGCGCTGGCCACCAGCGAGGCCGTGTACGCCGCCTCGCACCACGACGCGAAGCTGGAGCCGCTCGATGGCCGGCACCGCTACGCGATGCGCTTCGAGGCCGACGACATGCCGCCGGCCGACGCCTTCTGGTCGGTGACGCTCTACGACAGCGACCGCTTCCTCTATCCCAACGCGATCGGCCGCCATGCGATCGGCGACCGCACGCAGGGCCTCGCGCGCGGTGCCGATGGCAGCCTGGAACTGGTGCTGGGCCATGCACGGCCCGCCGATGCCGCCAACTGGCTGCCCGCGCCGGCCGGGCGCTTCTACCTGATCCTGCGCATGTACCACCCGCGCGAAGGCGTGCGCGCCTGGCGCATCCCGGCCCTGCAGCCGCGGGAGGACTGACGCCATGGCCGCAACGATCGACGCCGACATCGACACCCTGGCCGAGGAGGCCGTGGTCTACGCCTGGCCGCTGTACGAGATGTGCCGCATGCGTGCGGCCACCTCGCCGCAACGCTGCGAAACCGCCGGCGAGGCACCGGCGCCGCAACGCTGGTGCAACGTGTTCACCCATGCGCGCAAGCTGCTGGGGCCGGGCAAGAGCCGCGTCGTGACGCCGAACAACGACACGCTCTACACCAACGCCTGGCTCGACCTCGGCGCGGGCCCGCTGGTGATCGACGTCCCCGACACCGCGGGGCGCTACTACGTGCTGGGCCTGCTCGACTTCCATACCAACCCCTTCGCCCACATCGGCCAGCGGCTCACGGGCACGGCGGCGCGTTCCTTCGTGCTCGTGCCGCCGGGCTGGCGCGGCGAGCTGCCGGCCGCCTTCGACGCGCCCGGCGCGCGCATCGAGGCGCCCACGCGCTGGCTCTGGGTCATCGGCCGCATCCTGGTCGACGGGCCGCACGACCTGCCCGCGGTGCATGCGCTGCAGGACGGCTTCGTGGTGCGCACGCTGGCCGACTGGCAGGCCGGCGCGGCGCCCCGGCCGATGGCCTTCGACCCGGCCTGCGACCCGAAGGCGGCGCCGGATGCCGCGCATTTCGCGGCGCAGGTGCAGCGCGCGCTGCGCGAGAACCCGCCGCCCGCGCGCGATGCCGATCGGCTCGCGCGCTACGCCGCGCTCGGCCTGCACCCCGAGGCCGGCGCGCTCGACGACACGCAGCGCGACCGGCTGCAGGATGCGATCGCCCGCGTGCTGCCACGGCTGCGCGCCACGGAAGCCGGCCGCGCGGCCGCCAGCGGCTGGGTGTCGATGCCGCTGGTGGAGGCCAGCTTCGGCGACGACCACCGGCTGCGCGCGCTGGTCGCGCTCAAGTACATCGGCATGCTCGAGAGCCGCGAGGCCACCTACCCGCTCGCCTGGCACGACGCCGCGGGCCGCGCGCTGCACGGCAGCCACGGCTACACGCTGCGCTTCGGGCCCGGCGAGCTGCCGCCGGTCGAGGCCTTCTGGTCGCTCACCATGTACGACAGCCGCGACTGCATGCTGGTCGACAACCCGATCGACCGCTACGCCATCGGCGACCGCACGCCGGCGCTGCGCCACGACGCCGACGGCGGCCTCACGCTGCGCATCCAGCATGCGGCGCCCGCGGACGAGGCCGCGCGCGCGAACTGGCTGCCCGCGCCCGCGGGCGCCTTCTACCTCTGCCTGCGCGCCTACGTGCCGCGCGCGGAGATGCTCGACGGCCGCTATGCGCTGCCGCCGCTTCAACGACTGGGAGACGACGCATGAGCAGCACACAGGAACAGGAGAAACCCTTCCTCATCGTCGGCAGCGGCACCGAGACGGTGGCGCCGGGCCTGCACATCCTGCGCGGGCAGGGACAGTCCTTCGTGGCCGAGACCGATGTCGGCCTGGTGGTGATCGACGCCGGCCCGGGCGGCTCGGTGACGCAGGGCATGATCGACGCGGTGCGCGAACTCAGCGACGCGCCGCTGCATGCGCTGTGCTACAGCCACGGCCATGTGGGCTACAACGCCGGCGTGCCGATGTGGCTCGCCCATGCGGCGCGGCGCGGCGACGCGCCGCCGCGCGTGATCGCGCACCGCAACGTGCCGCGGCGCCTCGCGCGCTACCGCGAGACCGAGGCACTGCAGCACCGCATGGCAGAGATCCAGTTCAACCGGCCCGCGGGCTTCTTCGCGCAGCGGCTGTCGATGCATGCGCCGACCGAGACCTTCGACGAGCGGCTGGTCATCGGTCACGGCGAGCGCGCCGTCGAGCTGCGCTGGGCGCCCTCGGAGACCGACGACGCGATCGCGCTGTGGAGCCCCGCGCAGCGCGTGCTCTACGGCGGCGCGGCGCTGATCGACTCGATCCCCAACATCGGCACGCCCTTTCGCACCCTGCGCGACACGGTGCGCTGGGCCGACACGCTCGATGCGCTGGCCGCGCTCGGCGCGCGCAAGGCGGTGCGCGAGTTCGGCGCCACGCTCGAGGGCGAGGACCAGGTGCGGCACGTGCTCACCCACACGGCGCGCGCGCTGCGCTGGCTGCGCGCCGAGGTGGTGCGGCTGATGAACGAGGGCCTCAACGAGCGCGAGCTGCTGGCGCGCATCCGCTGCCCCGACGAACTGTTCGCGGTCGACTGGATGAAGCCCACCTACGGCGACCCGGCCTACATCGTGCGCGACATCTACCGCTCGGAGAACGGCTGGTGGGACCGCAACCCGACCAGCCTGCATCCCGAGCCGCCCGAGGCCATCGGCCAGGCCGTGGCCGAGGCCATCACCGACAAGGCCGGCCTGATCGCGCGGGCGCGCGCGCTCGCGCAGCAAGGGCAATGGCAGCTCGCGCTGCACGTGATCGACCTGCTGGCCACCGCGCGCGGCGACGCGCCCGAGCTCGCCGAGGCGCGCGCGCTCAAGGCCGAATGGCTGCGCGAGCGCGCGCGCCAGGTGCCCAGCTACGTGTCGCGCAACCTCTACCGCGTGAGCGCCGACATGCTCGAGCAGGGCACGCAGGCGCGCTTCGGTATCCAATGACTTCCCGAGGACCCGCATACCCATGACCGCATCCCTTCTCCGCACCGGCCTGTTCCTTGCCGGCCTCGCCGGCCTGCTGGCCACGGCCGCCGCGCAGGGCGCCGAGGCCTATCCCGACAAGCCCGTCACGCTGGTCGTGCCCACGGCCGCCGCGGGCGGCACCGACACCATCGCGCGGCTGGTCGCCGACGCGCTGGGCAAGTCGCTCAAGCAGCCCTTCGTGGTCGACAACCGGCCCGGCGCCAACGGCATCCTCGGCACCGAGCAGGTGGCGCGCGCGGCGCCCGACGGCTACCGGCTGCTGTTCACCTACGCCGCCGCGATGGTGGTGAACCCCAGCCTCTACCGCAAGCTGCCCTACGACCCGGTGAAGGACTTCGCGCCGGTGGCGCAGATCGGCCGCGGCGGCAACCTGCTGCTGGTGCGCAACGACCTGCCGGTGAAGACGCTGGCCGACTTCGTCGCCTATGCCAAGGCACGCCCCGACAAGCTCAGCTACTGCTCCTGGGGCAACGGCTCGGGCGGCCACCTGGCGATGGAAAGCCTCAAGAAGCAGGCCGGCCTGGTGATCGAGCACGTGCCCTACAAGGGCAGCGGCCCCTGCGTGCAGGACCTGATGGGCGGCCAGGTCGAGGCGGCCTTCGCCGACATGTCCTCGACGGTGGAACTGGTGCGCGCCGGCCGGCTCCGGGCGCTGGCCAACAGCGGCCCCTCGCGCATCCCGATGCTGCCCGAGGTGCCGACGATGACCGAGTCCGGCTACCCGCTCACCACCTATGCCTGGTACGGCGTGCTGGCGCCCGCGAAGACGCCGCCGGCGATCGTGAAGAAGCTCAACGAGGCGGTGAACCGCGCGCTGCGGGACCCGGCCGTGGTGCAGCGCCTGCGCGAGCTCAACTTCACCGACCTGCCGCAGAACACGCCCGAGCAGTTCGCGGCGACCCTGCGCCAGGACCTGCGCGACTGGGGCGCGCTGGTCAAGGACATCGGGCTCCAGCCCGAATGAGGCGGCGGCCGGACCGAGGGTAAGCAAGATGGTCAAGCGCCCGCGCTTCTTGCAGACTGCGCGCTGATCGGCACGGTTCCTGCTCGTCGGCTCGACGACGGCCGCCGTGCCAGCGTCCGCGCCGACCATGACCGAGCTTCACTTCTCCCGCCACCTGAACGCCGAGGCCCAGGCACAGGCCTCGAGCCTGGACCACTGGGACCAGCACTACGAGCAGCTGTCGAACGGCCGCTTCGAGGGCCTGTCCGAGGACCTGCACCTGGGCTTCGTCCAGGTCTTCCACGAGCATGCGAACCAGACCCTGCTGCAGAACGGCCAGGGCCGCCCGGGCACGGTCTCGTTCGCCGTCACCGAGGTCGCGGGCAGCGGCAGCTGGTACTGCGGCCACGAGATCGAGGGCCGGCGCCTGATCGCGCTGTCGCCGCAGCGCGAATTCGAACTGCTGGCCGGCGCCGGCATGGACCTGATGGCGGTGTGCATCGACACCGCGCCGCTGGCCGAGCTCGCGGCCACGCTGTTCGGCGCCGACTTCGAGCTGCGCCTGCCCGAGCCGGCGCCGGTGCGCCAGCCGGGCTTCGACGAGAGCGAGCTGTCGAAGCTGCTGGGCGCCGCGCTGTCGCTGGCGCGCGGCAACCTCGCGCAGCTCGAGCAGCCGGCGGCGCGCCACATGCTGTCGCTGTCGCTGGCCGACGCGGTGCTGCACTGCATCGGCTGCGACGCCTTCGAAACCCGGCTGCCGCCCGGCACGGTGGCGCGGCGCCACATCGTGGCGCTGGCGCGCGAGTACATGCGGGCCCATGCCGACGAGGCCATCAGCGTGCCCGACCTCTGCGCGGCCACCGGCGTGTCGCGCCGCGCGCTGCAGTACGCCTTCGAGGACGTGGTGCACCTGAGCCCCGTGACCTACCTGCGCGTGATGCGCCTGAACCGGGTGCGGCGCGAGCTGCAGACGCACCGGCGCGACAGCATCGGCGACGTGGCGGCGCGCTGGGGCTTCTGGCACCTGTCGCGCTTCGCGGCCGACTACAGCCGGCTGTTCGGCGAGCTGCCTTCCGCCACGCGCGCGCGCTGGCTTGCCGAATCCGGCTAACCGCCGTATGGGCCGCGCCCTTAACTTCGTCGTCGTTTCAGACAACACGCGAAGAAAAGGGAAAAGCAGGCCATGCGCAGCAGCCACCATCGAACGCCGGTCCGCGGCACCACCCGCACCCTTCTTGCCACCGCGCTCGCGCTGGCCCTCGGCCCGCTCGCGACCGGCGGCGCCCAGGCCCATGGCGGCGCGGCCCACATGGTGCCGCTCAAGAAGACGGTCGAGGATTTCGGCGCCACCGTGCGCTTCGACAGCTTCGCCAACGTCTACACGGTGGCGCGCAACGGCACGCTGGTGCGCATCAAGCCCGGCTCGAAGACCGCGCTGATCAACGGACAGCCGCTGCAGCTCGACGTGCCGGTGGTGCTGCGCAAGGGCGCGGCCTGGGTGCCGCACGACTTCATCAACCAGGTGTTCCAGTCCAGCCTGGACCGCACCTTCGTGGTCGAGCGCACGCCGAATCCGCTCAATCCGCTGTCGGCCGAGGAGATCCAGGCCGCGCTCGAGACGATCAAGGCCTCGGGCAACTACAAGCCCGGCCTGCGCTTCACCGAGATCACCCTGAAGCGCCCGCCCAAGGACCAGGTCTGGGCCTTCGCGCTCTCGGGCCAGCCGGTGCGCGCCGCGCGGCAGGCGAGCTTCGTCGCGCTCGACGGCAAGAAGGTGATCGAGGGCAGCATCGACCTCGCGGCACGCAGGCTGCTCGAGTGGAAGCCGGTGGAAGGCGCGCACGGCATGGTGCTGCTCGACGACTTCGCCACCGTGCAGAGCGCGATCGAGGCCAGCGCCGACTATGCGAAGGCGCTCGCCACGCGTGGCATCGACGACGTGAAGAAGGTGGTGGCCACGCCGCTGACCGTGGGCTACTTCGACGGCAAGGACTCGCTGCGCCAGGAGGACCGCCTGCTCAAGGTGGTGAGCTACCTCGACGTGGGCGACGGCAACTACTGGGCGCACCCGATCGAGGGCCTGGTGGCGGTGGTCGACCTCGAGCAGAAGAAGGTGCTGAAGATCGAGGACGGCGGCCTGGTGCCGGTGCCGCTCAAGCCCACGCCCTACGACGGCCGCGACCGCGCCGGCACGCCCGCGCCCAAGCCGCTGGAGATCACCGAACCCGAGGGCAAGAACTACACCATCGCCGGCAACATGCTGCACTGGCGCAACTGGGACTTCCACCTGCGGCTCGACTCGCGCGTGGGCCTGGTGCTCTCGACTGTGACCTACAACGACAAGGGCACCAGGCGCAAGGTGATGTACGAGGGCTCGCTGGGCGGAATGATCGTGCCCTACGGCGACCCCGACACCGGCTGGTACTTCAAGGCCTACCTCGACTCGGGCGAGTACGGCATGGGCACGCTGACCTCGCCGATCGAGCCCGAGAAGGACGCGCCGCAGAACGCGGTGCTGCTCGACGCCACGCTGGCCGACTACACCGGCGCGCCCGTGAAGGTGCCGCGCGCGATCGCGGTCTTCGAGCGCTATGCCGATCCCGAGTTCAAGCACCAGGAGATGGGCAAACCCAACGTGAGTACCGAGCGGCGCGAACTGGTGGTGCGCTGGATCAGCACGGTGGGCAACTACGACTACCTGTTCGACTGGGTGTTCGCCGAGAACGGCACCATCGGCATCAACGCGGGCGCCACCGGCATCGAGGCCGTGAAGGGCGTGAAGTCGCGCACCATGCAGGACGCGACCGCCGCCGAGGACACGCGCTACGGCACCTTGCTCGACCACCACATCGTCGGCACCACGCACCAGCACATCTACAACTTCCGGCTCGACCTCGACGTGGACGGCGAGAACAACTCGCTGACCGAGGTCGACCCGGTGGTGCTGCCCAACACCCGCGGCGGCCCGCGCACCAGCACCATGCAGACGGTGCAGCGCACGGTGGCGACCGAGCGGCAGGCGGCGCAGAAGTTCGATCCCTCGACGATCCGGCTGCTGAGCAACCCGTCGAAGAGCAACAAGGTCGGCAACCCGGTCTCGTACCAGCTCATTCCCTACGCGGGCGGCACGCACCCGATCGCCAAGGGCGCCAACTTCGCGCAGGACGAGTGGATCAACCACCGCCTGAGCTTCATGGATCGCCAGCTCTGGGTGACGCGCTACGACCCCGAGGAGCAGTTCCCCGAAGGCAAGTACCCGAACCGCTCGAACAAGGACACCGGCCTGGGCCAGTTCACCGCCGACGACCAGGCGATCGTGAACACCGACAACGTGGTCTGGCTCACCACCGGCACCACGCATGTCGCGCGCGCCGAGGAATGGCCGATCATGCCCACCGAGTGGGTGCATGCGCTGCTCAAGCCCTGGAACTTCTTCGACGAGACGCCGACGCTGGGGCTGAACCGGCCGGCGAAGCCGGCAAAGTAGGGAGCTGCCGCATGACGGACACCGAGGCCATCGGCCGGCTCGAGGACCTGATGACGCTGGCGCCCGAGTTGCAGGCGCCCACCTACCGCCACATGGACCGGCTCTATGCG
This sequence comes from Variovorax sp. FG153, assembly GCF_057809595.1. Taxonomy (NCBI): domain Bacteria; kingdom Pseudomonadati; phylum Pseudomonadota; class Betaproteobacteria; order Burkholderiales; family Comamonadaceae; genus Variovorax; species Variovorax sp. FG153. The sequence goes on from NZ_JBMDKG010000004.1 coordinate 139,048, forward strand.
ACGCGCACGATCCAGCGCGGCGCGCAGGTCCATCCATTGCCCGCGGGCCCCGCGGTCGACGTGCGCTACCGCGCTGGCGACGGGCAGTTCGGCATCGACGCGTTCATGGCGCGCAACCGCACGGCAGGCCTGCTGGCGATCAAGGACGGCCAGGTGGTGCTCGAGCGCTACGCGATGGGCAACGACGCGGCCACGCGCTGGATGTCGTTCTCGGTCGCGAAGTCGATCGCCTCCACGCTCGTGGGCGCGGCGCTGCACGACGGCCTGATCGCGAGCCTGGACGAGCCGGTCGTGCGCTACGTGCCCGTGCTGGCCGGCTCGGCCTACGAGGGCGTGACGCTGCGGCAGGTGCTGCAGATGAGCTCGGGCGTGGCCTGGAACGAGGACTACCTCGACCCGGCCTCCGACCGCCGCCGCATGCTGCGCGCGCAACTCGACCAGGACGCGGGCGCGGTGCTGGCCTTCATGGCGACGCTGCCGCGCGCGGCACCGGCCGGCACGCGCTTCAACTACAGCACCGGCGAGACCTACCTGGTCGGCAGGATCCTGGCCAGCGCGCTGCGCGAGCCGATCGGCGACTACCTGTCGCGCAAGATCTGGGCGCCCTTCGGCATGGAGGCCGATGCCTACTGGCAGCTCGACGCGCCGGGCGGCCAGGCCTTCGCGGGCAGCGGCGTCAACGCGACCCTGCGCGACTTCGGCCGCTTCGGCCTGTTCATCCTCGGCGGGGGCATGGCCGGCGGACAGCGCGTGCTGCCCGAGGACTGGCTGGGCGAGGCCACGCGCGCCGACCCCGCGCAGCGGCTCGCGCCCGGCACGCTCGAGGGCTACGAGCCGATGGGATACGGCTACCAGTGGTGGACTTTCCCGAGCGGCGCGCAGGCGCTGCCCGAACTCGATGGCGGCCTGTTCGCCGCGCTCGGCATCTTCGGGCAGCAGCTCTACATCCACCCGAAGGAACGGCTCGTGGTCGCGATCCACAGCGCCTGGCCGCAACCGGTGCACGGGCCGAGCCTGGTCGAGACGCACGCGCTGCTGGGCGCGCTGGTGGCAGCGCTGCGCGCCTAGGCCTTACTTCGCCAGCGCCTTCAGCGCCAGCTTGATGCCGTCGCTCACGCTCGCGTCCTTCGGCAGTGCCTTGAGCGCGGCGGCCGCTTCCTTGTCGCTGTAGCCCAGCGCCACCAGCGCCTGCAGGATGTCGGCCTGGGCATCGGAGGCCGCGTGCGCGGGCAGGCCGATGTCGGCGCCGAGCTTGCCCTTGAGCTCGAGCAGCAGGCGCTCGGCGATCTTCTTGCCGATGCCGGGCACCTTCACCAGCCGGCCGGCCTCCTGCAGGGTGACGGCCTGCGAGAGCTCGCCCACGCTCATGCCCGAGAGCACGCCCAGCGCGGTGCGCGGGCCCACGCCCGAGATCTTGATGAGCTGGCGGAAGGCCGCGCGCTCCTCGGCGCTGCCGAAGCCGTAGAGGATCTGCGCGTCCTCGCGCACGATGAAGTGCGTGAGCAGCGAGATCCTGGCGCCCACGTTGGGCAGGTTGTAGAAGGTGCTCATCGGCACGTCGACCTCGTAGCCGACGCCGTTGCAGTCGATCACGACCTGCGGCGGATTGCGTTCGGCAAGAATCCCGGTGAGTTTGCCTATCATTGGCGCCCCCCCGACGCTTGCGGCGCTTCCCGCCTTGGGTTGCATTTTCTGGAGCAGGGCCGGTCTTGCATGGGCTACCAATAAAGATGGAAATGGAAACCGCGTGATTCTGCGACACACCTTCGCCCCGCCCAACAACACGCGCCTGGGTCACCTGTGCGGCCCGCTCGACGCCCACCTGCGCCGCATCGAGGAGGCGCTCTCGGTGAAGATCGCGCATCGCCACGAGCAGTTCAAGATCGACGGCCCCAAGGTCAACGCCCAGCGCGCGATGGACGTGCTGCAGGCGCTCTACGAGATCGCCCAGCGACCGATCGACGCGGCGGTGGTGCAGCTCACGCTGGCCGGCGACGGCTCGATGGACGAGGACGGCGACGGCGCGATCGCGCTCGCCACCCGGCGCGCCGACCTGCGCGCGCGCACGCCCACCCAGGCCATCTACCTCGACAACATCGCCAAGCACGACATCACCTTCGGCATCGGCCCGGCCGGCACCGGCAAGACCTACCTCGCGGTGGCCTGCGCGGTCGATGCGCTCGAGCGCAGCGCGGTGCAGCGCATCGTGCTCACGCGCCCGGCGGTCGAGGCCGGCGAACGGCTGGGCTTCCTGCCCGGCGACCTGACGCAGAAGGTCGACCCCTACCTGCGGCCGCTGTACGACGCGCTCTACGACCTGATGGGCTTCGAGAAGGTGCAGAAGGCCTTCGAGCGCAACGCGCTGGAGATCGCGCCGCTGGCCTTCATGCGCGGGCGCACGCTCAACAACGCCTTCGTGATCCTCGACGAGGCGCAGAACACCACGCCCGAGCAGATGAAGATGTTCCTCACGCGCATCGGCTTCGGCGCCAAGGCGGTGGTGACGGGCGACGTGAGCCAGATCGACCTGCCCAAGCAACAGTTGAGCGGCCTGATCGACGCCGAGCGCGTGCTGCGGCGCGTGAACGGCATCGCGATCACGCACTTCACGAGCGCCGACGTGGTGCGCCATCCGCTGGTGGCGCGCATCGTCGACGCCTACGACGGCCAGCGCAAGCGCACGGCCGCGGGCGGGCGCTGAGATGGCGCTCCACGCACTCGCCCTGTCGCTGCAGTTCGGCCGCTTCAAGGGCGTGGAACGGCACCGCGCCGCGCTGCCGCGCCACGGCGTGACGCGCTGGATCCGCCATGCGCTCGACGCCGACGCCGAGATCACGGTGCGCATCGTCGATGCCGACGAAGGCCAGCAGCTCAACCGCGAGTTCCGCGGCAAGGACTACGCGACCAACGTGCTGACCTTCGACTATGCGCAGGCGCCGCTCGTCATGGCCGACCTGGTGCTGTGCGCGCCGGTGGTGGCGCGCGAAGCGAAGGAGCAGCGCAAGACGCTGGCCGCGCACTACGCGCACCTGCTGGTGCACGGCACGCTGCATGCGCAGGGCTGGGACCACGAGACCGGCGAGGCAGACGCCGAGGCGATGGAGGCGCGCGAGATCGAGATCCTCGCGGGGCTGGGCATCCGCGATCCCTACAACCGCTGAGGGAACGCGCACCGATGACCGGCGCCGATACCGATCCGTGGCTCAGGCCCTGGCTGCCGCTGCTGGCCGAATGCGCGGGCGCCGACCCGGTGCTCGAGCTGGGCTGCGGCGACGGCCGCGACAGCGCCACGCTGGCGGCCGCGGGGCTGCGCGTGGAGGCGATCGAGTTGTCGCCACGGGCGGCGGACGCGGCGCGCGAGCGGCGCCTGGCGGGCGTGCGCGTGCACAACCAGGATTTCCGCGCGCCCTTTCCGCTGGCCGAGGGGCAGCGCATCGGCGTCGTGCTCGCGAGCCTGTCGCTGCACTACTTCGAATGGGAGCAGACGCTGGAGCTGGTCGCGCGCATCCACGCGGCGCTGCGGCCCGGCGGCGTGCTGCTGTGCCGGCTCAACTCGGTCAACGACCGGCACTACGGCGGGCGCGGCCCGGGTCGCTCGGACGAGGACAACCTCTACCTCGTCGATGGCGCGCCGAAGCGCTTCTTCGAGCGCGCCACCGTGCAGCGGCTGTTCGCGCGCGGCTGGCGCATCGCGCAGCTCGAGGAACTGACCATCGACCGCTACGAGCACCCGAAGGTGGCGTGGGAAGCGCTGCTGCGGCGCGACTGAACGAGGCCCGCGCGGCCCTCAGCTCATCTGCAGCGGAATCGTGACCGGCCCGTCGTTGAGCAGGTGCACCTGCATGTCGGCGCCGAACTCGCCCGTGGCCACCACGGGATGCGCGGCGCGCGCCTGGGCGACGAAGTGGTCGTAGAGCCGGCGGCCCTCGTCGGGCGGCGCCGCGAGCGTGAAGCTCGGGCGATTGCCGCCGCTCACGTCGGCCGCGAGCGTGAACTGGCTCACCACCAGCAGGCCGCCGCCGATGTCCTGCACGCTGCGGTTCATCTTGCCGGCCGCGTCGGAAAAGATGCGCAGCTTGAGCATCTTGGCGAGCATGCGGTCGGCCGCGGCATCGGTGTCGCCGCGCTCGGCGCACAGCAGCACGAGCAGCCCGGCGCCGATCTCGCCGACGGTGCGGCCCGCGATGTCGACGCGTGCCTGCGCCACGCGCTGGAGCACTGCTTTCATGGATGGGATTCCTCGAGGGTGTCTGACGGAAGCCGGGTGGCGCGGGCTTCCATGCCCAGCGGCAGCAGCTGGATGGTCACGCGCAGGCCGGGCACGGCGTCCATCAGGGCCTGCTCGAGCGCATCGCGCAGGGCGGCGGCGCGCTCCAGGGTCCAGTCGCCGGGCACGTGCATGTGCAGGTCGGCGAAGCGGCGCTGGCCAGCGCTGCGCGTGAAGATGTCGTCGAAGCGCAGCCGGTCGCCCTCGGGCACGCCGGCGGCGAAACGCTCGAGCGTGGCGCGCAGCAGTGCCTGGGTCTCGGGCTCGAGCGCCTGGTCCATCAGGCCCTGCGAGGAGCGCCAGACCAGCCTGGCGCCCTCGCGCGCGATGTTCAGCGCCACGCCGATGGCCAGGAGCGGATCGAGCCAGAGCCAGCCGGTGAAATGCACCGCGACGATGCCCACCAGCACCGCGGCCGAGGTCCAGACGTCGGCCATCAGGTGGCGCGCGTCGGCCTCCAGCGCGATCGAGCGGCGGGCCTGGGCGGCGCGGAACAGCAGCCACGCGAGCCCGGCGTTCAGGCCCGAGCTGACGATCGACAGCGCGAGGCCCCAGCCGAGCTGCTCGAGCGGCTGCGGCGCCAGCAGCCGCTGCACCGAGACCCAGAAGATGGCGACGGCCGCGCCCACGATCAGGATGCCCTCGAAGCCCGAGGAGAAGTACTCGGCCTTGTGGTGGCCATAGGGATGGCCCTCGTCGGCCGGGCGCTCCGCGATCGTCACCATGGCCAGCGCGAAGGTGGCGCTCGCCAGGTTGACGAAGGACTCCATCGCGTCCGAGATCAAGCCCATCGAATGGGTGATGTAGCCCGCGAGGCTCTTGAGCACGATCGTGACCAGCGCCACCGCGATGGAGGCCCGCAACAAGGTCTTGGGTGTGAGATTCATGCGAACGCGCAGGGTGATGACGGCGACAGGCGACAGGAAAAACGGTAAAAGGCCGCAGTTAGCCGCCGAATTATCATGTTCGTGTCCAGGTGTAACGCCTTCGCATTAATAATTGTGTCCGCCCCGAAACAGTTCGCGGAAAACCCGATGATGCACAAGAAATTCCTCCTGCCCCTGCTGGGCTGCGCGCTGCTCGGCGCCGCGGCGATTTCGCAGGCGCAGACCGCCCCGTCCACGCCCGCGGCCCCCGCCGCCGCTCCCGCCACGGCGGCCCCCGAGCGCCAGGCCGGCTTCGTGAAGTCGGTGCGCGGCGACGTCAAGCTGCTGAGCGCCGCCGCCGCCGCGCGCAATGCCGTGCCCGGCGACGCCCTGGCCTCGGTCGACCGGATCGTGACCGGCCCCGACTCCTCGGCCGCGGTCGTGCTGCGCGACGACACCACGCTGGTGGTCGGCCCCTCCTCGCGGCTCGACCTCAAGCAGTTCCACTTCGATGCCACCACCCATGAAGGCGGGCTGCTGGTTTCGCTGCTGCGCGGCTCGATGCGCATGATCACCGGCCTGATCGGCAAGACCAACCCCGACGCGGTGCGCGTCGAGACGCAGACGGCGACCATCGGCATCCGCGGCACCGACTTCATCGTCCAGACCGACGGCCAGCCATGATGCGTTCCGGTTCCAGCCCCCTCTTTTTCTCCCGCCTGCGCTTCCTCGGTGCCGCGCTGCTGGTTGCGCTGCTCGCGGCCTGTTCCTCGCCCGCCACCCGCGTAGTGCTGCTGCCGCAGGCCGACGGCACCGCCTCGGCGGTGGTGGTGCGCGCCAAGGACGGCGAGGAGGTGCTCTCGCGGCCCTACCAGCGCGCCACGGCCAAGCAGGGCGCCTCGGGCGCGCCGGTGGTCGACGCCGCCGATCCGGCCAAGGTGCAGGCCGAGAACAAGCCGCTGTTCGAGATGCGCCCGCCGCCGTCGCAGCGCTACACCGTGTACTTCGAGCTCGGCACCATCACGCTGACGACCGCCTCGCAGAAGATCATGGAAGAGGCGCTGGCGGCCGCCCAGGCGCGCCCCGGCGGCGACATCGTCGTGGTCGGCCACACCGACACCAAGGGCACGCTGCAGAACAACGACGCGCTCTCGCTGCGCCGCGCGCAGGAAGTGGCCCAGCTCTTCATCGAGCGCCGCTTCCCGGCCAACCGCATCGAGGCCGCGGGCCGCGGCGAACGCGAACTGGCGGTGCCGACGGCCGACGAGGTCGACGAGCCGCGCAACCGGCGCGTGACGATCGAAGTGCGCTGAGGCACGCCCCTCGAGCAAAAAAGGCCGGGATCGACCCGGCCTTTTTCTTTGGGAGCGCCCGGCTCAGGACAAGGTCACGCGCGCGAACTTGCGCTTGCCGACCTGCACCACGTAGCTGCCGGCCGGCAGCTTGAGACCCTTGTCGCTGACCACCGCGCCATCGATGCGCACGCCGCCGCCATCGATCAGGCGGTTGCCCTCGCCGGACGACGCCGCGAGGTTGGCTTGCTTGAGCAGTTGGCCGATGCCCAGCGGGGCGCCCGCCAGCGCCACTTCGGCGATCTCGTCGGGCACGCCGCCCTTGCTGCGGTTGATGAAGTCCTGCTCGGCCGTGTCGGCCGCCGCCGGGCTGTGGAAGCGCGCCGTGATCTCCTTGGCGAGCGCGACCTTGGCGTCCTTCGGGTTGCGCCCGGCCTCGATCTCGGCCTTGAGCGCGGCGATCTCCTCGAGCGAGCGGAAGCTCAGCAGGGTGTACCAGCGCCACATCAGGTCGTCGGAGATCGACAGCACCTTGGCGTACATGGTGTTGGCGTCTTCGCTGATGCCGATGTAGTTGTTCTTGCTCTTGGACATCTTCTCGACGCCATCGAGCCCTTCCAGCAGCGGCATAGTGAGTATGCACTGCGGTTCCTGGCCGTATTCCTGCTGCAGGTGCCGGCCCACGAGCAGGTTGAACTTCTGGTCGGTGCCGCCGAGCTCGAGATCGCTCTTGAGCGCCACCGAGTCGTAGCCCTGCATCAGCGGGTAGAGGAACTCGTGCACCGAGATCGACTGGCCGGCCTTGAAGCGCTTGTTGAAGTCGTCGCGCTCCATCATGCGGGCCACCGTGTACTTGGCGGCCAGCTGGATCATGCCGCGCGCGCCCAGCGGGTCGCTCCACTCGGAGTTGTAGCGGATCTCGGTCTTCTCGGGATCGAGCACCAGGCTGGCCTGCTTGTAGTAGGTCTGGGCGTTGGCCTCGATCTGCTCGCGCGTGAGCGGCGGGCGCGTGCTGTTGCGGCCCGAGGGGTCGCCGATGGTGGTGGTGAAGTCGCCGATCAGGAAGATCACGCGGTGCCCCAGGTCCTGGAGCTGGCGCATCTTGTTGAGCACCACCGTGTGGCCGATGTGGATGTCGGGCGCCGTCGGATCCAGGCCCAGCTTGATGCGCAGCGGCGTTCCGGTGGCTTCGGAGCGCTGCAGCTTGCGCACCCACTCGTCCTGGGGGAGCAGCTCGTCAGCCCCGCGGAGGGAAATTTCGAGCGCGCGTCCTACACTATTTGAAAGGGCCACGGATGTAACAGATTCGGCGTTCATGGGCTTTTTTTGGCTGACTTTTGGAGTGCGGAAGCTATACTCGCCCGACTTTTTCAAGCGCCGGATTCTAAGCGGCGCTTTTTCCGCACCGTCCCGCCGCCCTGACCGCTCTGGGCTTTGCAGACGGATCTGCAGAAACCTGAGCTGGAATTCATAGTTTGATCAACGGCATTCTTGCCGCCGAGGAGCTTCTCGCTTCTCGCGTGGCCTATACGTTCCGGACCTACCCCAAGCAGATCACCGCGGTCATCGCGGCGGCGCTGCTGAGCGCCGGAACCCTCGCCGTGGCTTCGCTCGGACCCGATGCCTCGGACCTCCCGGTCCACCAGGTGCTCGAAGCCACCTCCGCCCCCCTGTCGTTCGCCGAACAGGCGACGTCGCTCGAGGATTTCAGCTTCACGCTGTTCCGCACCGACGTCACCCGCTCGAGCGACACCGCCGAGGCGCTGCTCAAGCGCCTGGGCATCTCCGATCCGGCCGCCAGCGCCTTCGTGCGCGGCAGCGGCGAGGCCCGCACCGCGCTGTTCGCGCGCGCCGGCCGCACCGTGACCGCCGAGGCCACGCAGGACAACCAGCTCAAGAAGCTCAGCGCGCGCTGGATTCCCGACGGCGACGGCGGCTTCAAGCGCTTCGTGGTCGAACGCACGCCCGTGGGCTTCGTGGCCCTGACCGAGCGCGACACCCTCACGCCGGGCGCCCGCCTGGCCAGCGGCACCATCCGCAGCTCGCTGTTCGCCGCCACCGACGAGGCGCGCATCCCCGATGCCGTCGCCAGCCAGCTGGCCGACATCTTCGCGGGCGACGTCGACGTGCGCCAGCTGCGCAAGGGCGACCGCTTCGCCGTGGTCTACGAGACCTTCGAGGCCGACGGCCAGGCGCTGCGCAGCGGCCGCGTGCTCTCGGCCGAGTTCGAGAACAACGGCAAGGTGCACCAGGCCGTGTGGTTCCAGCCGCCGGGCGCGGGCCAGAAGGGCAGCTACTACCGCCCGAACGGCGACAGCCTGCGCAAGGCCTACCTGGCGACGCCGGTGGAATTCACGCGCGTGTCGAGCGGCTTCGCGATGCGCATGCATCCGATCCTCAACAGCTGGCGCCAGCACAACGGCATCGACTACGCGGCGCCCACCGGAACCGCCGTGCGCACGGTCGGCGACGGCACGGTCGACTTCGCCGGCACGCAGAACGGCTACGGCAACATCGTCATCATCAACCACCGCAACAACCAGCAGACGGCCTATGCGCACCTGAGCCGCATCGACGTCAAGGCCGGCCAGAGCGTGAGCCAGGGCCAGACCGTCGGCGCTGTGGGCTCCACGGGCTGGGCCACCGGTCCGCACCTGCACTTCGAATTCCGGGTCAACGGCGTCTACCAGAACCCGACCTCGATCGCGCAGGAAGGCGGCGCCCCGATCACCGCGGCGATGCGCCCGGCCTTCGAACGCATCGCCGTCGGCGCGCGCACCGAGCTGGCCGCCGCGTTCTCGGTGGTCCAGGCCAGCGCGGACTGAGCGCCGCGCTTCCAGATAGACAGATGAAGCGCCGGAGCCATTCCGGCGGTTTCCCCAGCCCCATGGCCACCGGCGACCTCTACATCGGACTGATGTCGGGCACCTCGCTCGATGGCGTGGACGGCGTGCTCGCCGACTTCTCCGACGGCGGGATCGCGGTCACCGGCTACGCCAGCGCCACCTTCCCGGTCGGCCTGCGCGGCGAGCTGATGGCCCTCAACACCCCGGGCGACAACGAACTGCATCGCGCGGCGCTCGCCGGCAACGGGCTGGCTCGCGTCTACGCGGGCGTGGTCCGGCAACTGCTGGCCGATGCCGGCCTCGAGCCCGGCGCGGTGCGCGCCGTCGGCGTGCATGGCCAGACCGTGCGCCACCGGCCCGGCGAATTCGACGAGGTCGGCTACACGCTGCAGCTCAACAACCCTTCGCTGCTGGCCGAGCTCTGCGGCATCGACGTGGTGGCCGACTTCCGAAGCCGCGACCTCGCGGCCGGCGGCCAGGGCGCCCCGCTGGTGCCGGCCTTCCACCGGGCGCTGTTCGCCGGACCCGGCGAGCCGATCGCGGTGCTGAACCTCGGCGGCATCTCGAACCTGAGCCTGCTGCCGGCCAGCGATGCACCCGAGGGCGCGGTGGTGCTGGGCTTCGACTGCGGCCCGGGCAACGCGCTGATGGACCACTGGTGCCAGCGCTACCACGGCCAGCCCTTCGACCTCGACGGCCAGTGGGCCGCGAGCGGCCAGGTGCTGCCCGAGCTGCTCGCGCGGCTGCAGGGCGAGCCCTTCTTCGCCAAGGCCCCGCCCAAGAGCACCGGGCGCGACCTGTTCAATCCCGAATGGCTGGCCGCGCACGTGGGCACCGGCGCGGCCGATGCGCCGGTCGACGTGCAGGCCACGCTCGCAGAGCTGACCGCCAGCACCTGCGCCGCCGACCTGCTGCGCTACGGAAAAGAGAGCAAGCTGCTGATCGTCTGCGGCGGCGGTGCGCTCAACGGCCACCTGCTGTCGCGGCTGCGCGCCCTGCTGCCGGGCATCGCCGTGGTGGCCTCGAACGAACGCGGCCTGCCGCCGCAACAGGTGGAGGCGGCCGCCTTCGCCTGGCTGGCGCGCGCCACGGTGCGGCGCGAGAGCGGCAACCTCGCCAGCGTGACCGGCGCCCGCGGCGCCCGCGTGCTGGGCGCGATCTACCCGGCCTGACTCAGCCCTGGCCCGAGACTTCGGGCTGCGCGGGCCGCGATGCCCGCACCTCCGCCGGCAGATGCCAGAAGATGAGCGCCGAAGCCACCGTGATCAGGCCCATGCTGGCGAAGGTCGCCTGGAAGGCATCGAGCGTGCGCACCGCGGTGTCGGTGCCGAACACGCCGTTGTAGCCCGCGAGCACCGCGCCCGCGGCGGCCACGCCCATGCTCATCGCGAGCATCTGCACCATCGACAGCAGGCTGTTGCCGCTGCTGGCCATGCTGCCGTCGAGGTCCTTGAGGGTGATGGTGTTCATCGCGGTGAACTGCAGCGAATTGACCGCGCCGAAGAACAGCAGCTGCAGCACATGCAGCGCGAAGGGCTGGCCTGGCGCCGTGAGGCCGAAGCTGGCCATCGCGAGCCCCACCAGCACCGTGTTGACCACCAGCACCTTGCGGTAGCCGTGGCGCGTGATCAACGGCGTGGCGAAGCGCTTCATCGCCATGCCGGCCAGCGCCACCGGCAGCATCATCAGGCCCGCGCGCAGCGGCGAATAGCCCATCGACACCTGCAGCAGCAGCGGCACCAGGAAGGGCATGCAGCTGCTGCCCAGGCGCGAGAACAGGTTGCCGAGCAGGCCGATGCTCAGGGTCGGCACCTTGAACAGCGAGGGCGCGAACAGCGGCTCGGGCGTGCGCGCCGCGCGCAGCCAGTAGGCCACCACGCTCGCGAAGCCGAAGACCAGCACCACCATCACCCCGCCCTGGCGCAGGCCCAGCTCGGCCACGCCGTCGAGCGAGAGCGAGATCGTCACCATGCCGAAGGCCAGCAGGCCGTAGCCCACGGCGTCGAAGCGCCGCAGCGCGGCGCCGCGCAGGTCGGGCATGAAGCGCAGGGTGGCGATGCAGCCGGCCAGGCCCACCGGCACGTTGATCAGGAAGATCCAGTGCCACGAGGCGTACTGCACCAGCCAGCCGCCCAGCGTGGGCCCGAGCAGCGGGCCGATCAGGCCCGGAATCGCCACGAAGCTCATCGCCTGCAGGAATTCGCCGCGCGGCACGGTGCGCAGCAGCGCCAGCCGTCCCACCGGCAGCAGCAGGGCGCCGCCGAGCCCCTGCACCACGCGCGCGGCCACCAGTTGCCCCAGCCCGTGCGAGAGCGCGCACAGCACCGAGCCCAGCGCGAACAGCACGATGGCCGCGAAGAACACGCGCCGCGTGCCGAAGCGGTCGGCGATCCAGCCCGAGGCGGGAATCAGCATCGCCATGGTCAGCGCATAGGCCACCACCACCGACTGCATGCGCAGCGGACTCTCGCCGAGGCTGGCCGCCATCGCCGGCAGCGCCGTGTTGATGATGGTGGCGTCCAGCGTCTGCATGAAGAAGCCCACCGCCACGAGCCACAGCAGGCTCTTGCGGGCGGGGGCGACGGCGGTGTTGGCTACGGCGGTGTCGGGCGGCATGGGCGGGAATGGAGGCGCAAAGCAAAAAGCCGCCCGGAGGCGGCTTGGTGGGGGGACGGTGCGCTGCGGGCAGGCACCATCGGTAGGATCAGGCCGAGAAGCTGGAGCCGCAGCCGCAGGTGCTGGTGGCGTTCGGGTTCTTGATCACGAACTGGGCGCCCTGCAGGTCTTCCTTGTAGTCGATCTCGGCGCCGACCAGGTACTGGTAGCTCATGGCATCGATCAGCAACGACACGCCGTTCTTGGTCATCGTCGTGTCGTCTTCGTTGGTGATCTCGTCGAAGGTGAAGCCGTACTGGAAGCCCGAGCAGCCGCCGCCCTGGACGAACACGCGCAGCTTGAGGTCGGGATTGCCTTCTTCGGCGATCAGGTCGGCCACCTTGGCGGCCGCACTGTCGGTGAAGACGATCGGTTCGGGCATCTGGGTCTGGATGTTTTCGGCAACGGCGCTCATGAGGGAATACTCCTGGAGAGGGGGCCGGAACATGCGGCCAAGGGAGGGAATGCTACTGCAATGCGGGCCTCGGGGCCGGGACCGCGGGCGGTGCACCCAATGCAAGTGGGGTCGCAGCCACACGAGGGCAAGGCCGGGCCGGGAAGCAGGCCCCATGAAAAAACCGCCCGAAGGCGGTTTTCTCGGCAGGCGAAGGCTGGAGATCAGCGCTTCGAGAACTGCTTGCGGCGGCGTGCGGAGTGCAGACCGACCTTCTTACGCTCGACTTCGCGCGCGTCGCGGGTGACGAAGCCAGCCTGGCTCAGCACCGGCTTCAGGGCCGCGTCGTAGTCGATCAGCGCACGGGTGATGCCGTGGCGGGTCGCGCCGGCCTGGCCCGATTCGCCGCCGCCGTGCACGTTCACCATGACGTCGAAGGTTTCGAGGTTGTTCGTCAGCGCCAGCGGCTGCTTGGCGATCATGATCGAGGTTTCGCGGCCGAAGAACGCTTGGATGTCCTTGCCGTTGACCGTGATCTTGCCGGTGCCCTTCTTCAGGAACACGCGAGCGACGCTGGATTTGCGACGGCCGGTGCCGTTGTTCCATTCACCAATCATTCTCAAGGCTCCTTACAGTTCCAGCACTTTGGGCTGTTGGGCGGTGTGCGGATGCTCTGCACCGCCGTACACCTTGAGTTTCTTGATCATGGCGTAGCCGAGCGGGCCCTTGGGCAGCATGCCCTTGACGGCCTTCTCCAGCGCGCGGCCGGGGTGCTTCGACTGCATGTCGCGGAAGTTCGTCGCCGTGATGCCGCCCGGGTAGCCCGAGTGACGGTAGTACACCTTGTCGATGGACTTGGCGCCGGTGACGCGCAGCTGGGCTGCATTGATGATGACGATGAAGTCACCGGTATCGACGTGAGGCGTATAAATGGCCTTGTGCTTGCCGCGCAGACGGAGGGCAACTTCGCTGGCTACCCGTCCGAGGACCTTGTCGGTCGCGTCAATCACAAACCACTCGTGCTTCACGTCAGCGGGTTTTGCGCTGAACGTGGTCATGAGATTTCTCTTTTCGTAAGAGGGTTTGGCGGGCCCTTTTCCACGGTCGGTTTTCCTCTGGTGGGAATCTCTTAGGTGGTGAAATGTCTTCGCCGCGGGGCCACAAAAACGCTGCGAAGCCCGCGATTATACGAAGAATCGAGGTTGGCGGGCAATTTTCCGGATCGCCGCGGCCTCAAGCCCCCGAAACGCCCGCTCCGGGCTCAGCGCCAGACCCGCACCAGCTCCAGCGTCTCGCGCGTCATGCCGAGGTAGGCGCGGCGGTATTCGGCCTCGAAACGGACCACCCGGCCCATGTCGGGCGCGTAGGAGGCCGTCGCCTTGAAGGGCAGCGCCTGCGCGGGTCCGGTGCCCACCAGCGCGAACATCCAGCCCTCGTAGGCGATCTGCTGCACGTTCAGCGCCTCGCCGTCGACGGTCATGCGGCTCGTGCCGATCACCGTGGCATCGAGCTCGTAGCGTGCCTTCTCCCCGCTGGAGGCCGAGGTGTACTCGCTGCGCCAGCGCATGCCCGGCGTCATCGCGGGACGAGTCCAGCCTCCGGGCGGCGAGGCGGCGTCGAACAGCCCGCCGGCCGGCGAGGTCGCCGACACCAGTTGGCCATCGGCCTTCTCGACCCGCCCGCCCTGGTTGAAATAGACGTTCTCGCCCTCGATCCGGTCGACCCGATAGCGCACCGGCGTCCGCACGCCCGTGAGGCCGTCGATCAGCACGTATTCGAACACCTCGCCGAGCCGTGGCGCCCCCGGACGGCCGGCCGCGGGCGCGCCGCGGCCGTTGCCGTCGGCGCCGCTGGTGCGTGCTTCCAGCGCGGTCTTCGCGCGCGCCGGCAGCTCGGCCAGCCATTCCGCCGGCACCGCGAAATTCAGGCTGCCGCCGTCCTTGGCGGCAAAGGTCGTGATACCCAGCAGTCGGCCTTCGCTGTCGAACAGCCCGCCGCCGCTCGAGCCCGGTGCGATGGCCGCGGTGGTCTGCAGCAGGCGCTCGCCCTCTTCGCCGCGCAGGCCCGACAGGATGCCGTCGCTGAGCGTGTTCTCGAGGCCGCGCGGATTGCCGATGGCATAGACGCGCTGGCCCACGCGCGCGCTGCCCGCGGGCGCCAGCGCCACCGGCGGCGCGGTGAAGTTCGCCACCTTGACCTGGCACAGGTCGCGCTGCGGATCGGGGTACTCGAGAGTGGCGCCGTAGGCCACGTTCTCCTGGCGCACGACGAAGCTGCTGGCCTTGGCCAGCACATGGCAGTTGGTCACGAGCCGGCCGGGCGCGATCACGACCGCGCTGCCGGCGCTGAGCGGCCGGGACTGGGCGTCGAAGGTGCGGATGGCCCAGACGCTGCCCGACACCTTGGCGAACAGCACGTCGGGCTCGAGCGCCGCGGCGGGGCCGGCGGCCAGCAGTGCCGCCAGGCAGAGAACGCGAGTCCTCATGGCTTGGCGGGAAGCAGCGCGCCGAGATCGTCCATCGAAACGCGCGCGCCGACGGCGCGTGGCGCCGGTGGCGGCACGGCGGCCACCGGCGGTGTCGGTGCAGGCGCGGGTGCGGGCGCGACCTGGGGCGGTGGCGTCACCGCGATGGCCGTGGGCGGCGGCGGCACGACGGAGGGCGCCGCCAGCCTGGTCTCGCCGATGCGGGTGCCCGCCAGCGCCTGGTCGCCGGTCTGGCCGCCGCGGTCGAAGCTGCGCACCTCGCCGAACACCAGCTGCATCCAGCTCGGGTAGTTGAAGCCGGCGCCGGTGCCCGAATCGATGGCCGCGCCCAGCACGCCGCCGATCAGGATGTTGCCCACCATGCCCGTGTTGACGCGCGAAATCGCCTGCCCCGTGGCCGGCGCCAGGCCCGGCTGCGTGCATTCGATGTTCAGCAGCGCGCCCGAACGGCGCACCGAGACGCTTTCGCCCGAGCGCATCACGATACCGTTGCGGTCGTTCGTGAGCGTGCATTTGGCACCCTCGACGGTCTTTCCGGCCTCCGTCAGCGTCTCGATCTTCACGCTCTGCTGGGTGCCGTGCGTCACCGACGCACACCCCGTCAAAATGGACAAAACGCCCGCACCCACGCACAGGCCCCAGAATCTCCACCCTGCTCCACGCATTGGCGTCCCTCTTGTTAATTAATGTTTCCGGCGCGCGAGTCTAGCGATCCCGCCGGATGCATGCCTCCACCTTTTAGGTATTTCTTCTCATGTTCAGCTACCGCCACGCCTTCCATGCCGGCAATCACGCCGACGTGCTCAAGCACCTGGTGCTGATCGCCACGCTCGATCACATGCTCGAAAAGGAGACCGCGCTGACGGTGGTCGACACCCACGCGGGCGCGGGCCTGTACCGGCTCGATGGCGATTACGCGGGCACCAGCGGCGAGGCCGCCGAGGGCGTGCTGCGCCTGGTCGCCGACCCCAAGGCCACGCCCGCGCCGACTCCCGCGGCGGGCGCCCCCGCCAAGAAGGCCGCCCAGGAAGCCGAGGCCCCGCTGGCCGACGCGCTCGCACGCTACCTCGAGGTGATCCACGACTTCAATGCCAAGGGCGGCGCCCGCGTCTACCCGGGCTCGCCGTTCATCGTGCAGCACCTGCTGCGCGACCACGACCGGCTCAAGCTGTTCGAGCTGCATCCCACCGACAGCCGCACGCTCACGGCCAACATCGCGCAGCTCGAGGCCGGCCGCCAGATCGCCGTGCTGCACGAGGACGGCTTCGGCAGCGCCACCAAGTTCCTGCCGCCGCCCTCGCGGCGCGCGCTGGTGCTGATGGACCCGAGCTACGAGCTCAAGACCGACTACGGCCGGGTGCTCGACTTCATGGCCGAGGCGCTCAAGCGCTTCGCCACCGGCACCTACGCGGTCTGGTATCCGATCATTCCGCGGCCCGAGGCGCACGACCTGCCGCGCCGGCTCAAGACCATGGCCACCAAGGCCGGCAAGTCCTCGCTCAACGTCACGCTGACGGTCAAGTCGAGCAAGATCACGACCGCGCCCAGCGGCGAAACGCGCCGCCCGGGCCTGCCGGCCAGCGGCATGTTCCTGATCAATCCACCCTACACGCTCAAGCCGCTGCTCGAAGCGGCGCTGCCGCAGCTGGTGCAGAAGCTGGGGCAGGACCGCAACGCGGGCTTCACGATCGACGCCGCGGGCTGATCCGCTCAGCGCCGCCGTGCCGGCGCGCGGCGTACCGGCGCCTTGCGCGTTGCCGCAGGCCGGGCCTGCGGCGGCCGCACCGGCGCCACCTCGAGCGACGGCGCGTCGGCCTCGCCCGGCTCCGCGAGCTCGCCGTCGCAACGCATGCCCTCGCGGTCGATGACGGTCAGCGCCACCTGCTTGATGCCCAGGCTCGCGAGCCCGATGCGGTCGGCCGCGGCGCGGCTCAGGTCGATCACGCGGCCCTGGGTGTAGGGGCCGCGGTCGTTCACGCGCACCAGCACTTCCTTGCCGTTGACGAGGCTGCGCACGCACACGCGCGTGTTGAAGGGCAGGGTCTTGTGCGCGGCCGTCAGGGCGCCCATGTCGAAGCGCTCGCCGCTGGCGGTACGGCGCTGGTGGAACTGGATGCCGTACCAGGAGGCGCCGCCGCGCTCGAACACCTCCCCGCGCGGCTCGTCGCCCGGCAGGCCGTCGGCGGGAAGTTCATCGGGGCCGGTCACCGCGAGGTCGTAGCGCACCGAGGGCACGTTCGAACGCGGCTCGGCGCCGGGTGGCACGGTCATCTGGCGCGGGATCGGCGACAGGCTCTCCTGCGCCACGGTGTCCGGCGCCGCGCCGCCCTCGGTCGCCGGCGGCATGGCGCAGCCAGCGAGCGCGCAGGTGCAGGCCACGAGCGCGGCGCGAAGCGCCCCGCGCAGCGAGCCAGGCGCCCGCGCCGCCCCTCTCAATCCAGGCGCTCCAGGACAGCCAGCGTGGCCGCCGACTGGTTCATCGTGTAGAAGTGCAGCGCCGGCACGCCGCCCTCGCGCAGCCGCGCGCACAGGTCGGTCACGACATCGAGGCCGAAGGCCTTGATCGAGGCCGTGTCGTCGCCGAAGGCCTGCAGCCGCAGCCGGATCCAGCGCGGGATCTCGGCGCCGCAGGCGTCCGAGAAACGCATCAGCTGCGTCGAGCTGGTGATCGGCATGATGCCGGGCACGATCGGCGTGTCGATGCCGAGCGCGCGCGCCTCGTCGACGAAGCGGAAGTAGGCGTCGGCGCTGAAGAAGTACTGCGTGATCGCCGAATCGGCGCCGGCCTTCACCTTGGCCGCGAAGGCCTGCAGGTCGGCCTCGGGCGAACGCGCCTGCGGATGCACCTCGGGATAGCAGGCCACCTCGATGTGGAAGTCGCGGCCGGTCTCCGCGCGGATGAAGGCCACGAGGTCGCTCGCGTACTGGAACTCGCCGCCCGCGCCGTAGCCGCTGGGCAGGTCGCCGCGCAGCGCCACCAGGCGCTTCACGCCCATGGCCTTGAGCTCGGCGAGCTGCGCGCGCACCGTCTCGCGCGTGGCGCCGATGCACGAGAAATGGCTGGCCGCGTCCACGCCCTCGGACAGGATCTCCTGCACCGCGCCGAAGGTGCCCTGGTGGGTGGAGCCGCCCGCACCGTAGGTGACCGAGCAGAACTCGGGCTTGCGCGCATAGAGCTGCTGGCGCGCCGCGCGCAGCTTGACCGCGCCTTCGGGCGTCTTGGTCGGGAAGAATTCGAAACTCAGCGGAAGGCGCACCTGCGTCTCCTTAGGAACCGCCCGCGCCCGTCGCGCGCACGGCGTGAATGAAAAACTCGCGGTTGCCGTCGCCGCCGGCGATCGGGCTGTCGAACCAGCGCAGCACGCGCAGCTCGAGCGCGGCGCAGGCATCGCGCAGGCGCTTCTCGACGATCTCGTACATCGCCGCGTCGCGCACGATGCCGCCCTTGCCGACCTGGCCCGGCTGCAGTTCGAACTGCGGCTTGACCAGCATCAGCAGTTGCCCGTCGTCCGCGAGGAACTGCACCACGGCCGGCAACACCAGCGTGAGCGAGATGAAGGACAGGTCGCCGACGATCAGGTCGAAGCGCTCGGCGAAGGGCTCCTCGCCCTCTTCCCGCAGGTCGTCGGCCGAGAGAGCGCGCGCATTGACGCCTTCGATGGCGAGCACGCGCGCGTCCTCGCGCAGCTTCGCATGCAGCTGCCCGTGGCCGACATCGACGCCCACCACCCGGGCGGCGCCGCGCTGCAGCAGGCAGTCGGTGAAGCCGCCGGTCGACTGGCCCACGTCGAGGCACAGCTTGCCGGCGGCATCGACGCCGCTGGCCTCGAGCGCGCCTTCGAGCTTGAGCCCGCCGCGCGAGACATAGCGCGCCTCGGCCGCGTCGTCGAGCTCGAGCTCGGCCGACTCGGGCACCTCGTCGCGGTTCTTCGCGACCGAACGCCACGCATCGGTCGAGCCCGCATCGCGCCAGCGCATGCCGCCGGCAATGAGCCGCACGGCCTGCGAGCGCGAGGCGGCGAGGCCGCGTTCCACCAGCAACTGGTCGGCTCGCATGCGCGGCGATCAGTAGCGGTAGGTGTCCGGCTTGTAGGGGCCGTTCTTGCTCACGCCGATGTAGGCGGCCTGGGCGTCGGTCAGCTCGGTGAGCATGGCGCCGACCTTCTTCAGGTGCAGGCGCGCGACCTTCTCGTCGAGGTGCTTGGGCAGCACGTAGACCTTGCCGGCCTGGTAGGCGTCGGGCTTGGTGAACAGCTCGATCTGCGCGATGGTCTGGTTCGCGAACGACGAGGACATCACGAAGCTCGGGTGACCCGTGCCGCAGCCCAGGTTCACCAGGCGGCCCTTGGCCAGCAGGATGATCTTCTTGCCGTCGGGGAAGGTGATGTGGTCGACCTGCGGCTTGATCTCTTCCCATTCGTACTTCTCGATCGACGCGACGTCGATCTCGTTGTCGAAGTGGCCGATGTTGCAGACGATGGCCTGGTCCTTCATGGCGGCCATGTGCTCGTGGCGGATCACGTCCTTGTTGCCGGTGGTCGTCACGAAGATGTCGGCCTTGTCGGCCGCGTACTCCATCGTCACGACCTTGTAGCCTTCCATCGCGGCCTGCAGCGCGTTGATCGGGTCGATCTCGGTGACCCACACCTGCGCCGACAGCGCGCGCAGCGCCTGGGCCGAGCCCTTGCCCACGTCGCCGTAGCCGGCCACGCAGGCCACCTTGCCGGCGACCATCACGTCGGTCGCGCGCTTGATGCCGTCGACCAGCGATTCGCGGCAACCGTAGAGGTTGTCGAACTTGCTCTTGGTGACCGAGTCGTTGACGTTGATGGCGCGGAACAGCAGCGTGCCCTTGGCGCTCATCTCGTTGAGGCGGTGCACCCCGGTGGTCGTCTCTTCGGTCACGCCGATGATCTCGGCCGACTTGCGCGTGTACCAGGTCGCGTCCACGGCCAGCTTGGCCTTGATCGCGGCGAAGAGAATGCGCTCCTCCTCGCTGCCCGGGTTGGCGATCACGCCCAGGTCCTTCTCGGCGCGCTGGCCCAGGTGCATCAGCAGCGTGGCATCGCCGCCGTCGTCGAGGATCATGTTGGGGCCTTCGCCCTTCGAGTCCTTGGGACCGAAATCGAAGATGGCGTGGGTGTAGTCCCAGTAGTCCTTGAGCGACTCGCCCTTGATCGCGAACACCGGCGTGCCCGACGCGGCGATCGCGGCGGCCGCGTGGTCCTGCGTCGAGAAGATGTTGCACGAGGCCCAGCGCACCTGCGCGCCCAGGGCCTGCAGCGTCTCGATCAGCACCGCGGTCTGGATCGTCATGTGCAGCGAGCCGGTGATGCGCGCGCCCTTGAGCGGCTGGCTCTTGGCGAATTCCTCGCGGATGGCCATCAGGCCGGGCATCTCGGTTTCGGCGATGCGGATTTCCTTGCGGCCCCAGGCGGCGAGCGAGAGGTCGGCGATCGCCTGGTCGGCGGACGAAACAGGGGTGGGCTTGAGAACAGCGCTCATGTGAAGTGAACTCCAGAACTGTGTTTGAACGAGGCCACTGCGATCGGGGGAAAAGACTCACCGCGAGAACAGCGGATGAGCGTGGTTGCGATGGGTCCGAGCCTCACGCCTGGCGGCGCTGCAACGCTCCTCGGAAGCGGCGGATTGTAGACGTGCCGGACACGGGCGCCAACGGCCGGGGCTTCCCACATCACGGAACGCGAGCACGCGCCAACACCCCGCGTCATGCAGGGCTCAGAGTCGGGGCGTACAACGCGGCTTGCCTTCTTTTCCTTTTCAGCGAAAGCCCTCCGATGCCCTCATCCCGCCTGTCCGCGCCCCCGTCCCCCACCGCGCGCCGTGCGCTCTGCACGGCGGCCCTGCTCGGCCTCGCCACCTTGCCGGGCCTGTCCCTCGCACAGCAGGCTTCGGCCACGCAACCGGTGGTGCGCGTGCGCGGCACGCTGGTCTACGCCGACGCGAAGAAGCTCGTCGTCAAGGACCGCGACGGCGAGGTCGTGAGCCTTGCGCGGCCCGCGGACATGCCGCTGTCGGAGGTCTACCGCATCAAGCTGTCCGACATCAGGAAGGGCAGCTTCGTCGGCACCGCCGCGATGCCGCAGCCCGACGGCACCCAGAAGGCGCTCGAGGTGCTGGTGTTCCCCGAGGCCGCGCGCGGCAGCGGCGAGGGCCACTATCCGTGGGACCTGCAGCCGCGGAGCACCATGACCAACGCGACCGTGGCCGACCTCGCGGCCGCGCCACGCTCGGTGCGCGGCGGACAGCAGCTGCGCCTGACCTACAAGGGCGGCGAGAAGACCGTGATCGTGCCGCGCGACGTGCCGGTCGTGACCTTCCGCCCCGGCACCGAGGCGCTGCTGGTGCCGGGCGCCAAGGTGCTGGTCAATGCGCAGGAGCGCAACGGCACGCCGACCGCGCTGCGCGTGGTGGCCGGGCGCGACGGCTTCACGCCGCCGATGTAAGCCGTTGCCGCTACCCGGCGACACCGCATCGATCGCCGGCGCCGCGGCGCACACCATCCCTTCGGGAAATCCCCCAGGCAAATCCGCGGCCGCGACCGCCGCGGCAGGGTCGCCGCGGCGTATCGTGGCGGCGGACCGCGCGCGTGCGCGGCCGGTCCCGCCACCATCTTGTCCAACGTCCTCAGGAGATTCCGCACCATGGCCACTGCCAAGAAAGCCGCCGCCAAGAAGACCACTGCCAGCAGCAGCGGAAGCGCCGCGAAAAAGGCGACCCCGAGCGCGGCCGACATGCTCAACCCGCTCAAGGGCATGGCCGAGCGGCTGCAGAACCTCAACATGACCGACGGCGCGAGCAAGCTGCTCGACAGCGGCCGCAAGGACCTGCAGGCGCTGATGCAGGCCAACGAGAAGTCGTTCCAGGGCCTGCAGACCGTGGTGCAGCGCCAGACCGAGATGATCAAGAGCGCGATCACCGACTGGCAGGCGGCCGCCAAGGACATCCCCGGCAAGGACCCCAAGGAAAGCCTCGCCAAGCTCGACGCGCTCGGCCGCCAGTCGTTCCAGCGCGCGGTCGACGACATCAAGGAACTCGCCAATCTCGCGGCCAAGTCGCAGGCCGATGCCTTCGAGGTGGTGCGCCAGCGCATCCAGTCGAACGTCGACGAGGTCACGAAGATGCTGCAGCGCAAGTAGCGCGCGGCCCAGGCGCCGCGCCGGCGCACGGCGCGGCCTTCCGACGACGAACCTCGGTGTGCGGCCATGACCCAGTCCTCCTCTCCCCTCGACCCCATGGCGATCTGGCGCGAGCTCAGCGCGCAATGGGAAAAGAGCACCAACGCGTTCGCCAACGAGGCCATGGCCTCCGATCCGTTCCGGCAGGGCATGCACGGCGGCATGAATGCCTCGCTGGGCGCGCAGAAGGCGCTGGCCGACCTGATGGCGCGGCTGCTCACGATGCTGAACCTGCCCACGCGCGCCGACCTGCAGGCGCTGTCCGAGCAGCTGCAGCACATCGACGACCATCTGGCGCGGATCGCGCGACAGCTCGAGGAGGGCGGTACGGCGCCGCAACCGCGGCCCGCGGCACCGCGGCGCACGAAACAGCCACCCTCGATGGCGGCCGCGCCGCCAGCACCCGCGAAGAAGGCCCCGGCCCGCACCCGCCGCCCGCGCCCATGAGCACGCCCGCCGCCGAGCTGCCGGTGCTGCCCGACCTGCGCGCCGAGATCGAGCGCACCATCCAGCGCAACATCAAGGGCCTGGAGTTCCTGACCAGCGCCACGCCCGCGGTCGGACTCACGCCCAAGGACGAGATCCACCGCCGCGGCACGCTGAGCCTCTACCACTACCGGCCGATGGTCGACGAGATCTACCGCGTGCCGGTGCTGATCGTGATGGCCACCACCAACAAGGGCTACATCCTCGACCTCGCGCCGGGCCAGAGCATGGTCGAGCACCTGCTCAAGCAGGGCTACGACGTCTACATGATGGACTGGAACGCGCCGCGGCTGCAGGAGAAGCGGCTGCGCATCGAGGACTACGTGCTCGACTTCATTCCCGACTCGATCCGCCGCGTGCAGCAACGCTCGGGCGAGGAGGACGTGAGCATCGTCGGCTACTGCATGGGCGGCGTGCTCTCCACGCTCTATGCCGCGCTGCATCCCGGCGGGCCGCTGAAGAACCTCGCGCTGTTCACCACGCCGATCGACTTCAGCCGCATGACGATGTTCCATGCCTGGTCCGACCAGCGCTACTTCGACGTCGACCGGCTGGTCGACAGCGTGGGAAACGTGCCGCCCGAGATGCTGTTCGCCTCCTTCGACATGCTGCGCCCCGCGGGCCGCGGCGCGGGCCTGGTGCAGCTGTGGGACAACATGGCGAACGACGAGTTCGTCAAGTCCTACCGCATGTTCGACCGCTGGGGCGCCGAGATGCTGCCGCTGGCGGGCGAGTACTTCCGCCAGACCGTGAAGGAACTGATGTGGGGCAACAAGCTGCTGAAAGGCGAGCTCTCGATCGGCGGGCGGCCGGTGCGCCTCGCCGACATCGAGGTGCCGGTGCTGCATGCGCTCGCGCAGCACGACCACATCGTTCCCTATGAGGCGGGCGCGCCGCTGATCGCGGGCATCGGATCGGCGGACAAGGAGGAAGTGGTGCTCAAGGGCGGCCATGTGAGCCTGGCCGCGGGACCGAACGCGGTGCGCCGGCTGTGGCCGAAGCTCGACGAATGGCTGGGAGTGCGATCCACATGACGAATGCCGCAGACACCCCGACGAACCCGGGTTCGACCCGGCTCTATCCGCGCACGCTGCCGCATGCCGACGGCGAGATCGCGCTGCGCCGCATGGACGCCGCCGATGCCGGCGCGGTGCTGGCCTTCGCGCAGGCGCTGCCCACGCACGACCTGCTGTTCCTGCCGCGCGACATCACGCAGCCCAAGGTGATGGACGCCTGGGTGCGCGCCATCGCGCGCGGCGACATCGACAGCGTGCTCGCGGTGCGCGACGACAAGGTGCTGGGCTGCGCGGCGGTGATCCGCGATCCGCATTCGTGGTCGCGCCATGTGGCCGAGCTGCGCGTGCTGGTCGAGCCTGCCCTGCGCGGCAGCGGCCTGGGCCAGCAGCTCGCGCAGGAGGGCTGCGCGCTCGCGATGGAACAGGGCCACGAGAAGGTGGTGGCGCAGATGACCGTGGACCAGCGCGGCGCGATCGCGGTGTTCCAGGCGCTGGGCTTCCGGCCCGAGGCGCTGCTGAGCAAGCACGTGAAGGACCGCGAGGGCCGCGCGCACGATCTCGTCGTGCTGTGCCAGGACGTCGCGCAGGTCGAGGCGCAGATGCGGGCCTACGGGGTGACCGAGGCGTTCTGAACGGGTGGGTCGAAACGGCCTCGTGCCGCGAAGGCATCGAGCGCGCGCGCCATGCGCTGCGCCATCGCGGGATGGAAGGGATCGTGGCCCGCGCCGGGCACGGTTTCGAAGCGGCTCGCGGGCAGCAGGCGCTGTACGGCTCGAGCGGCGGCCGGGCGACAGGTCCGGTCGAGTTCACCGTGCAGGAACAGCACCGGGTGGTCGCGCAGCGCGTCGAGCGCGCCCCACCTCACCGCGTCGCCGTCCGCGAGCCAGCAGCGGTGTGCGAGGTAGTGCGCCATCACCTTGTAGCGATCGATCGCGCGTTGCAGCGCATCGCCTTGCGGCTCGGGCGCGGCGCCGGACTGGCCGCCCTGCGCATGCTCCCAGGCCAGCCAGGCGAGCGTCGCGCGCGATTGCGTTGCGAGGTCGTCGCCCGCGAACACGCGGCACAACGCGGGCAGCAACGGCGCGCCCCCGGCCAGCGAGACCGCGCCGGCCAGCCGCGACCCTGCTTCGGCATGGGTCGCGCGCGCGCCCTCGAAGCTCCAATGCAACTCCGATGCGCTCGGCACGAACAGTCCGCGCAGCAGCAGCCCGTCGACCGCTTCGGGATGGCGCGCCGCATAGGCCAGCGCCAGCGTCGCGCCCCACGAACCGCCGACCACCAGCCAGCGCTCGATGCCCAGGTGGTGCCGCAGTGCCTCGATGTCGGCGATCAGCAACTCGGTGCGGTTGTGGCGCGTCTCGCCGCGCGGCGTGCTGCGTCCCGCGCCGCGCTGGTCGAAGGCGACCACGCGATAGCGCTGTGGATCGAAGCCGCGCGCGAGCGCCGGCGAGCCGCCCGAACCGGGCCCGCCATGCAGCACGAGCGCGGCGCGACCCTCGACGGCACCGGTGGTCTCCCAGTGCAGCCGATGGCCCTCGCCCACGTCGAGCCGGCCCGTGCCATCGCCTGTAGAACCAAGTGCCTCCAGCATGCGGCCGATGCTACGCCGTCGGACCGCGCCCACGCCGCGACGGGTACTGCAACCACGCTGCGCGCCCCCCTCAAACTGGGTATGCTGTCCGCGGAGCGCGCTTTCGCCGCTTCCGAAGGCACCCATCGGCCTTCGCCTGCGAATGGAATTCCTCAAGGAGACTTCATGACCTGGACCACCCCTCAAGCCACCGACTTCCGCTTCGGCTTCGAGATCACGATGTACGTGGCGGCGCGCTGAGCGCCACGCCCTTTCCGGCACGGCCCGCTTCGGCGGTCCGTGCCGGTTTCGCTTTCCCCTCCCCCTTCTCTCGCGCCGCCGCGCGGCGCCGCACCGCATGCACATCCGCGTCCTGGGCGCCGCCGCCGGTGGCGGCTTTCCGCAGTGGAACTGCAATTGCGCGAACTGCGCCGGCCTGCGCGCGGGCACCGTGCGCGCCCGCGCGCGCACGCAGTCCTCGATCTGCGCCAAGGGCGACACGGGCGACGACTGGGTGCTGGTCAACGCCTCGCCCGACATCCTCGAACAGATCAAGGCCACGCCCGCGCTGCAGCCCGGACGCGGCCCGCGCGACACCGGCATCGCGGGCGTGGTGCTGGTCGACGGGCAGGTCGACCATTCGACCGGCCTCTACATGCTGCGCGAGCGCGGCGCGCCGCTGCCGCTGTGGTGCACCGGGCCGGTGTACGAAGACCTCACGCAGGGCAACCCGATCCTGCGCGTGCTCTCGCATTTCTGCGGCGTCGCGCACCACGAGCTGCCGCTCGACGGCCGCGGCTTCGAGGTGCCGGGCGTGAGCGGCCTGGCGCTGCGCGCGCTCGCGCTGGTCGGCAAGGCCGCGCCCTACTCGCCGCACCGCGAGCATCCCGTGCCCGGCGACAACATCGGCCTCACGCTGACCGACACCGCGAGCGGCCGCAGCGCCTTCTATGCGCCGGGCCTCGGCGCGCACAGCCCCGAGGTCGATGCCGCGATGCGCGCGGCCGACTGCGTGATGGTCGACGGCACCTTCTGGCGCGACGACGAGATGATCGCGCTGGGCTTCAGCCGCAAGACCGGCCGCAGCATCGGCCACCTGCCGCAGTCGGGACCGGGCGGCATGCTCGAATGGCTGGCCGACCTGCCCGCGCGCACGCGCAAGGTGCTGATCCACATCAACAACACCAACCCGATCCTCGACGAGGACTCGCCCGAGCGCGCCGAGCTCGACCGGCGCGGCATCGAGGTCGCCTTCGACGGCATGGAGATCGTGCTCTGAGCACGCAGCACCCAGGAGCCCATCATCGCCCTCATCGACATCTCCCTCGCGCCGCCGCGCACGCCCAGCGGCGAGCCAGCCTGGAGCCACGCCGAGTTCGAGGCGCAGCTGCGCGCCAGGGGCAAGGCCTATCACATCCACCATCCGTTCAACCGCATGCTCAACGAGGGCCGCGCCACGCCCGCACAGGTGCGCGGCTGGGCCGCGAACCGCTTCTACTACCAGATCGCGATTCCGGTGAAGGACGCGGCGATCCTCTCCAACTGCCCCGAGCGCGAGGTGCGGCGCGGCTGGGTGCAGCGCATCGTGGACCACGACGGCAGCGGCGATGACCCGGGCGGCATCGAGGCCTGGATCGGCCTCGGCGTCGCAACCGGCCTCGCGCGCGAGGAGATCGTCGACCTGCGCCACGTGACGCCCGCGATGCGCTTCGCGGTCGATGCCTACGTGAACTTCGCACGCCGCGCGCCCTGGCAGGAGGCCGTGTGCTCCTCGCTGACCGAGCTGTTCGCGCCCGAGATCCACAAGCAGCGGCTGGCCGGCTGGCCCGAGCACTATCCGTGGATCGAGCCCGGCGGCCTCGCCTACTTCCGCAACCGCGTGAGCCAGGCGCGGCGCGACGTCGAGCAGGGCCTGGCGCTCACGCTCGAGCACTTCGCCACGCGCGCGCAGCAGGAGCGCGCGCTCGACATCCTGCAGTTCAAGCTCGACATCCTCTGGGCCATGAACGATGCGATGGCGCTGGCCTACGGCGTGACGCCGGCCACCGGGGGAGGTGCCGCATGAGCGCGCCCACGCTCGACAGCCGGCCCGGCATCGCCGAGGGCTTTAGGCTGCAGTGGGAGCCCGCGCAGGACTGCCACGTGCTGCTCTACCCCGAGGGCATGGTCAAGCTCAACCAGAGCGCGGGCGAGATCCTCAAGCGCTGCGACGGCCAAAGCGACGTGCGCGCGATCGTGCTCGACCTCGAGGAATGCTTCGACACCACTGGCCTCGGCAAGGAGGTGCTGGCCTTCCTCGAGATCGCGCTCGCGCAGCGCTGGGTGGTGCTGAAGTGAGCGCGACGGCGGCGCTGCCGGGTCCGCCGCTGTGGCTGCTGGCCGAGCTCACCTACCGCTGCCCGCTGCACTGCGCCTTCTGCTACAACCCGGTCGATTTCGCCGGCCATGCCGACGAGCTGCCCACCGAGGACTGGCTGCGCGTGCTGCGCGAGGCACGCGAACTGGGCGCGGTGCAGTGCGGCTTCTCGGGCGGCGAGCCGCTGCTGCGCGACGACCTCGAGGTGCTGGTGGCCGAGGCCCGGCGCCTGGGCTACTACACCAACCTGCTGACCTCGGGCGTGGGCCTGAGCGAGGCGCGCGCGGCGGCGCTCAAGGCCGCGGGCCTGGACCACGTGCAGCTCTCGTTCCAGGACTCCACGCGCGAGATGAACGACTTCCTCTCGCACACGAAGACCTTCGACCTCAAGCGGAAGGTGGCCGGCCTGATCAAGGCCAACGGCTGGCCGATGGTGCTCAACGTGGTGATCCACCGGCTCAACATCGACCACATCGACCGCATCGTGGAGATGGCCGAGGCCATGGGCGCCGAGTACCTCGAGCTCGCCAACACCCAGTACTACGCCTGGGCGCGCGAGAACCGCGCCCACCTGCTGCCCACGCGCGAGCAGATGCGCAAGGCCGAGGCCGCCACCGAGGCCTGGCGCCGCAAGCTCGACGGCCGCATGCGGATCTTCTTCGTGGCGCCCGACTACCACGAGGCCGCGCCCAAGAAATGCGTGAACGGCTGGGGCAGCATGTTCATGACCGTCGCGCCCGACGGCACCGCGCTGCCCTGCCACACGGCGCGCATGCTGCCGGGCCTCGCGTTCCCGAACCTGCGCGAGACCAGCGTGCGCAGCGCCTGGCGCGACTCGGAAGGCTTCAACCGCTACCGCGGCACCGGCTGGATGAAGGAACCCTGCAGCAGCTGCGAGCACAAGGAGCGCGACCTCGGCGGCTGCCGCTGCCAAGCCTACATGCTGGCGCACGACGCCGCGGCGGCCGACCCGGTGTGCGCCAAGAGCCCCGCGCACGGCGAGGTGCTGGAGGCCGTGCGCCGCGCCGACGCGGGCGAGCCGCCGGCGCAGCCGCTGGTGTTTCGCGATCCGAAGGCCTCGCGGCGCTTCGTCGCGGCCGACGACGCGCTGTCGCTGCCCCAGGGGCACAACTGAAAGGCAGGGGTGCGGTCCGCGGGGTGACCTGCGACAATCGCCGGTTCGCCCGACCGACCCCTTCTACCTGGCCCTACCGTGTCTTTCGCCTCCGAAACCCGCCGCCGCCGCACCTTCGCGATCATTTCCCACCCCGACGCCGGCAAGACCACGCTGACCGAGAAGCTGCTGCTGTTCTCCGGCGCGATCCAGATCGCCGGCTCGGTGAAGGCGCGCAAGGCCTCGCGCCATGCGACCTCCGACTGGATGGAGATCGAGAAGCAGCGCGGCATCTCGGTGGCCTCGTCGGTGATGCAGATGCTGTACCGCGACCACGTGATCAACCTGCTCGACACGCCCGGCCACAAGGACTTCTCGGAAGACACCTACCGCGTGCTCACGGCGGTCGACTCGGCGCTGATGGTGATC
Source organism: Variovorax sp. FG153 (assembly GCF_057809595.1). Classification (NCBI taxonomy): domain Bacteria; kingdom Pseudomonadati; phylum Pseudomonadota; class Betaproteobacteria; order Burkholderiales; family Comamonadaceae; genus Variovorax; species Variovorax sp. FG153. Next base: position 168,023 of record NZ_JBMDKG010000004.1, read on the forward strand.
GACGCGGCCAACGGCGTGGAAGCGCAGACGCGGCGCCTGATCGAGGTCTGCCGCCAGCGCGACACGCCGATCATCACCTTCGTCAACAAGATGGACCGCGAGGTGCGCGAGCCGCTCGACATCCTCGACGAGGTGGAGCGCGAGCTCGGCATGCCCTGCGTGCCGATGACCTGGCCCGTGGGCCAGGGCAAGAGCTTCCGCGGGATCATGAACCTGCGCACGCAGGCCATGACGGTGTTCGAGTCGGGCAGCGAACGCCTGCCGCAGGACTTCGAGACCATCCCCTTGAGCGAGCGCGACACCCTCGCCAAGCGCTTCGGCGCCGACTTCGAGACCGCGATGGAGAGCATGGAGCTCGCCACCGGCGCCTCGCCCACCTGGGACCGCGAGGCCTTCCTCGCGGGCAAGCAGACGCCGGTGTTCTTCGGCTCGGGCGTGAACAACTTCGGCGTGATGGAAGTGCTCGACGCGCTGGTCGACCTCGCGCCCTCGCCGCAGTCGCGCACCAGCACCACGCTGGTCAACCGCCAGCCGGTGACGAAGGAGATCCAGCCCGAGGACAAGGACTTCGCGGGCGTGGTCTTCAAGGTGCAGGCCAACATGGACGCCAACCACCGCGACCGCATCGCCTTCGTGCGCATGGCCTCGGGCAAGTACACGCCGGGCATGAAGCTCAAGGTGCAGCGCACCGCCAAGGAACTGCGCCCCACCAGCGTCGTGACCTTCATGAGCCAGCGCCGCGAGGCGGTCGAGGAAGCCTACGCGGGCGACATCGTGGGCTTCACCACCCATGGCGGCGTGCAGCTCGGCGACACCATCACCGACGGCGCGAGCCTGCAGTTCACCGGCCTGCCCTTCTTCGCGCCCGAGCTGTTCATGACCGTGATCCTCAAGAACCCGCTGCGCACCAAGCAGCTGCAGCAGGGCCTGGCGCAGCTCGGCGAGGAGGGCGCGATCCAGGTGTTCCGTCCCGAGATCGGCGGCCCGATGCTGCTGGGCGCGGTCGGCCAGCTGCAGTTCGAAGTGGTGCAGCACCGGCTGAAGGCCGAGTACGACGCCGACGTGCGGCTCGAGGGCTGCCAGTACACCGGCGCGCGCTGGATCACGGCCGACACGCCGGCCGAGCTGCGCGAGTTCGTCAACGCCTATCCGCAGCGCATGGCCAAGGACGCGGCCGACACGCTGGCCTTCCTGTGCACCTCGCCGTACGACGTGCGGCTGGCGCAGGAACGCTTCCCGAAGATCCATTTCCACCCGCTGCGCGAACACGCGGGGCTGGCGCTGCAGAGCGCGGGATAACGCGGAAGCGGGCAGCCGGACGCAGAGGACGCGAAGGTTTCGCGAAGGACGCCAAAGAGAAACAAGTAGGTTTTCTTCGCGCCCTTCGCGAAACCTTCGCGTTCTTCGCGTCCGGAAGTCCGAATTCAACTGCCCGTCGAGGCGTAGTGCCTCAAGCCGAGCCCCCAGACGCGGAACGCCAGCGCGAGGAACACGAAGCCCGCCAGCGGCGACGCCCAGCCCACCCAGTGCGGCGCGCCGAGCGGATCGGGCCGCCCGAGGATCAGCAGCGCGGGGTAATAGGCCACGCAAGCCAGCGGCACCGCGAAGGTAAGCAGGCGCCGGAACCAGCGCGCGTAGAGCGCGAGCGGGTACTGCGCCGCCTGCACGCCGCCGTAGGTCAGCACGTTGGCGATCTCCAGGCTCTCGACGGTCCAGAAGGCCAGCGTGCCCTGCAGCACCAGGATGCCGAGGAACAGCGCCACGCCGCCGGCCAGCGCGAACAGCGCGACGGCCACGGCCTCGGGCGTCCAGGCGATGCCGGCCTGCGCGGTCGCGAAGCCGATCACCGCCAGCCCCTGCAGCAGCCGGCCCATGCGGCTGATGCGGAAGTCGTGGCCCATGAGCTGCAGCGCGAGCGGGCGCGGGCGCAGCAGCAGGCGGTCGAAGGCGCCGCTGCGCAGGAACTCGGTACCCAGCACGTCGAAGCCGCGGCCCAGGGCATCGGCCAGCGCGAACATGCAGTTGACCAGGCCGTAGAACAGCGCGACCTCGCCGAGGGTGCAGCCGCGCACCTCGCCGAAGCGGTGGAACATGGCCCAGACCGCGACCACCTCGATGCCGGTGACGAGGAACTGGCCCACCGTGAGCATCAGCGCCGAGGCCGGGTAGCGCGCCTGCGCGCCGACCGAGGCCTTCACCAGCCGCAGGAACAGCGCGATCGATCCCGGTGACCTGCTCATGTCGCGCTCACCCGCCCTGCACCTGCAGCCGGCGCATGGTGCGCACCAGCAGCCAGCGGCCGGTGACCACCAGCAGCGCGATCCAGAAGCATTGCAGCGCCAGCCCGAGCAGCGCGTCGGCGCCACGCAGCTGGCCGAAGTACAGGCGCGCGGGAATGTCCATCAGCCCGGCCAGCGGCTGCACCAGCAGCGCGGTCTGCCAGGCATCGGGCAGCAGCGCGAGCGGCAGCAGGTTGCCCGACAGCACGATCACCAGCGGCGCCGACAGCGCGTTGATGCCGCGCTCGTTGAGCGCCGACAAGGTCGCGACGTTGAGCAGCATCACCATCGCGGTCGACAGCGCCAGGCCCAGCCCCATCGACAGCGCGAAGGCCAGCGCGGCCGCCACGCCCACCGGCGGCTGCCAGGCCCAGGCGCCGAGCCCCAGCAGCGGCAACGCGACGGCGGCGAAGCCCAGCATCAGCGCCGCGCGCGGCAGCAGGCGCGCGGCGATCCAGCCCGCGCAGCGCGCATACCAGAGCGCATAGGCATCGACCGGCCGCAGCCGGTCGTAGGCCACCGAACCTGTGCGCACCGACTGCGCCACCTCGGGATCGACCAGCCAGGGCATCAGCACCAGCAGGCCCTGCGCAAGCCAGGTGTAGGTGATGGCGTGCTCGAGCGTCATCGGCGCCTGCGCGGCGGCCGAGGCACCGCCGTAGAAGGCCGCGAACACCATCACCTTGATGCCGCCCCACCAGCACTGCGTGCCGAAGCCCGCGAGCGCGGCGGTGCGGTACTGCAGCATCTGCAGAAAGCGCGAGGCGAAGGCCGCGGTGTAGGGGCGCGCGACCTCGCGCCATCCGGCCTTCATGCGTCGGCCGCTCCATGCATCGCATAGAAGCGCGCGATCACGGCCTCGATCGCCAGCCCCTCGAGCCGGATGTCCTCCACCGCATGCTCGGCCGCGATGCGCGCGATCAAGGCCGGCGCGGAGACGGCTGCGGGATCGAAGTCGAGCACCAGCGTGCGGCCGTCGCGCGCGTTCACGCGCACGCCGGGCCAGTGGGTGCCGAGGTCGTCGGGCAATTGCGCTTCCTGCGCGAAATCGACCACCAGCCGGCGCTCGGCCAGCACCTGCGCGCGCAGCGCCTCGACCGGGCTGTCGGCCAGCACGCGGCCATGGCCGATCACGATCACGCGCCGCGCGAGCGCCTCGATGTCGTGCATGTCGTGCGTGGTCAGGAGCACCGTGGTGCCGCGCTCGCGGTTGGCGCGGCGCACGAAGTCGCGCACCGCGAGCTTCGAGGGCGCGTCGAGGCCGATGGTGGGCTCGTCGAGGAACAGGATCTCGGGTTCGTGCAGCAGCGCGGCCGCAATCTCGGCGCGCATGCGCTGGCCCAGCGAGAGCTGGCGCACCGGCTGGTCGAGCACGCGCTCGAGGCTCAGCAGCGCGACCAGCTCGTCGCGCGTGCGGCGGTAGCGCTCGCGGTCGACGCGGTAGATGTCGCGCAGCAGGTCGAAGCCCTCGCCCACCGGCAGGTCCCACCACAGCTGGGTGCGCTGGCCGAACACCACGCCGATGCGGCCCACGTGGCGCTCGCGGTCGGCGAAGGGATCGCGCCCGTCGATGCGCACGCTGCCGCCATCGGGCCGCAGGATGCCCGAGAGGATCTTGATGGTGGTGGACTTGCCCGCGCCGTTGGGACCGATGAAGCCCAGCAGCTCGCCGCGCTCGAGCGCGAAGGACACGCCCGCGAGCGCCTCGACCGTGCGATGGCGGCGATGCAGCAGGCCGCGCACGGCACCGAGCACGCCGGGGTCGCGCTCGGCGATGCGGTAGGTCTTGAGGAGGCGGTCGACGACGATCTGGGACATGGGCGGGCCGCGCCGGGGCGGTCTGCGCGACCGGCCGGCGGGGGCGGGATGCTACACGAAAGCGCGGCGCGCGCGGCCACCGGTACGATCCGCGCTCCTGCCGTGCCGTCCGCCATGTCCTCCTTCACCGCGTCTTCTTCCCTCCCCGCCTCGCCCGACCGCCTGCTGCCGCTGGGCCAATGGCCCGCCACCGCGCGCGCCACGCTCGCGGGCTTGTTCACCGACATCGACGACACGCTGACCACCGAGGGCGCGATCACCGCCGATGCACTCGCCGCGCTCGGCGCGCTGCGCGCGGCCGGGCTGCACGTGGTGGCGATCACCGGCCGGCCCGTGGGCTGGAGCGAGCCCTTCGTCAACGCCTGGTCGGTCGATGCGATCGTGGCCGAGAACGGCGCGGTGGCGCTGCTGCCGCTGTCCGGCGGCGGCATCGCCAGGCGCTACCAGCAGGACGCGCCCACGCGTGCCGCCAACTACCGACGCATGCAGGCGGTGCTCGCGCGCATCGAGGCGGAAATTCCAGGCGCCGGCCGCGCCACCGACTCGCCGGGCCGCGAGACCGACATCGCGATCGACCACAGCGAGTTCGCACGGCTCGACGAGGCCACCATCGCGCGCGTGGTGGCGCTGATGCGCGGCGAGGGCATGCATGCCACCGTGAGCAGCATCCACGTCAACGGCTGGTACGGCGGCAACGACAAGCTCGAGGGCGCGCGCTGGATCGTGCGCGAACTCTGGGGCCGCCGGCTCGACGACGAGATGGCGCGCTGGGCCTACGTGGGCGATTCGACCAACGACCAGCTGATGTTCCGCAGCTTCGCGCACAGCATCGGCGTGGCGAACGTCGCGCGCTTCGTGCCGCAGCTCGAGTTCCTGCCGCACTACGTGACGCGCGGCGAGCGTGGCGCGGGTTTCGGCGAGGCGGTGGCAGCGATCCTCGCGGCGCGACCGAACTAGGGCGCGGCACGCCGGCGCAGCGGCGCCCATTGGTTCCAGGTGCCCACGGCCGCGACCAGCAGCAGCACGCCCGCGTAGCCCTCGACCGTCGCCAGCAGGCCCAGCGGCGCGACCAGGAAGCCCGCGAGCATCGCCGGCAGGCTGAAGGCCAGGTAGCTCACCACGAAGATCGCCGCGAACAGCTCGCCGCGCTCGTGCGACTGGGCCAGCGGCGCAAGCGTCTGCACCAGCGCCGAGAAGGCGCCGCCGAAGCCGATGCCGGCCACCGCCGTGCCGACGAAGAACAGCGCCAGCGAACGCGTGGCGAGCGCCGCCAGCAGCAGCACCAGCCCGAGCGCCAGGCTGGCCATGCCGAGGATCGCCGGGCGCGGCGCCGCGAAGCGGCCCAGCAGCGTGGGCGCCGCGGCACCCACGCCCGACAGCACCGCGATCGTGAGGCCGTTGACCACGCCGCTGTCGATGCCGAACACGTGGTGCATCAGCGAAGGCGCGAGCGACAGGAACAAGCCGCCGAGCGCCCACACCGCGACGAACACCGGCAGCCCGCGCGCGAACTCGGCGCGTGCCCGCACCGGTATCGACACCCGCGGCACCAGCGAGGCCAGCGCGCCGGCACGCGGCGTCACCGTCTCGGGCATCCACAGCACCAGCGCCGCGCCGAACGCGAACACCAGCGCCAGCACGCCGAACACCCACGTCACCGGCTGCCCAGTCCAGCGCACCGCCATGCCCGTGAGCAGCGCGCCCAGCGCCAGCCCCGCGAGCGGCGACACGCTGGTGATCAACGCCCCCAGCCGCTTCTTCGCGGCCGGCGCCGCCTCGACCACGGCCGCGCTCAATGCGCCGCTCGCGATGCCGGTCGCCACGCCCTGCACCACGCGCGCGAGGATCAGCCCGCCGATATCGCCCGCCAGCAGGAACAACCCCATCGCCACCGCCTGCAGCACCAGCGCCGCGAGCACCACCGGGCGGCGGCCGATGTGGTCGGACAGCGAGCCGGCCACCAGCAGCGAGATCAGGAGCGCGATGGCGTAGATCGCGAACGCCACCGTCAGCATCGAGGACGAGAAGCCCCAGGCGTGCTGGAACACCACGAACAGCGGCGAGGGTGCGGCCGCCGCGAAGAAGAAGGCGAACAGCACCGCCGCCAGCAGCGGGAAGGCCAGGGCCGCGGGCATGCGCCGCGGCGCCGCGCGGACAGGGGCGGCGGCGGTACCGGGACGGCTTGCGAGGTCGGGGCATTGGGACACGGTGAACTCCTTGGCGCGAAACGGCTCTTAACGCACAAATCTTTGCGTTTGCGATTCTAGGCCTCCTCCGCTGTTAAAGCAAATATCTTTGCGTTAAAGTCGATTCACCATGAACACCGCCGTCACGCCCGCCGTTCCTTCTTCTTCCGCCAGGCGCCCGGGCGGGCGCAGCGCGCAGGTGCAGGCGCAGGTGCGGGCCGCGCTCGAGGCACTGGTCGCCGAACAGGGCCGGGAGCGCGTCACCGTGCCGGCCGTGGCCGAACGCGCGGGCGTCAGCGCCTCCAGCATCTACCGCCGCTGGGGCGATCTTTCCGGCCTGCTGGCCGAGACCGCCACCCACCGCCTCGACCCCGACCGCCCGCTGCCGGACACCGGCACGCTGCGCGCCGACCTCGAGGCCTGGGCGCGCGAACTCATCGAGCACCTGGCCAAGCCGTGCAACACCTCGCTCTTGAAGGCCGCGGCCGCGCTGGCCAACGGCGACGAGGACACCGACTGCCTGCGCAACCGCCGCCGCGAGGCCCTGGCCCTGGTCGAACAGGCGCGCGCGCGCGGCGAGGCCACGCCGACGGCCGAACAGGTGATCGATCACCTGATCGCGCCGATCGTGTTCCGGCTGGTGTTCGGGGGGGAGCCGGTGCGCGTGGCGCTGGGGGAGCGGCTGGTGGGGGAGTTGTTTGCGATCAGGCAGTGAGCGCCGTGCCCATGCCGATCATGTTTAAAAATCCATCAAAAATCGACACGTTTTCGCGATATGTCGATGGCATCGACATGTCTCACGCCACGAGTTCGTCGAAAAGCGCGTCGTTGACGTAGTACTTTTCGCGGCCGTGGCGGCTTTCGCGCAGCACGCCCAGCTTGGCCAGCACCTGGAGATAACCCGATGCCGTCTGCCGCTTGGCGATGCCGGCGTCGACCACGAACTGGATCTTGGTGTACGGGTGACGAAAGATCACCTCGACCAGGTCCTTGCTGTAGACGTTCGGCGCCTCCCGCTGCACCCGCTCCCGGACCCGCTCCATCAGCGCCCGGATGCGCATCACCTGATCGAAGGTCTGCTGGGCCGTGCTCTCCACCGCCCGCAGCATGAAGAGCAGCCAGTTCTCCCAGTCCCGCGATTCGGTCACCCGGCGCAGGCCGTCGTAGTAGCCGGCCCGGTTCGCAATGAAGTAGCGCGACAGGAAGAGCACCGGGCTGTCCAGCAATCCCTTGTCGACCAGGAACAGCAGGTTCAGGATGCGCCCCGTTCGGCCGTTGCCGTCCGCGAAGGGATGGATGGCCTCGAACTGGTAGTGCATCACCGCCATCTTCAGCAAGGGGTCGAAATCGTCGTCGCCGTGGATGAAGCCCTCCAGGTTCGCGAGCTTTTCCCGGATCAAGGCTTCGCCGACCGGCGGCGTGTAGATCACCTCGCCTACGTTGTTCTTCAACGCGGTGCCGGGAACGGCACGCACGCCGAACTCGATCTGCTTGATCCGCTGCGCGATCTCGATGAAGAGGTTGGTGGCCAGCGGGCGTGTCTTCAGGGCCTCGAGCCCCAGGTACAGCGCCTCGCGATAGCGCAGGACTTCCTTGGTGTGCGCATCGGCCTTGCCATCGGCATCGGCGTCCGCGCGATACAGCTCATCGTTGGTGGTGACGATGTTCTCGATCTCGGACGAAAGCCGGGCCTCCTGCAGGACGATGCTGCTGATCAGGACGTCCTGGTTCGGAATCTGCGCGGCAAGCCCTCGAAGGTTGGCAAGGACACGGTTGGCGGAGATCGCCTGCTTGAGCACCGCCTTGCTTTCGAGCTCGATCGCAGGCGGCAGCAAGGGCAGCGCATTGAAGGGTTGCAGGCGATCGAATGCCATTCGGAAGGCCGGACATGTACAGGAAACCGCCGATTCTTATGCATGTCCGCCTTGTCATGTTTAAAAAACTCTAGCTTTTAAACATGTTTGACAAAGAAGCAGGGCGCCCGCCTCACTTCTCCTTCGCCAACCCCAGCTTCTCGATCAGCACCTTCTCCCGCGCCACCGTGTCCTGCGCAAACTTCGTGTACTGCGCCGAGCTCATGTAGTCGGGCAGCATGTCGTAGCGACCCAGCGCGGCGACGTAGCTCGGCTCCTCCATCGCCTGCTTGAAGGCGTCGTGCAGCTTCTTCACCACCTCGGGCGGCGTGCCCTTGGGGGCACCGATGCCGAAGGGCGAGTTCTGCACGATGTCGTAGCCCAGCTCCTTGAGCGTGGGCGCGTCGGGAAACTTGGCCAGGCGCTTCTCGCCCCAGGTGTTGAGCACGCGCAGCTTGCCGGCCTCGACCTGCGGCGCGAAGCCGGTGCTGTCGGCCGCCGCCATGAGCTGGCCGCTCACCACGGCGAGCATCAGGTCGGCGCTGCCCTTGTAGGGCACGTGCTGCAGCTCGATGCCGGCCTTCTGCGCGACCAGCTCGGTGGTCAGGTGCGGGCTGGTCAGGGTGCCGGTGGAGCCGTAGGTCAGCTTGCCGGGATTGGCCTTGGCGTAGGCGACGAAGTCGGCCCAGGTCTTGAACGGGCTGTTCGCGGGCACGACGATGCCGAAGGCATAGCCGGTCACGTTGATGACGTAGTTGATGTCCTTGAGCGGATCCCAGTTGATCTTGGTGGTGTAGCCGAGGCGGAACACGCCGAGCGGGATCTGGGCGATGGTGTAGCCGTCGGCCTGCGAGGTCTGCAGCGCCTGCGCGGGCAGGGTGCCGCCGGCGCCGGGCTTGTTGTCGACGATCACGGGCTGGCCGAGGATGCGGCTTGCGTTGTCGGCGAGCTGGCGCATGGTGATGTCGGTGGGGCCGCCCGCGGGGAAGGCGATCACCAGCTTGACCGGCTTGGCCGGAAAGGCCTGCTGCGCGAAGGCGGCCAGAGGCGCGGCGAAACCGCAGGCGGCGAGCGCGGCGGCGCGGAGGAAGGTGTGGCGGCGGAGCATGGCGGCGGGGTCCCGGCTGGATTTGAAAGAGCGCGATTGGGCCCCGCCGATCGGCACCAGGCAACCGGGGCAGCCCTGATTTCCTCAAGGCCGCAAGGACATTCAGGCCTGCTCGAAGCCCGCGAGCACGTTGACCGCGTTGACGCCCACCTCGGCCACCGCATAGCCGCCCTCGAACACGAACACCGTCGGCAGGCCCGCGCGCGCGAGCTCCTCGCCCATGCGCAGGTAGTCGTCGCCGCGCAGCCTGAAGCCCGAGATCGGATCGCCTTCGAAGGTGTCGACGCCGAGCGAGACCACGAGCGCGCCGGCCTTGACCTCGGCGATGCGCGCGAGCGCGCTTTTCAGCGCCGCGCGCCAGCCAGTGAAGTCGGTGCCGCGCGGCAACGGCAGGTTGTGGTTGAAGCCCAGCCCCGCGCCGGCGCCGCGCTCGTCGGCATGGCCGAGGTAGTAGGGATAGTCGGTGACCGGATCGGCATGCAGGCTCGCGAAATGCACGTCGTCGCGCGCATAGAAGATGGCCTGGGTGCCGTTACCGTGGTGGTAGTCGACGTCGAGCACGGCCACGCGCTCGACGCCCGCGTCGCGCAGCGCCTGCGCGGCCACGGCGGCGTTGTTGAGGAAGCAGTAGCCGCCGAAGAAGTCGGCGCCCGCATGGTGGCCCGGCGGCCGGGTCAGCGCGAAGGCGGCGCGCTCGCCGCCGAGCACGCGCTGCGCGGCCGTGAAGGCGCAGGCCGCGCCATGGCGCGCGGCGGCCCAGCTGCCGGCCGTCAGCGGCGTGCCGGCATCGAAGCCGAAGAGGCCCAGGCGCGCGGGAAAGCTCGCGGGCAGCACGTCGGTGCGCATGCCGCGCGTGGGCCAGTACGAGGGCAGCGCGTCGCGCCCGGCATTGGCGGGATCGAGCGCCACCCATTCGTCCCAGGCGCCGGCGATGAAGTCGAGGTAGCGCGGCGCATGCACCTTGGCGAGCAGTGCGTCGGGCAACGCATCGGGTGCGAGCAGCGGGCCGAGCGCGCGGCGCTCGACCTCGGCCTTCACGTGGTCGGCGCGTGCCGGCACCTCGAAGCACGGCACGAGCTCGCCGCGGAACATCTCGACTTTGCCCTGGTGCAGTGCGTGCCGGTCGTTGTAGATGGTGAGCATGGAACGGGGTCGGCGGCGGGCGCCGTGGCTGGACAGCCGCTCATCATGCCGCACGCCGCAGCACGGCCCGGCGCCGGCCCGCGGCCGTGAGCCCGAACAGGTCCTTGGGATCGTCGAGCTCGGGCACCAGCGCGATCTGCCGGCCCACGCCGCGCTCGATGGCGAGCTGGTGGATGTAGCGCAGCGCGGTGTAGTCCTCGAGCGCGAAGCCGACCGAATCGAACACCGTGACCTGGTCCGGCCGCTCGCGGCCCGGCACCTCGCCGAGCAGCACCTTCCAGAGCTCGTGCACCGGAAAGTCGGCCGCCAGCTGCTGGATCTCGCCCTCGACGCGGGTCTGCGGCTCGTACTCCACGAACACGCGCGCGCCGCGCAGCACCTCGGGGTCGAGCTCGGTCTTGCCGGGCGAATCGCCGCCCACCGCGTTGATGTGCATGCCGGGCTCGATCATCCCGGGCTCGAGCACCGTCGCATGGCCCTGGTAGGCGGTGACGGTGGTCACGATGTCGGCGCCGCGCACCGCCTCGGCCACCGAATGCGCGCGCACGATCGCCATCGGCGAGCAGGCCGAGAGATGGCGCACCAGCTTGTCGGTGGCATGCGGGTCGATGTCGAACACGCGCACCTCCTCGATGCCCAGCAGCGCATGGAAGGCCAGCGCCTGGAACTCGCTCTGCGAGCCGTTGCCGATCAGCGCGAGGCTGCGCGAGCCCGGCCGCGCGAGCGCGCGTGCCGCCATGGCGGAGGTGGCGGCGGTGCGCAGCGCGGTGGTGAGCGTGAGTTCCGAGAGCAGCACCGGGTAGCCGGTGTCGACCTCGGCGAGCACGCCGAAGGCCATGACGGTGGGCAGGCCGACCTGGGTGTTGTGCGGATGGCCGTTGACGTACTTGAAGGCATAGGCGCCGTCGTCGGCCACCGGCATCAGCTCGATCACGCCGAGGTGCGAATGGCTGGCCACGCGGGCCTTCTTGTCGAACTCGCGCCAGCGCAGGAAGTCGTCGCGCAGCGCGTCGGCCAGGGCAGTGAGGAATTGCGGCACGCCGGTCTCATCGACCAGGCGGACCAGGCTGTGGACATCGATGAAGCGGGTCATGGCATGGCTCCTTGCGAGCCCCGGCCGGCGCCGCACCCGATCCGTTCCACCATGGCGGGTCCAGGATGTGCGCCTGCGCCAAGGGTTCGAGGCCATTCTGCGCCGCACGCGCGGCCGCGGCGAGGCCTGGGGCCCCGACCGCGTCGAGCGCAGGGGCAAGCCCCCGCGCCCGACGGTTCGGGGCTACCGTCCGGCGTTGGTGCCGGCCGAAGAAAACCTCAGCGCGCCAGCACCGGCGCCAGCGCCACGCCCGTGTGCGTGCCCAGCCGCACCACTTCCTCGGGCGCAGCAGCCGCCACCACGCGGCCGCCGCCGTTGCCGCCCTCGGGACCGAGGTCGACGATCCAGTCGGCCTCGGCGATCAAGTCGAGGTCGTGCTCGATCACCACCACGCTGTGGCCGCCGTTCACCAGCCGGTGCAGCACGTGGATCAGCTTCTCGACGTCGGCCATGTGCAGGCCCACGGTCGGCTCGTCGAGCACGTAGAGCGTGTGCGGCGCCTTCTGGCCGCGGCGCGTGATGTCGTCGCGCACCTTGCTCAGTTCGGTCACCAGCTTGATGCGCTGCGCCTCGCCGCCCGACAGCGTGGGAGAGGGCTGGCCCAGCGTCAGGTAGCCGAGCCCCACGTCCTTGAGCAGCTGCAGCGGATGGCTGATGTTGGGCATGCTCGCGAAGAACTCGACCGCCTCGTCCACCTCCATCTGCAGCACGTCGCCGATGCTCTTGCCGCGCCAGCTCACGGCCAGCGTCTCGGGGTTGAAGCGCGCGCCGTGGCAGACCTCGCAGGGCACCTTCACGTCGGGCAGGAAGCTCATCTCGATGGTGCGCACGCCCGCGCCGTCGCAGGCCGGGCAGCGGCCCTCGCCGGTGTTGAAGCTGAAGCGCGCCGGGCCGTAGCCGCGCGCCTTGGCTTCGAGCGTGTCGGCGAACAGCTTGCGGATGGTGTCCCAGAAGCCGATGTAGGTCGCGGGGCAGCTGCGCGGGGTCTTGCCGATCGGGGTCTGGTCGACCTCGAGCACGCGGTCCACGCTCTGGTAGCCCTCGACGCCCTTGCAGCCGGCCCAGGCCGGGCGCTTGCCCGCGGCATCGGCGTCGCGGCCGGCCTTGGTGCTGCGTTGCTGCACCACCGCCTGCACGTTGGCCAGCAGCACGTCGCGCGCGAGCGTGGACTTGCCCGAGCCGCTCACGCCCGTGACCACCACCAGCCGCTGCAGCGGCACGGTGACCGTCACGTCCTGCAGGTTGTGCATGTCGGCGCCGCGCACCGTGAGCCACTGGCCGTTGTCGGGCGCCTTCGGGTCGGGCGAGGGAATGAGCCGGCGCGCCTGCAGCGGGTGCTTGATCGCGTCGCGCAGGTAGCGGCCGGTCTGCGACTCGGCCGCCTGCTCGATGTCGGCCACCGCGCCCTGCGCCACCAGGCGGCCGCCGCGCTTGCCGGCGCTCGGGCCGATGTCGATGATGTGGTCGGCGCGGCGGATCGTGTCCTCGTCGTGCTCCACCACCACCAGCGTGTTGCCCTTGTCGCCGAGCTTGTGCAGCGCGTCGAGCAGGATGCGGTTGTCGCGCGCATGCAGGCCGATGGTTGGCTCGTCGAGCACGTAGCACACGCCCTGCAGGTTGCTGCCGAGCTGCGCCGCGAGCCGGATGCGCTGCGCCTCGCCGCCGGACAGCGTGGGCGCGCCGCGGTCGAGCGTGAGGTAGCCCAGGCCCACCTCCTCGAGGAACTCGAGCCGGCTCTTGATCTCGGGCACCAGGTCGCGCGCGATCTCGGCCTCGCGGCCCGAGAGCGAGAGGTTCTCGAACCAGGTGCGGATGTCGGTCACGCTCATGCGCGCGAGCTCGGTGATGCCGATGCCGCCCTCGCCCCAGCCCGGCGTGCCGGCATGCGCATGGACCGCGCCGCCGCCGAACAGCACCGCGCGCGCGGTGGGGTTGAGCCGCGTGCCCTTGCAGGTCGGGCAGGCCACGTCGCCCACGTCCTCGGCGTCGGGCTCGGCGAAGGTCTGCTCGCGTCCCTTCTGGTCGTCGGCCATCACCGAGTCGTCGAAGATCTTGCGCTGCTCCTTGCTGAGCTTGACGCCGGTGCCCACGCAGTCGGGGCACCAGCCGTGCTTGCTGTTGTAGCTGAACAGGCGCGGGTCGAGCTCGGCATAGCTGGTGCTGCAGACCGGGCAGGCACGCAGGGTCGAGAACACGCTCACGCGGCCGATGCCCGCGGCCGTCACGCCGGCCATCATGGCGGCGCGCAGGCCGTCCATCTCGCTGAGCACGTGCACCACGCCCTTGCCGTGCTCGAGCGCCTTCGTGAGCGCCTCGCGCAGCTGGTTCTCGTTCGTGGGCAGCACGTCGAGGCTGGCCACCGGCAGCTCGATGCTGTGTTCCTTGAAGCGGTCGATGCGCGGGAAGCCCGCGGTCGGCAGGAAGTCGCCATCGACGCGCAGATGCGTGAAGCCGCGCGGCCGCGCCCAGTCGGCCAGCTCGGTGTAGACGCCCTTGCGGTTGCTCACCAGCGGCGCGAGCAGGCCGATGTGCTGGCCCTTGAAGTTGCGCATCAGCTGCGCCGCGATGCTGTCGGGCGTCTGCGGCTGCACGGCCGCGCCGTCCTTCACGCAGTGCTGCACGCCGAGCTTCACGAACAGCAGGCGCAGGAAGTGCCAGACCTCGGTGGTGGTGCCCACCGTGCTCTTGCGGCCGCCGCGCGACAGGCGCTGCTCGATCGCCACCGTGGGCGGAATGCCGTAGACGGCATCGACCTCGGGCCGGCCCGCGGGCTGCACGATGCTGCGCGCATAGGCGTTGAGCGATTCGAGATAGCGGCGCTGGCCCTCGTTGAACAGGATGTCGAAGGCCAGTGTGGACTTGCCCGAACCGCTCACGCCCGTGACCACGCTGAACTTGCCGCGCGGGATGTCGACGCTGAGGTTCTTGAGGTTGTGCTCGCGCGCGTTCACGATCTCGACCGCGTCGGCGCCCGGCGCCTTCTTGGCCTGCGCGATGTAGCGGCGCGCCGCGCGCTCGGCCACCTTGTAGGCACCCGGGCCGATCGCGAGCTCGTAGTCGGCCAGCGCGGCGCCCGTGAGCGAGGCGCGGTTCTCGCGCAGCTGCTCGGGCGTGCCCTCGGCCACCACCTGGCCACCGCCCTCACCGCCTTCGGGGCCGAGGTCGATGCACCAGTCGCTGGCGCGGATCACGTCGAGGTTGTGCTCGATCACGATCAGCGAATGGCCGGCGTCGAGCAGCTTGCGCAGCGCGCGCATGAGCCGCGCGATGTCGTCGAAGTGCAGGCCGGTGGTGGGCTCGTCGAACAGGAACAGCGTGCCCTTGCGCGCCACCGCCTGCTTGCTCGAGGTCGCGCCCTTGGCGGCCTCGGCCAGGAAGCCCGCAAGCTTGAGGCGCTGCGCCTCGCCGCCCGACAGCGTGGGCACGGGCTGGCCCAGCTTCACGTAGTCGAGGCCCACGTCGGAGATCGGCTGCAAGACGCGCAGAACATCGCGGTCGGCATCGAACAGCGCCGCGGCCTCGGCCACGGTCAGCTCGAGGATGTCGGCCACGTTGTAGCTCCTGCCGTGGCGCTCGATCCGCACCTCGAGGATCTCGGGCCGGTAGCGCTTGCCGTCGCAGTCGGGGCAGCGCAGGTAGACGTCCGAGAGGAACTGCATCTCGACGTGCTCGAAGCCCGAGCCGCCGCAGGTGGGGCAGCGGCCGTCGCCCGAGTTGAAGCTGAACTTGCTCGCGGTGTAGCCGCGCTGGCGCGAGATCGGCGCGGTGGCGAAGATCTCGCGGATCGCGTCCCAGGCGCCGACGTAGCTCGCGGGGTTGGAACGCGCGGTCTTGCCGATCGGCGACTGGTCGACGAACACCACGTCGCCGAGGTGGTCGGCGCCGAGCAGGCGGTCGTGCGCGCCGGGCGTCTCGGTGGCCTTGCCGAAGTGGCGCATCAGCGCGGGCGCGAGCACGTCCTGCACCAGCGTCGACTTGCCGGAGCCGCTGACGCCGGTCACGCAGACCAGGCGCGCGAGCGGGAACTCCACGCTGATGTCCTTGAGGTTGTGCTCGCGCACGCCCTCGAGGATGAGCCGGTGCGTGTTCTCGCTGACCAGCCGCTTGAAGCCCATGCCGATCTTCTTGCGCCCGCCCAGGTACTGGCCGGTCAGCGTGTCGGCGTCGCGCAGCGCGTCGGTGCTGCCGTCGAACACGATCTGGCCGCCGCGCGCGCCGGGGCCCGGGCCCATGTCGATCACGCGGTCGGCCGCCAGCATCACGGCCGGGTCGTGCTCGACCACCACCAGCGTGTTGCCCGCGTCGCGCAGCCGCAGCATGGCCTCGGTGATGCGGTTCATGTCGCGCGGATGCAGCCCGATGCTGGGCTCGTCGAGCACGAACAGCGTGTTGACCAGCGAGGTGCCGAGCGCGGTCGTGAGGTTGATGCGCTGCACCTCACCGCCGCTGAGCGTGCGGCTCTGGCGGTCGAGCGTGAGGTAGCCGATGCCGACGTCGTGCAGGTAGCGCAGCCGGGTCGTGATCTCCTCGAACAGCAGCTTGAGCGCCTGGGCCTCGCCGGCCGCGCTCGGGCGCTGCGTCTCGCCGGCCGCGGCGGCGCCGCCGGCCGTCATGCGGTCGAACAGCTGGCGCAGCCGCTCGATCGGCAGCAGCATCAGGTCATGCAGGCACAGGCCCGGCAGCGCCTCGAGCTGCGCGCGCGTCCACTTCACGCCGACCGGCATGAAGCGCTTTTCGGGCGGCAGCACCGCGTCGGCGTCTTCCTTGCTGCCGATGCGCCACAGCAGGCTTTCGAGCTTGAGCCGCGCGCCCGCGCAGGTGGGGCACGGCGTGTAGCTCCGGTACTTCGACAAGAGCACGCGGATGTGCATCTTGTAGGCCTTGCTCTCGAGGTAGCCGAAGAAGCGGCGGATGCCGTACCACTGCTTGTTCCAGTTGCCCTCCTTGTAGTTGGGCGTGCCCTCGATCACCCAGTGCTTCTGCTCGGCGGTGAGCTTGTTCCACGGCGTGTCGCGCGGAATGCCGGCGGCCTCGGCGTGGCGCATGAGGTCGTCCTGCGCCTCCTTCCAGGCCGGGGTCTGGATGGTCTTGATCGCGCCCGCGCGCAGGGTGAGCTTGTCGTTCGGGATCACGAGGCCGAGGTCGACGCCGATCACGCGGCCGAAGCCGCGGCAGGTGTCGCAGGCGCCCACGGCCGAGTTGAACGAGAACATCGAGGGGATCGGGTCGCCGTAGCGGATGTCGCTCTCGGGGCAATGCAGGCCGGTCGAGAACTTCCATACATCGGTCGGCGCGTTCTCCTCTGCGCCCGTGGCATGCACCGTCACGCGCCCGCTGCCGCGCTTGAGCGCGACCTCGATCGCCTCCACCACGCGCGAGCGCTCGGCGCTCGAGGCGCGGAAGCGGTCGGCCACCACGTCGAGCACCTTGCGCGGACCGGTGGGCGTGGCCACCTCGCGCTCGGACTGCACGCGCGTGAAGCCGCTGGCCGACAGCCACTGCGTGACCTCGTCGGCCGTGGTGCTCGCGGGCAGCTCGACCGGGAAGGTCACGACCAGCCGCGGATCGCCCGCGGCCGCCGCGCGCTCGACGATCTGCGCATAGATGCTGTCGGGCGAGTCGTGGCGCACCGGCAGCGCGGTCTCGCGGTCGAACAGGTCGGCCGCGCGTGCGTAGAGCAGCTTCAGGTGGTCGTTGAGCTCGGTCATCGTGCCGACCGTGGAGCGCGAGGAGCGCACCGGGTTGGTCTGGTCGATGGCGATCGCGGGCGGCACGCCCTCGACCTTGTCGACCGCCGGCTTGTCCATGCGGTCGAGGAACTGGCGGGCGTAGGCGGAGAAGGTTTCGACGTAGCGCCGCTGGCCCTCGGCGTACAGGGTGTCGAACACGAGGCTCGACTTGCCCGAGCCGCTGGGCCCGGTGACCACGGTCATCTCGCCGGTGCGGATGTCGAGGTCGAGATTCTGGAGGTTGTGCTGGCGTGCGCCACGGATGCGGATGGAGCCCTGTGTCATGAGTGCCTTGGGGGTGGGGCAAACATTCTAGGGAGTGGTCCATGACGCTCCCGTGCACTGCGTCACAAGGTCGGTGCGGTCGCAGGGGTTTGTCCGAATGGCCTTCGGAATACTTTTGGAAACAAATAAGGCGTTGGTTTGCAACGGTGGCGACGCCATCGACAACGGGGGACGACCACATGACGAAGAAGCACGGCCGCCTGCGCGCGGCCCTGATCGCGCTCGGCGCGCTGCTGTTGCTGCCTGCGCAGGCGCAGCTCCTGATCGGCCAGACCGCCGGCATGACCGGCCCGGTGGCCGCCAGCGTCAACGAGACCATCGGCGGCGCGCAGCTCGTGATCGATGCCGCCAATGCGCAGGGCGGCGTGCACGGCGAGAAGATCGAGGTGGTCCGGCTCGACGACGGCTTCGACGTCAAGCGCGCGGGCGAGAACGGCCGCGCGCTGATCGAGGACCGGAAGGTGCTCGCGCTCTTCATGAGCCGCGGCACGCCGCATTCGCAGGCCATCATTCCCTGGCTCGACAAGCACGGCGTGGCGCTGATCGGGCCTTCCACCGGCGCGATGGTGCTGCACAAGCCGGTGCAGCGGAACGTGTTCAACGTGCGCGCCACCTACCAGCGCGAGGCCGAGAAGGCGGTGCAGCACCTGCTGACCATCGGCATGGTGCGCATCGCGGTCGTGCACGTGACCGACTCCTTCGGCGCCGATGCGCTCGAGGGCGCGATGACCGGCTTCGGCAAGGCCAAGGCGCAGCCCGCGGCCACCGTGCCGGCCGACCGCGACAAGCCCGACTACGCGGCCATCGTGCCCGCCATCGTCCAGGCCAATGCGCAGGCGGTGCTGTGGATCGGCTCGGGCAGCGCGGTGGTCGACGGCATCAAGGCGCTGCGCGCGGCCGGCTCGGCGGCGCAGGTGGTCACGCTGTCGAACAACGCTTCCTCGGGCTTCATCAAGCAGCTCGGCGAGGCCAGCCGCGGCGTGGTGGTCACGCAGGTGTTCCCGAGCGAGCGCTCGATCAGCTACCCGATGGTGAAGGAGGCGATCGCGCTCGCGAAGGCCAAGGGCCAGAACGAGCTCTCGCCCGCGGCGCTCGAGGGCTTCGCCTCGGCCAAGGTGCTGGTGGAGGCGCTGCGCCGCGCCGGCCCCAAGCCCACGCGCGCCCGCGTGGTGGCCGCGCTCGACGGCCTGCGCGACTACGACCTCGGCGGCCTCGAGGTCAGCTACTCGCCGCAGGACCACAGCGGCATCGATTTCGCCGACCTCGCGATCATCAGCGAGGGCCGCTTCAAGCGCTGAAGCGCCGCCCTTCCCCCTTGACCAAGCCGGGCCGCGTGCCCGGCTTTTTGCTTTTGCAAACAACGGTTTGACAGGGTTTGCACGAGGAATTGCATGTCACGTCTGGCTACACATAATTGCATTTGCTGACATGTACACGAATCCCGACGGGAAAGGTTTTGTCGATGAAGAAGAAGAAAAGCAACCCGCGCCTGCGCGCCGCCGCCTTGCTGCTCGCACTCGCGGCGACCGGCGCCTCGGCCCAGATCGTGATCGGCCAGTCGGCCGACCTGTCGGGACCGGTGGCGGCCAGCGTGAAGGAAACGATCATGGGCTCGCAGCTGGTCATCGACCAGGTGAATGCCCAGGGCGGCATCAACGGCGAGCAGATCGAGGTCATCCGCATGGACGACGGCCTCGACGCCAAGCGCTCGCTCGAGAACTCGCGCATCCTGATCGAGGACAGGAAGGTGGTCGCGCTGCTGCTCAACCGCGGCACGCCCAATACGCTCGCGGTGATCCCGCTGCTCGACAAGCACGGCGTGCCGCTGGTCGGCCCCTCGACCGGCGCGATGGCGCTGCACAAGCCGGTGCAGAAGAACATCTTCAACGTGCGCTCCACCTACCAGCGCGAGGCCGAGAAGGCGGTGGTGCACCTGCAGACCACGGGCATCCAGCGCATCGCGGTGGTGCAGGCCGACGACTCCTTCGGCAAGGACGGGCTCGAGGGCGCGAACCGCGGCTTCGAGAAGGCCAACCTCAAGCCGGTGGTGATCGCGCTGGCCGACCGCAACAAGCCCGACTTCGCGGCCATCGTGCCGAAGCTGGTCGAGGCCAATGCGCAGGCCGTGCTGTGGATCGGCTCGGGCACCTCGGTGTCCGATGGCGTGAAGGCGCTGCGCGCCGCGGGCTCGGCCGCGCAGGTGGTCACGCTGTCGAACAACGCGGCCTCGGGCTTCATCAAGGACCTCGGCAGCGCGAGCCGCGGCGTGATCGTCACGCAGGTGTTCCCCTACGAGCGCTCGTTCGGCAATCCGCTGATCAAGGAGGCCCTGGCGCTCGCCAAGGCCAAGGGGCAGGAGGAGCTGTCGCCCGCGCTGCTCGAAGGCTTCGTCGCGACCAAGGTGCTGGTGGAGGCGCTGCGCCGCACCGGGCCCAAGCCCACGCGCGCGCGGCTGCTGGCCACGCTCAATGCCTTCCAGTACGACCCGGGCGGCGGGCTGGACATCTCCTACTCACCGACCGATCACACGGGGATCGAGTACGTCGACCTCTCGATCGTGAGCGACGGCCGCTTCAAGCGCTAGGCAGCGCTTCGGAGATTTACTTCGGCGCGCTCGCCGCAGCCGCGGGCGCCGCAGGCGCCGTTTCGTGCGTCACGCCGTGCTTCTCGCCCGACATGTCGACCTTGTCGCCGGCCTTCGAGATCACGTACAGCGCGATGGCCGCGAAGATGGCGAAGCCGACTGCGATTTTCCACATGGGTTCTGTCTCCTGAGATGGGTAATGCGGGGTTCAAGAAAAAGGCCTCATGCCGAGGGTCGGCATGAAGCCTCTTTGTTGAACGGAGGGCGCGCGGCGCCCTCCTCTCTGTTCGATGGCGCCGCGGCGCTCAGTCGTGGGCGTAGATGTCCACGTCCTTGGTCTCGCGGATGAACAGCGTGCCGATCACCAGCGTGATGGCCGCGATGATGATCGGGTACCAGAGGCCGTTGTACATGTTGCCGGTCGAGGCCACGATGGCGAAGGCGGTGGTCGGCAGCAGGCCGCCGAACCAGCCGTTGCCGATGTGGTACGGCAGGCTCATCGAGGTGTAGCGGATGCGCGTGGGGAACAGCTCGACCAGCATCGCGGCGATCGGCCCGTAGACCATGGTCACCAGCAGCACCAGCCAGAACAGCAGCAGCACCGTCAGCACCTTGTTCATCTTCGCGGGGTCGGCCTTGGCCGGGTAGCCCGCGATCTTCAGGTCCTCGGCCACGCCCTTCTTGAAGGCGGCGATCTCCTTGGCCGAGGCCTCGTCGAACTTGAGGTTCACGACGTTGCCGATCGGTGCTTCCACCGTCTTGTCGCCGATCTTCACGACGGCCTTCGAGCCCGGCGCGCCGGCCACGTTCTCGTAGCTCACGGAGTTCTGCACCAGGTAGCGCTTGGCGATGTCGCAGGAGCTGCGGAAGTCGATCTCGCGCGCCACCGGGTTGCCCTGGAACGAGCAGGTCGCGGGGTCGGCGGTCACGGTCACGCCGGCGGTGGCCTGGGCCTTGGCGAGGTCGGGGTTGGCGGCCTCGGTCAGCATCTTGAAGACCGGGAAGTAGGTCACCACGGCCAGCAGGCAGCCGGCCATGATGATCGGCTTGCGGCCGATCTTGTCCGACAGCGTGCCGAAGACCACGAAGAACGGGGTGCCCAGCAGCAGCGCGGCGGCGATCATCAGGTTGGCGGTGGTCGCATCGACCTTGAGTTGCGCGGTCAGGAAGAAGAGCGCGTAGAACTGGCCCGAGTACCAGACCACGGCCTGGCCGGCCGTCAGGCCCACCAGCGCCAGGATCACGATCTTCAGGTTCTTCCACTGGCCGAAGGATTCGGCCAGCGGCGCCTTCGAGGTCTTGCCCTCGGCCTTCATGCGCTGGAACGCCGGCGATTCCGACAGCGACAGGCGAATCCACACCGAGATGCCCAGCAGCAGGATCGAGACCAGGAACGGAATGCGCCAGCCCCAGTCGTTGAACACCGCTTCGCCCAGGCCTTCGCGCACGCCCAGGATCACGATCAGGCTCAGGAACAGGCCGAGCGTGGCCGTGGTCTGGATCCACGAGGTGTAGGCACCGCGCTTGCCGTGCGGCGCGTGCTCGGCCACGTAGGTGGCGGCACCGCCGTACTCGCCGCCGAGCGCGAGGCCCTGCAGCATGCGCAGCGCGATCAGGATCACCGGCGCCGCGACGCCGATGGTCGCGTAGCTGGGCAGCAGGCCGACGATGAAGGTCGACAGGCCCATGATCAGGATCGTGACCAGGAAGGTGTACTTGCGCCCGATCATGTCGCCGAGCCGGCCGAACACGATGGCGCCGAACGGACGCACCAGGAAGCCGGCCGCGAAGGCCAGCAGCGCGAAGATGAAGGCCGCGCCCGCATCGAGGCCGCTGAAGAACTGCTTCGCGATGATCGCCGCGAGCGAACCGTAGAGGTAGAAGTCGTACCACTCGAACACGGTTCCCAGCGAAGAAGCGAAGATGACCTTCTTCTCCTCCGCCGACATGGGCCGGGGGGCCGGATGCGGCACTCCCCGTGAATCTAGTGTGGCTGCCATTGATCGTCTCCTGTGTATGCGTTCATGCGGCGCCCGAATTCGGGACCGTGGGGCATTCTTGGAGGCGCGACTGACCCGAGCCTTTCGCGAAACTGAACGGGCGCTTACGGATTAAGGTGAAACCCTTGACGCCCGTTTCAGCCTGTAAGAAATGCAGCGTGGCTGCTGAAGATGCTCAGTTTTTGCTGCTGCGCAGCAGGGCCGGACGCTGGTCGGCCTCGGCCCATTGCGGGCCGTCGAACCAGGCATCGCCCGCGAGATAGGCGCGCAGCATCGCGAGGCCGTCGAAGCCCCAGAACAGCCGGCCGTCGACCGCATAGGCCGGCGTGCCGAACACGCCGAGCGCGATCGCGTCCGCGGTGTTGCGCTGGAGCAGGGCCTTGCTCTCGTCGCTGCCGGCATCGCGACGCGGTTGCAATTGCGCGGTGAGCGCGGCCAGCCGCGCGGGGTCGGCCGCCTCGAGGCCGCCACGCCAGACGTGGCGGAAAACGGTCTCGGCCACCAGCCGGCTCACGCGGCCGTCGTCGGAGGTGGAGAGCGCAAGCCGCAGGTGCGCGAGCGGGTTGTAGGGGTGCGAGGCCGGCATCGCGATCTCGATGCCGTGCTGGTGGCCCAGCCACAGCACGTGGCGGTAGGTCCAGCCGCGCTTGGCGGGAATCTCGGCCGGCCCGAGCTGGCCGTGCGCCTTGAGCACCGCGCCCAGCAGCACCGGCCGGTAGTCCACGCTGCAGCTCAGGCCCTCGAGCGCCTGCGGCAGCTGCTCGAACGCGAGGTAGGCATAGGGCGAGATGAAGTCCAGGTAGAAGTCGATGTGCTTCATGCGTCGATGTCTCCGATGGCCGGCGCCCGCCAGATGCCGGCCCGGGCCCGCCACTCTATCGCGCGCCAGACCTGCCGCCGCTCGTCGTCCTCCATGCGGCTCCAGCCCGCGATCTCGGGGATGGTGCGCAGGCAGCCCTCGCAGAAGCCGCTGAGCCGGTCCATGCGGCACACCGAGCTGCAGGGCGAGGGCACCGGCTCGGCCCGCTCGCGCAGGTCGGCGGCGCGGTCGGCCAGGGCCTGCGCTTCGGCGACGTTCACGCCGCGGCCACCACCACGTCGGCCACCGGTGCGCCCGTGAGCGTCTCGAGGTCGTGCGGGCGCAGCTGGAACACCGCGTGCGGATGGCCCGCGGCGGCCCAGATCTCCTCGAAGCGGAACAGCTCGCGGTCGATCAGCACCACCGGCTTGGTCACATGGCCCACGGGCGACACGCCGCCGATGGTGAAGCCGGTGCGCGCCTTCACGAAGTCGGCGTCGGCGCGGCCGGTCTTGCCGACGATCGCATCGACCTTCTTCTCGTCGACGCGCCGGTCGCCCGAGGTGATGACCAGCACCGCGACCTCGTCGCTCTTGCGCCGGAAGATGATGCTCTTGGCGATCTGGCCGACCGCGATGCCGAGCGCGTCGGCCGCCTGCTGCGCGGTGCGGCAGGCGTCGTCGAGCATGCGCGGCGCATGCGGATGGCCGGCGTCCTGGAGCACGCGCGCAACGCGCTGGACACCGTCGGGAAGGGAATGGAGTTCGGAGCCGCACATGGCTTGGGTCTTCGGAGGTTCGTGGGGGCGCGTGCCCCGCGTTGCAGGCTCCCGAGCATACGAAAAAGCCTGCGGCACCGCACCAATGCGGAGAACGCGGCACCGCCGCCGCGCCGATTCGGGTGCGATTCCGGTGCACGCGCGGGCCGCGGCCGGTCTTTTGGGGCGGCATGGATATTGCTGAACCTCGTCGCGGACCTCCCGGCCTGGGTGGGTCCGCAGTGCCTCCGCTAACGACGGCGGGGTTCGAACGAGCCGATGGCGATGAGCCGCCGGATTCGTTTGTCCATCCGATTACTCGCATCCGTTCCGTCGCGGAGGCCTCCTGCCGCTGTCGCCCGACAGCCTTGGTGGCCCGCCCTCGAGGACCGGCTGCCCCCGCAGGACCTCAGCATGAAAATCGCAGTCATCGGCCACGGCATGGTCGGCCACAAGTTCCTCGAGCAGCTCCATGCGCTCGGCATTCCCGGCGCGGAAGTCACCGTCCTGTGCGAGGAGCCCCGGCCGGCCTACGACCGGGTGCACCTGTCCGAATTCTTCGCGGGCAAGACGGCCGAAGACCTCTCGCTGGTCGAGCCCGGCTTCTTCGAGCGCAGCGGCTTCACGCTGCGCCTGGCCGCGCGCGCGGTGACGGTCGAGCGCCGCAACAACACCGTCACCACGGCCGACGGCGAGGTCGTGGGCTACGACAAGCTGGTGCTGGCCACCGGCTCCTTCCCCTTCGTGCCCGCGGTACCCGGGCGCGACCGGCCCAACTGCTTCGTCTACCGCACCATCGAGGACCTCGAGGCGATGAAGGAATGCGGCGCGCGCTCGCGCAGCGGCGTGGTGGTGGGCGGCGGCCTGCTCGGCCTCGAATGCGCGAAGGCACTGCGCGACATGGGCCTCGAGACCCACGTGGTGGAGTTCGCGCCGCGGCTGATGGCGGTGCAGGTCGACGAAGGCGGCGGCCGCGCGCTGCGCGAGAGCATCGAGGCGCTGGGCCTGCACGTGCACACCGGCCGCAACACGGTGGAGATCGTCGACGGCGCCGCCGCGCGCCACCGCATGGTGTTCGCCGACGGCAGCTACCTCGAGACCGACATGATCGTGTTCTCGGCCGGCATCCGCCCGCGCGACGAGCTCGCGCGCCAGTGCCTGCTGGCCGTGGGTCCGCGCGGCGGCGTGGCGGTCGACGACCACTGCCGCACCAGCGACCGCAACGTCTACGCGATCGGCGAATGCGCCTCGTGGAACGAGCAGACCTTCGGCCTGGTCGCGCCCGGCTACGACATGGCGCGCGTGGCGGCGCGCCACATCGCGGGCGAGCAGGAAGCCGCCTTCACCGGCGCCGACATGAGCACCAAGCTCAAGCTGATGGGCGTGGACGTGGCGAGCATCGGCGATGCGCACGGCAGGACGCCGAAGTCGCGCGCCTACCAGTTCATCGACGAGCGCAAGAAGGTCTACAAGAAGATCGTCGTCAGCGAGGACGGCAAGCTGCTGCTCGGCGCGGTGCTGGTGGGCGATGCCGCCGAATACGGCACCCTGCTGCAGATGGCGCTCAACGGCATCGCGCTGCCCGAGGACCCCGAATTCCTGATCCTGCCCTCGAGCGACGGCAAGGCCAAGCCGGGCCTGGGCGTCGAGGCCCTGCCCGACAGCGCACAGATCTGCTCGTGCAACGACGTCAGCAAGGGCCGGATCTGCGAGGCCGTGGGCCAGGGCGCCTGCACCCCGGCCGCGATGAAGGCCTGCACCAAGGCCGGCGCCACCTGCGGCGGCTGCGTGCCGCTGGTCACGCAGGTCATGAAGATGGAGATGGCCAGGCGCGGCATGGCCGTCGACAACCACCTCTGCGAGCACTTCCCCTATTCGCGCCAGGAGCTCTACCACCTGATCCGCGTGGGCGAGATCCGCAGCTTCGCCGACCTGCTCGCCAGGCACGGCAAGGGCCTGGGCTGCGACATCTGCAAGCCCGTGGCCGCGAGCATCTTCGCCTCGTGCTGGAACGAGTTCGTGCTCAAGAAGGACCTGGCCGCGCTGCAGGACAGCAACGACTACTTCCTCGGCAACATCCAGAAGGACGGCACCTATTCGGTGGTGCCGCGCATGCCGGGCGGCGAGGTCACGCCCGACGGGCTGATCGCGGTCGGCCAGGTGGCGAAGAAGTACGGCCTCTACACCAAGATCACCGGCGGCGCGCGCGTGGACATGTTCGGCGCGCGCGTCGAGCAGTTGCCCGCGATCTGGGAGGAACTGATCGCGGCCGGCTTCGAGTCGGGCCATGCCTACGGCAAGTCGCTGCGCACGGTGAAGAGCTGCGTCGGCTCGACCTGGTGCCGCTACGGCGTGGACGACAGCGTGGGCCTCGCGGTCGAGCTCGAGAACCGCTACAAGGGCCTGCGCGCGCCGCACAAGATCAAGTTCGGCGTCTCGGGCTGCACGCGCGAATGCGCCGAGGCGCAGGGCAAGGACGTGGGCGTGATCGCCACCGACAAGGGCTGGAACCTCTACGTCTGCGGCAACGGCGGCATGAAGCCGCGCCATGCCGAGCTGCTCGCGAGCGACCTGTCGAAGGCCGAGCTGATCCGCCTGATCGACCGCTTCCTGATGTTCTACGTGCGCACCGCCGACCGGCTGCAGCGCACCAGCACCTGGCGCGAGAGTCTCGAGGGCGGCCTCGACTACCTCAAGGGCGTGCTGCTGCAGGACACGCTGGGCCTGCACGCCGAGCTCGAGGCCCAGATGCAGGCCGTGGTCGACACCTACCAGTGCGAGTGGAAGACCGCCGTCAACGACCCGGCCACGCGCCAGCGCTTCCGCTCCTTCGTCAACAGCGACAAGCCCGACGAGCACATCGTGTTCGTGAGCGAGCGCGGCCAGAAGCGGCCGGCACGCGCCGAGGAGCGCAGCGAGGCGGCCGACGTCTCGATGGCCTGAAGCACAACGAAAGAGGAAGCCCCATGACCCAGCAAGACCTGCACTGGACCGCCGTGTGCGCGGCCACCGACATCCTGCCCGACACCGGCGTGTGCGCGCTGGTCGAGGGCGTGCACGTGGCGATCTTCCGCGTCGGCCGGGAGGCCACGCTCTACGCCATCGACAACGTCGACCCGAAGGCCGGCGCCAGCGTGCTCTCGCGCGGGCTGGTCGGCAGCCTCGGCGACCGCGTCGTGGTCGCCTCGCCGCTCTACAAGAACCACTTCGACCTGCGCAGCGGCGAATGCCTCGAGGCGCCCGAGCACTCGGTGCGCGCGCATGCGGTGCGCGAGCACGAGGGCCGCGTGCTGGTCGCGCTGGCCTGAGCCTCATCCCCCTTCTTCCCCGGCATTTCATTTCTCCCCAAGGATCCCCATGGCCTATCTAGCCCCCGCCGAGTTCGTCACCAAGATGGTCGATGCCGGCGAATCCAAGCTGCTCATGTCCACGCGCGACACGCTGATCCGTTCGTTCATGGCCGGCGCCATCCTCGCGCTGGCCGCGGCCTTCGCGGTCAGCATCACGGTCAACACCGGCAATGCGCTGGTCGGCGCGATGCTGTTCCCGGTCGGCTTCATCATGCTGTACCTGCTGGGCTTCGACCTGCTGACCGGCGTCTTCACGCTGGCGCCGCTCGCCGTGCTCGACAAGCGCCCCGGCGCCACCTGGGGCGGCGTGATGCGCAACTGGGGCCTGGTGTTCGTCGGCAACTTCGCGGGCGCGCTCACGGTCGCGGTGTTCATGGCGATCATCTTCACCTTCGGCTTCAGCGAGGCGCCCAACGCCATCGGCGAGCGGCTCGGCCACATCGGCGAGGGCCGCACGGTCGGCTATTCCGCGCACGGCGCGGCCGGCATGCTGACGCTGTTCATCCGCGGCGTGATGTGCAACTGGATGGTGTCGACCGGCGTGGTCGCGGCCATGATGTCGACCACCGTCTCGGGCAAGGCGATCGGCATGTGGATGCCGGTGATGATCTTCTTCTACATGGGCTTCGAGCATTCCATCGTCAACATGTTCCTGTTCCCCACCGGCCTGATGCTCGGCGGCAAGTTCACGCTGATGGACTACCTGATCTGGAACGAGCTGCCCACGGTGATCGGCAACCTGGTCGGCGGCCTGAGCTTCGTCGGCCTCACGCTCTACGCCACGCACTACAAGACGGCGCCCAAGCGCGTCGCGGGCTGATCGCGCGCCCATGGCCGCCGGGCGCCCGCCGCGCGTCACGCTGGGCCAGCACTCGCTGGCCGGCGTCGGGTCGGCGGTCAACCAGGACTTCCATGGCGCGATGCTGCCCGAGGGGTCGCTGCGCGCCGCCAAGGGCATCGCGCTCGCGCTGGCCGACGGCATCGGCTCGAGCCGCGTGAGCCAGGTCGCGAGTGCGGCCGCCGTGCGCGGCTTCCTCGAGGACTACTACGCCACCTCCGACGCCTGGTCGGTGCGCCGCGCGGCGCAGCGCGTGCTGGGCGCCACCAATTCCTGGCTGCATGCGCAGACCATGCGCAGCGACGCGCGCTTCGACAAGGACAGCGGCTACGTCTGCACCTTCAGCGCGCTGATCCTCAAGGGCCGTGAGCTGCACCTGCTGCACGTGGGCGATGCGCGCATCTACCGCGTGCACGCGAGCGCGCTCGAGCAGCTCACCGACGACCACCGCGTGCATGTCTCGTCGGTGGAGTCGTACCTGGGCCGCGCGCTGGGCGCGGGCCCCAACGTCGAGATCGACTACCGCTGCTGGGAGGCCGAGGCCGGCGAGGTCTACCTGCTGGCCACCGACGGCGCGCATGCGCACCTCGATGCCGCCGCCGTCAACGACGCACTGGCGCGCTGCGCCGGCGACCTCGACGCGGCCGCACTGCGCCTGGTGCAGATCGCCCGCGCGCGCGGCGGCCAGGACGATGCCACCGTGCAGTTGCTGCGCATCGACGAGCTGCCCGCGCCCGATGCGCCGGCGCGGCCGCTCGAGCGCGAAGGGCTCGCGCTGCCGCCAGCGCTGGCGCCGCGCGACCGCTTCGAGGGCTTCACGCTGGTGCGCGAGATCCACCTGAGTTCGCGCAGCCATCTCTACCTCGCCACCGACGACGCCAGCGGCCGCCCCGCGGTGCTGAAGCTGCCCTCGGTGGACCTGCGCGAGGACGCCGCCTACCTCGACCGCTTCGTGCTCGAGGAATGGGTGGCGCGGCGCATCGACAGCCCGCACGTGCTCAAGGCCTGGCCGCTGGAACGCACGCGCGGCCACCTGTTCGTGGCGATGGAATACGTGGAGGGCCAGACGCTCGCACAGTGGATGGTCGACCATCCGCGGCCCTCGCTCGACAGCGTGCGCGCCATCGTCGCGCAGCTCGCGCGCGGCCTGCAGGCGATGCACGGCAAGGAGATGCTGCACCAGGACCTGCGGCCCGAGAACGCGATGATCGACCGCGCGGGCACGGTCAAGCTGATCGACCTGGGCGCCACCCACGTGGCCGGGCTCGACGACGGCGGCGGCGAGCCGCGCGCGCTCGCGATCGAGGGCACGCTGCAGTACACCGCGCCCGAGTACTTCACGGGCCAGGGCGGCACGGCGCGCTCCGACCTGTTCTCGCTGGCCGTGATCGCCTACCGCATGCTGAGCGGGCAACTGCCCTACGGGCTGCAGGCTTCGCGCATCCGCAGCGCGGCCGATGCCCATCGCCTGCGCTACGTGCCGCTGCGCCAGTTCCGGCCCGAGCTGCCGGCCTGGGTCGACGCGGTGCTGCAGAAGGCGCTGCATCCGCAGCCCGCGAAGCGGCAGCAGGCGGTGTCGGAGTTCGCGCACGACCTGCGGTCACCGGGCGCCGAGTTCCTGCGCGCGCGAATCCCGGCGCTGATCGAGCGCCGGCCGGTGCTGTTCTGGCAATGCACCACGGTGCTGCTGGCCGTGGCGGTGGTGGTGTTGCTCGGTCTGCGCGCCTTCGGGCGCTGACGGCGCTCAGCCCGCGCGCTTGGTGCGGATCGCCTTCGAGGCGCGCGAGTTCGGCTCGCGACCCAGCGCCTCGCTGATGTAGACGCCGGCGTCGATCAGCTTGTCGAGATCGATGCCGGTCTCGATGCCCATGCCGTGCAGCATGTAGACCACGTCCTCGGTCGCCACGTTGCCGGTCGCGCCCTTGGCATAGGGGCAGCCGCCGAGGCCGGCCGAGGAGGACTGGAAGTTCCACACGCCCAGCTCGAGCGCCGCCAGCGTGTTGACCAGCGCCTGCCCGTAGGTGTCGTGGAAGTGGCCGGAGATGGCGTCGACGCCGAAGTGGGCCAGCGTGGCCTCCATCGCCGCCTGCACCTTGCGCGGCGTGCCCACGCCGATGGTGTCGGCCACGTCGACGCGCTGCACGCCGATGCCCTTCATCAGCTGCGCGAGGTAGCCGACCTTGGCCGGGGCGATCTCGCCTTCGTAGGGGCAGCCGACCGTGCACGACATCGCGCCGCGCACGCGGATGCCCTTGTCGAGCGCCGCGGCCACCACGGGCGCGAAGCGCTCGATGCTCTCGGCAATCGAGCAGTTGATGTTCTTCTGGCTGAAGGCCTCGCTGGCGGCGCCGAACACCACGATCTCGTCGGGCCATTCCTCGCGCGGCGCGGCGATGGCGGCCTCGAAGCCCTTCAGGTTGGGCGTGAGCACCGAGTAGCGCACGCCGGGCTTGCGCTTTATGCCGTGCATCACCTCGGCGTTGTCGGCCATCTGCGGCACCCACTTCGGGCTCACGAAGCTGGTGACCTCGATCTCCTCGAGGCCGGCGTCCTGCAGCCGGTGCACCAGGCCGATCTTGGTCTCGGCCGAAACCGGCTGCTTCTCGTTCTGCAGCCCGTCGCGCGGGCCGACGTCGACGATCTGGACGCGGGTGGGGAGTTTCATGGCTTGTCTCTGGTGTCGCGGGAGGATGGAAAAGCAAAATCCATTGTCCGGCAGATGGGCCCGGCCTGCCTGGTACACAAGGCGCGGAAGGTAGCAATGCGCGCCACAGCGGTTGCAAATGGTGCCAGTCGTTGGCTAGCCGTCGCTGCGCTCGAGCATGCTGGTGCGGAACGCCATCTTGCGCACGATGGCCGCGAAGGCGCGCGTGGGCGCCGCCTCGCGCGCCTTCGGTGCCCACAGCATGCCGGGCGTGCGCACCGGCGTCGGGCTCTCGAGCCGCACGGTCGCGAGCCCCGAGTTCGGCAGCACCGCATTGGCCGAGACGATGGCCGCGAGCCGCGTCTTCGCCACCAGGCCCATGATCGGCGCCAGCGTGTTGATCTCGGCCACCACCTGCGGCTCGGCGCCGCAGGAGCGGAAGCACTCGTCGAGCATCTGCCGCGTGGCGAAGCTCGCGGGCAAGAGCGCCATCGGCAGCCGGTGCAGCTCGACCATGCGCAGCCGCTTGCGCCGCGCCAGCGGATGGCCGTGCGCCACCACCAGCACCATCTCCTCGTTGTAGAGCGGCTCGAACTGCAGCGGCCCGGGCTGGGCCGGGCGGTAGGCGATGCCGAGGTCGAGCGTGCCCTGCTGCAGCCGCTGGCCGATCAGGTCGGCCGCGAGCTCGTCGACCCTCACGCGCACGCGCGGATAGCGCTGCTGGAAGCCCGCGATGCAGTCGGGAATGAAGCCGAGGTTGAAGGTGTGGGTGGAGCCGATGCGCAGCTCGCCGGCCGCCTCCTGCGGGTCCTCGCGCAGCGCGCCGAGGCCGCGGTCGATCTCCTGCAGCGCGCGCGTGGCGTGGTGCAGGAAGGCCTCGCCGGCCTCGGTCAGCGCCACGCGCTTGCCGATGCGGTCGAACAGCGGCCGGCCCAGCTCCTCCTCGAGCTGCTTGATCTGGTGCGACAGCGTGGACTGCGTGACGTGCAGCCGCTCGGCCGCGCGCGTGAAGTTGAGCGAGCCGGCCAGGGCGCTGAAGTAGCGCAGGTGCCGCAGTTCCATGGAGGCCTTCCGTTGCGTCGAACGATCGATGCCGTCGATGGTATCCATGCAAAACCATCATTGTTAAAAAACGGGCCGCCTGCATAGAGTTCGCTCCCATCCCGCGAGGGCATGACACGACACGACAGCAGGAGACACACGAGTGCACAAGGTCCTCAGCGGCATCAAGGTGCTGGAGCAAGGCACGTTCATCACCGGGCCGGCGGCCGGCATGTTCCTGGCCGACCTCGGCGCCGAGGTGGTCAAGGTGGAGCAGCCCGGCAGCGGCGATCCGTTCCGTTCGTTCCGCGGCGGGCTCTACAGCCCGCACTTCCAGACCTACAACCGCAACAAGCGCAGCGTCACGCTCAACCCCAAGCTGGCCGAGGACGCGGCGGTGTTCGATGAGCTGGTGAAGGACTCGGACGTCTACATCCAGAACTTCCGCCCCGGCGCGGCCGAGCGGCTGGGCGCGGGCGAGACGCGGCTGCGCGAACTCAATCCGCGGCTGATCTACTGCGCCATCAGCGGCTTCGGCCAGACCGGCCCGGCCGCGGCGCGCCCGGCCTACGACACGGTGGCGCAGGCGGCCAGCGCCTTCCTCAAGCTGCTGGTGAACCCGGCCAATCCGCGCGTGGTGGGCCCGGCCGTGGCCGACGCGATGACCGGCTTCTACGCGGCCTACGGCGTGCTCGGCGCGCTGGTCGAGCGCGGGCGCACCGGCCAGGGCCGCAAGGTCGAGGTCTCGATGCTCGAGGCCATGTGCCACTTCAACCTCGACGCCTTCACGCACTACTTCTCCGAGAACGAGATCATGGGTCCGTTCAGCCGGCCCAGCGTCTCGCAGTCGTACGTGCTCGAGTGCGCCGACGGCCTGTGGATCGCGCTGCACATGTCCTCGCCCGAGAAGTTCTGGCAGGGCCTGGCCAACGCGATCGAGCGGCCCGAGCTGTTCCAGGACGCCCGCTTCGCCACGCGCGAGGGCCGCATCGCGCACCAGAACGACCTGATCGCGCTGCTCGACGGCCTGTTCCGCGCGCGCACGCGCGCCGACTGGTGCGCGCGGCTCGAGGCCGAGGACGTGCCGCATGCGCCCATGTACGACACGCGCGAGGCCATGGAGGACCCGCAGGCGCGCCACCTGCAGCTCGAGGTCAGCGCGCCCCATCCCGAGGGCGGCGACTGGCGCACCATCCGCTCGCCCGTGAGCTTCGACGGCGCGCGCGCGCTCGAGGTCACGGCGCCGCCGGTGCTGGGCGCCGACAACGCGGCGATCGTCGAACCCATACGCCGGCGCCTGCGGCAGCGCTGACGCATTCCCACCCCAGAAGAAAAGAACGGAGACAAGCCCCATGACCCCATCGAACGCCGACGAACTGACCCGGGCCGCGCTGCAGCGCCTGGACGGCGCGGCCGACCCGCGCTTCGCGCGCATCATGCAGTCGCTGATCGAGCACCTGCATGCCTTCATCCGCGAGGTCGACCTGCAGCCCGACGAATGGATGGCCGGCATCGAGTTCCTGACCGCCGTCGGCCAGGCCTGCGACGACAAGCGCCAGGAGTTCATCCTGCTGTCGGACACGCTGGGCGCGTCGATGATGGTGGTGATGCTCGACCAGCTGCGCGCCGCCGCGCGCGCCGGCAGGAACGGCGAGGCGCTGCCCGCGACCGAGACCACCGAGGCCACCGTGCAGGGCCCCTACTACTGGGATGGCGCGCCCGAGCTGCCGCTGGGCGCCGACATCGCGCCGGGCGTGCGCGGCGAACCGGCCTTCTACAGCGGCCGCGTCAGCGACACGCGCGGCGAGCCGCTCGCGAACGCGCTGCTCGACATCTGGTCGGGCGACGGCGAAGGCGTCTACGACATGCAGGTCGAGGGCGCGGGCATGGCGGCGCGCGCGCGCATCCGCACCGATGCCGAGGGCCGCTACTGGTTCTGGTCGATCAAGCCCTCGTACTACCCGGTGCCGGTCGACGGCCCGGTCGGCCGCATGCTCGACGGCATGGGCCGCCATCCGAACCGGCCCGGCCACATCCACATGAAGGTGGCGGCCGAGGGCCACGTGCCGGTGACCACGCACCTGTTCGTCGCGGGCAGCCCCTACATCGACTCCGACGCGGTGTTCGGCGTGCGGCCCAGCCTCGTCGTCGACTTCGAGGCCCATGCGCCGGGCCGCGCGCCCGACGGCCGCGCGCTCGAGCAGCCGTACTGGTCCGCGCACTACGACTTCCATCTGCAACCCGCCACCGCGAACACCCTCCCATGAAAATCGGCAAATCCACCGTCCCGCGCACCGCCATCTGCACCTCGGACGAACACACCATCGTCGTGCGCGGCCAGGACCTCTGCCGCGACCTGATCGGCCGCGTCTCGTTCTCGGACTACTTCTTCCTGCTGCTCACCGGCCGCCGTCCCGATGCCGCCTGCAGCGCGGTGCTCGACGCCACGCTGGTGGCGATCGCCGAGCACGGCCTGGTGCCCAGCGTGCAAGCCAGCCGCATGACCTTCGCGGCCGCGCCCGATGCGCTGCAGGGCGCGGTGGCCGCGGGCATCCTGGGCTGCGGCTCGGTGATCCTCGGCGCCTCGGAGACCGCGGGCCGGCTGTTCGCCGGCGTGGCGGCGCGCGTCGACGCGGGCGAGGCGCTCGACGCCGTGGCGGCCGACACCATCCGCGCACTGAAGGAAGGCCGCCAGGCCATCCCCGGCTACGGCCATCCGCTGCACAAGGCCAACGATCCGCGCGTGGACCGGCTGATCGAGGTCGCGACCGAGGCCAGCGCCGACCTGCGCTACGTGCAGATCGCGCAGGCGCTCGAACGCGCCATCCCCGCCATCGTGGGCCGCGAACTGCGCATGAACGTCTCGGCCGCGATCCCGGCCGTGCTGCTGGGCGTGGGCTTCCCGGTGGCCTCGCTGCGCGGCGTGCCGATCCTCGCGCGCACCGCGGGACTGATCGCGCACCTGGCCGAGGAGGCCGAGACGCCGAGCGGCTTCGCGCTGTCCTACCAGGCCACGCGCGAGCTGCAGTACGAGGGCGAGCTGCCCGCCGGCTTCGGGAGCGCGGCATGAAGCGCCGCCTGCTGCTGGCCGGCGCGCTGCTGGCCACGGGCGCGGCGCTCGCGCAGGCGCCGGGCGCGGCACGGCCGCTGAAGATCGTCGTGCCCTTCGGTGCCGGCACCTCGACCGACATCGTCGGCCGCATCCTGGCCGACGCGCTGGGCCGCCAGCTCGGCACCGGCGCGATCGTCGAGAACAAGCCCGGCGCGGGCGGCGCCATCGGCAGCGAGCAGGTCGCGCGCGCCGGCGCCGACGGCCAGACCCTGCTGCTGGGCACGGTCGGCACGCACGCCATCAACCCCTCGCTCTACAAGCGGCTGAGCTACCAGCCGCTGCGCGACTTCGTGCCGCTGGGCTTCATCGGCGCCACGCCCACGCTGCTGGTGGTGCCCGCCGGCTCGCCGTGGAAGCGCGTGGCCGACCTGGGCAACGCGAGCGGCAACGTGAACTTCGCCTCGGCCGGCAACGGCACCTCGGGCCACCTGGCCGGCGAGCTGCTCAACGTGCGGCTCGGCAAGAGCTTCATGCACGTGCCCTACCGCGACGGCGCGCAGGCCATGACCGAGCTGATGGCCGGCAACGTGCAGTTCATGTTCTATCACCCGGCCGCGGTGCTGCCGCAGGTGCGCGCGGGCAAGCTGCGCGCGATCGGCGCCTCGGGCGCGAAGCGCAGCGCCGCCGCGCCCGAGGTGCCCACGCTGATGGAACAGGGCGTGAAGGACTTCGACCTCGTCGCCTGGTTCATGTTGTACGCGCCCGCCGGCATGCCCGCCGCGCAGCGCGACCGGCTGCGCGAGGCCACGCGCCAGGTGCTGGCCCAGCCCGAGGTGCGCGAGAAGCTCGCGCAGCAGGGCATCGAGCAGGCCGAGATGAATGCCGACCAGCTCGACGCCTTCGCGCGCACCGAGATCGCCAAGTGGGGCGAGGCGGTGCAGCGCTCGGGCGCGCAGGTCGATTGATCGGTTCGATAAAAAAAGAGCGGAACCTCCCGCGACAGGAGACAGACATGCGCACCCGATTCCAATGGCTGGCCGGCCTCTTCCTCGCCCTGGCCTGCAGTCTCGCCCTGGCCCAGGGCACGGCCTGGCCCGGCAAGCCGATCCGCATCGTGGTGGGCTTCGCGCCCGGCACGCCGCCGGACATCTTCGCGCGGCTCTACGGCGACTACATGGGCAAGCAGCTCGGCGTGCCGGTGGTGATCGACAACAAGCCGGGCACGGCCGGCAACCTCGCCTCCGACACCGTGGCCAAGGCGCCGCCCGACGGCTACACCTTCCTCTACAACCTCTCGACCGCGTTCACGATCAACCCCTACATCTACGCCAGGCTGCCCTTCGATCCGCAGAAGGACCTGGTGCCGGTCGCCACCACGATGCGGCAGGGACTGGTGCTGATCGCGAGCCCGAAGCTGCCCGCGAAGTCGATCAAGGAACTGCTGGCCGCCGCGAAGGCGAAGCCGGGCTCGATCTCGCATGCCTCCTACGGCGCGGGCAGTCCCTCGCACCTGATCGTGGAATGGCTCAAGGACGAGACCGGCACCGACATGCTGCACGTGCCCTACCGAGCGAGCCCGGTGGCCGACGTGATCGGCGGCCAGGTCGACACGGTGATGGAGCCGATCGCCACCGGCTATCCGCTGATCAGCAGCGGCCGCGTGCAGGCGCTGGCCTATTCGGGCCCGAGCCGGCATCCGTCCATGCCCGAGGTGCCCACGCTCGCCGAGGTGGTGCCGGGCCTCACGATGACCTCGTGGCACGGCCTTTGGGCGCCGGCCGCGACGCCGGCGGCGATCCAGCAGCGCTTCAACGCCGTGATGATCGAGGCCAGCAAGGACCCCGATCTCGCGAAGCGCATCCGCGAGCTCAACAGCGAGCCGCTGGGACTCACGCAGGCCGAGATGGCCGCGGCGCTGCGGCGCGACGCGGAGATCTACAGCCGCATCGTGAAGGCGAAGAACATCCGCGTCGACTGACGCTCAGTAGGACTTCGGCAGCCCGAGCGCCTTCTCGGCGATGAAGTTCAGGATCATCTGCGGGCTCACGGGCGCGATGCGCGGGATGTAGCTCTCGCGCAGCAGCCGCTCGACGTGGTATTCCTTCGCATAGCCCATGCCGCCGAGCGTGAGCACCGCGTTCTGGCAGGCGTCGTGCGCGGCCTCGGCCGCGAGGTACTTGGCGGCATTGGCCTCGATGCCGCAGGGCTCGCCCGCGTCGTAGAGCGTGGCGGCCTTGAGCATCATCAGGTCGGCCGCCTCGAGGTTGGCCCAGGCGCGCGCGAGCGGATGCGCCACGCCCTGGTTCTGGCCGATCGGCCGGCCGAACACCACGCGCTCCTGCGCGTACTGCGAGGCGATGCGCAGCGCCGCGCGGCCGATGCCGATGGCTTCCGCCGCGATCAGGATGCGCTCGGGATTGAGCCCGTGCAGGATGTATTCGAAGCCCCGGCCCTCCTCGCCGATGCGGTCCTCCTCCGGCACCTCGAGCCCGTCGATGAACAGCATGTTCGAGTCGACCGCCGCGCGGCCCAGCTTGTGGATCTCGCGCACCTCGACCTTGCCGCGGTCGAGCGCGGTGTAGAACAGCGTGAGGCCCTGCGTGGGCTTCTTCACCTGCTCGAGCGGCGTGGTGCGCGCGAGGATCAGCATGCGGTCGGCCACCTGCGCGGTCGAGATCCAGATCTTGCGGCCGTGCAGCCGGTAGCCGCCGTCGGCCTGGCGCAACGCCTGCGTCTTCAGCCGCGTGGTGTCGAGCCCCGCGTCGGGCTCGGTCACGGCGAAGCAGGCCTTCTCGCGGCCCGCGATCAGCGGCGGCAGGAAGCGCTGGCGCTGCGCCTCGCTGCCGAACACCACCACCGGGTTGAGGCCGAAGATGTTCATGTGCACCGACGACGCGCCCGACATGCCCGCGCCCGAGGCGCTGATGGCGCGCATCATCAGCGCCGCCTCGACGATGCCCAGGCCCGCGCCGCCCTGCGCCTCGGGCATGGCGATGCCGAGCCAGCCGCTCGCGGCCACGGCGCGGTGGAACTCGTGCGGAAACTCGGCGCGGTCGTCGTGCTCGCGCCAGTACTCGGCGGGGAAGTCTTCGCACAGCCGTTCGATGGCCGCGACCAGCGAGCGCTGGTCGTCATTGAGGGAGAAATTCATTCGCTGTCCTTCGCGGGATCCGGTTGCAGGGTGACGCCGCGCGCGAGCAGCCCGGCGATCGCGTCCTCGGCATAGCCGGCCTCGCGCAGCAGCTCCACGCTCTGCTCGCCGATGCGCGGCGCCGGGCGGCGGATCGAGGCCGGCGTGGCGCCGTAGCGGCCGACCGGCGCGAGCGTGCGGATGCGGCCCTCGCTCGGATGGTCGAGCTCGGGGAAGAAGCCGACGGCGCGCAGGTGCGGATCGTCGAGCAGGCTCTCGGTGCTGTGCAGCCGCGCGACCGGGATGTCGGCCGCCTCGAGCAGCGCGATCCATTCCTCGCTGCCGCGCGTGGCCATCACCTCGGCCACGAACGCATAGACCGCGCCGATGTTCGCGGCGCGCGCGGTGTGGGTGCCGAACATCGGCGAGTCGCGCAGCTCGGGCCGGCCGATCAATGCGAAGAAGGCCTGCCAGTGCTTGTCGTTGTAGATCAGCACGCCGAGGTGGCCGTCGGCCGTGGCGTAGGGCTTGCGGTGCGCGGCCAGCAGGCGCGCGTAGCCGGTGGGGCCCAGCGGCGGCTCGAAGCTGTGGCCGCCGAGGTGGTCGCCCATCACGAACTGCGACAGCGCCTCGAACATCGGCACCTCGACCGCCTGGCCGCGCCCCGTGCGCTGCGCATGCAGCACGGCCGCGAGCAACGCGATCGCGGCCTGCAGGCCCACCGCGCGGTCGGCCAGGGTCACGGGCGCGTAGCGCGGCTCGCCGCCGCTTTGCTGCGCGAACAGCGAGGCCACGCCGGCCGCGCCCTGGATCAGGTCGTCGTAGGCGGGCTTGCCGGCATAGGGGCCGTCTTCTCCATAGCCGAAGGCGCCGAGGTAGACGATCTTCGGGTTGACCGCGGCCACCGCCTCGTAGCCCAGGCCGAGCCGCGCCATCGCCTGCGGCCGCGTGTTGTAGATCAGCGCGTCGCAGCCGGCCGCGAGCCGCAGGCAGGCCTCGCGGCCCTCGGGCTGCTTGAGGTCGAGCACGATCGAGCGCTTGTTGCGGTTGAGGTGCAGCGCCATCGCGCCCATGCCCGCATGGCGCATCGGGCCGACGGCGCGCAGGTTGTCGCCGCCGGGCGGCTCGACCTTGATCACGTCGGCGCCGAGGTCGCCGAGGGTCTGCGTGGCATAGGGCCCCATCACCACCGCCGTGAGGTCGAGGATGCGGATGCCCTGCAGCGGGCCGGTGGCGGCGGGCGACTCGCTCATTCGGGCTGGATCCCCGCGGCCTGGATCAGCTTCTTCCACTTCGCGAGTTCCGCCACCGTGAACGCGCCCAGTTCCTCGGGCGTGCTGCCGAAGGCATCGAAGCCCAGCTTGCTCACGCGCTCGCGGAAGGCCGCGCCGTTGGCCATCGCCGCGAGCACCTTGTTGAGCTTCTGCACCACGTCGCGCGGCGTGCCGGCCGGCGCGAACACGCCGTTCCACGAGGTGATGTCGAAGCCCTTGAGCTCGGGCGTGTCGGCCAGCGGCGGCAGCTCGGGAAAGAGCTGGGTGCGCTCCTGCGTGGTGACCGCGATCGCGCGCATCTTGCCGGCCTTCACCGTCGCCAGGCCGGCCGCGAGGTCGACCACCATCATCGACACCTGCCCGCCGATCAGGTCGGCGATGGCCGGCGGCGTGCTCTTGTAGGGCACGTGCAGCATCGGCACGCCGCTCATGCGCGAGAGCGTGGCGCCGCTCACGATGCCGGTGCTGTTGCCGCTCGCGTAGCTGAGCTTGCCCGGATGCGCGCGGCCCCAGGCCAGCAGCTCGGCCACGTTCTTCACGGGCAGCTCGTTGTTGACCACCAGCATGAACGGCAGGTTGCCCATGCGGCTCACGGGCGCGAAGTCCTTCACCGGGTCGTAGGGCAGCGACTTCATCAGGCTCGGGTTGGCCGAGTGCGTGGTGTTGGTGGTCATGAACAGCGTGTAGCCGTCGGGCGGCGCCTTGGCCACGAGCTCGGCCGCGATCACGCCGTTGGCGCCCGCGCGGTTGTCGACGATCACCGAGCCCTTGAGCGCCTCGCCGAGCATCTGCGCCGTGATGCGCGCCACCGCATCGGTGCCGCTGCCGGCCGCGAAGGGCACGATCATCTTGATCGGCTGCTTCGGATAGCCGTCCTGCGCGAAGGCCCAGGGCGCGGCGCCCACGAGGCCGGCGGCGGCGCCGATGGCAATGAAACGGCGGCGCTGCGCCACCGCGACCGGTTCTGTCGCGTTCTTCGTCTGCATGGTGGTTGTCTCCGGGTGGTTGTGGTCAGGGCCGGATCACGCGCTCCGGCGATTCCTCGTAGGGCGGGCTGTAGATCACCAGCACGCGCACCGGCTCGTCGCTCACCACCGTGAAGGTGTGCATCGCGTCGGCCGGAAAGAAACAGCTGTCGCCCGGGTGCAGCTCCTGCCGCTGCCCGCCGACCTCGGCCACCGCGCGGCCTTCGAGCAGGTAGCAGACCTGCTCGATGCCCGGGTGCGCATGCGGCAGCGCGCCCTTGCCCTTCTGGATGTGGCCCACCAGCACCTCGAGCTGCTTCGCGCCCACGGTCTCGGGGCCGATCAGCCGCTTGTTGAGCGTGCCCGTGTGGTTGGCGGGGTGGTAGCCCTCGATCTCGGCTTCGCGCACGAAATAGCGGGGGGCGGCGGCGGTCGTCATCGGGGGTTCTCCGTCTTGGGTTCGATCGCGAGGCAGGCCGAGCGCAGCATCGCGGCGATCTCCTCGATGCGTGCTTCCATGCGGTAGCGCGGGCCGGCGACCGAGATCGCATAGGCCTCGCCGCCGATGCGCAGCGGCCAGGCCAGGCCGATCAGGTCGGGAATGCTCTCGCCGAGGTTGCCGTACCAGCCGCGCGTGGCCGAGCGCTGCAGCTCGGCCTCGATCGCCTCGACCGTGGTCAGCGTGGCCTCGGTCAGCGGCGCCAGCACCATGCCCTCGAGCAGCAGGCGGCGCGCGTCGGGCGCCAGCGTGGACAGCAGCGCGCGGCCGATGGAGTTGGCGTAGGCCGGGCGCGTCTCGCCCGACTCGGCCGTGTAGCGGATGCTCTGCGGCGCGCTCAGCACCTCGAGGTAGACCACCTGGCCGGCGTCGCGGAACTTGCCGAACACCACCGTCTCGCGCGCCGCGTCGCGCAGCTCCTCGAGCGTGGCCTTCACGCGGTCGAGCACCGGGTCGTGCGCCGCGATGACCTGCGCCATCGCGAGCAGCCGGCCGGTCGGGTAGTAGCCCTGGCGCCGGCCGGTCTCGTACATGTAGCCCTGCTCCTCGAGCGTGCGGATCAGGCCCAGGCAGCTCGACACCGGCATGTCGAGCAGGCGCGCCATCTCCGAGAGCGCGAGCGGCTGCTTCTCGCGAGCGAAGAGCTCGACGATCTCGATCACCCGGAAGGCAGTTTTCACAGTCATGAAAATATTTTCATGCTTGTGAAAAATTATTGCCCCAGGGTTTCCCCTGCCCGCGGTGCATTCCGGCGGGCGACGGAAGGGGGCGCTGGCTCAGTAGCCGCGCACCGGATCGACCACGCCCGCGATCGGCAGCCCCTGCTCCATCGCGCGGATCTTCCCGGCGATCTGCGCGATCGACTCCTCGCGCAGCGTGCGCGCCGAGCCGTGCGGCGTCA
Organism: Variovorax sp. FG153; assembly: GCF_057809595.1. Lineage (NCBI taxonomy): Bacteria > Pseudomonadati > Pseudomonadota > Betaproteobacteria > Burkholderiales > Comamonadaceae > Variovorax > Variovorax sp. FG153. The sequence continues at coordinate 209,351 of NZ_JBMDKG010000004.1, forward strand.
CGACGATTCTTGGATGGCGCCAGAAGGCATGGTCGGCCGGCAGCGGCTCGACCTGGAACACGTCGAGCGTGGCGCCCGCGAGCTGGCCGCCGTCGATCAATGGAATGAGGTCGTCCTCGACCAGGTGCGCGCCGCGCGCGATGCTGATCAGGTAGCCCTCGGGCCGCAGCTTGCCGAGCGTCTCGCGGTTGAGGATGCCGCGCGTGGCCTCGGTCAGCGGCAGCAGGTTGACCAGCACGCGCGTGGACGACAGGAACTCGTCGAACTGCGCCTCGCCGCTGAACACGCGCACGCCCTCGATCTGCTTGGGCGAGCGGCTCCAGCCCAGCACCGGGAACTCGAACTGCGCGACCGCCTTCGCGACCCGTTCGCCGAGCACGCCCAGGCCCATGATGCCGACCGGGAAGTCGCTGCGCGCCTTGGGCCGGCGGTAGCTCCACTTGCCTTCGCGCGCATCGGCCTCGTAGGCATCGAACTCGCGGAAGTGGCGGATCAGCGTGTGGCACACGTACTCGGCCATCTGCACCGACATGCCCGCGTCGTCGAGCCGCACGATGCGCGTGCCGGTTGGAATGCGGAGCTTGAGCAGCGCGTCGACGCCGGCGCCGATGTTGAAGATGCCGCGCAGCGCGGGCTGCTCGTCGATGAACTGCTGCGGCGGCGCCCACACGACCGCATGGTCGGCCTGCGGCGCGCCGGGGCGCCAGGCTTCGATCTCGGCGTCGGGCAGTTCGGCCTTCAGGCCTTCGATCCAGGGGTCGGGACGGTTGTCGGTGAGGTAGACGGTGATTCGCATGGAGCGAATCTTAGGCGCGCACGGCGAACGTCGCCGTCGCCGAGGCGGCCCGCGTCACCACTCGCGCCATTCCTCTGTGATGTCCTCGCCCTCGGTCTCCAGGCCCGCATGGCTCGCGGCCGCGATGATCAGCTCGCACAGGTCCTCGCGCTGGTCGGTCTCGATCAGGCTGCCCTCGCTGTCCTCGTTGAGGCGGTTGAGCTGCAGCACCACGCGCTCGACGGCCGCGAGGATCGCGGCGTCGCGCTTCGCCTCCGAGGCCTCGTCGATCGCCGTCAGCGTCGCGAGGTACTCGTCGACGATCTCGGCGCAGCGGTCGACCTCGGCCTGCGTGTAGCCGGGATCGAATTCGGGATCGTGGTCCGGGTCCTCCTCGTCGTTGCGCATGTAGTCGACCATGCTCGCGAGGGTCTTGTCCTTCAGGGCTTGCAGTTCGGGTGTCATGGTTGCGTCACTCGGTGGGTCCAGGGGTCGTACCGATGGCGACAGCCCACGCCTTGTGTGCCCATGCGCCATCTCCTATGCTCGATCGTTCAATCCGGAGACCCTACCCATGATCAAAGTCAGTGTGATGTACCCCTACACCGAAGGCGCCCGCTTCGACCACGACTACTACCGCGACAAGCACATGCCCCTGCTGAAGGCGCGCATGGGCGATGCCTGCAAGTCCTACACCATCGACAAGGGCCTGGCCGGCGGCGCGCCCGGCGCCAAGCCCACCTACGTCGGCATGTGCCACGTGTTCTGCGATTCCGTCGAGGCCTTCCAGGGTGCCTTCGGCCCGCATGCCAAGGAGATCCTCGGCGATGTGAGGAACTACACCGACATCGCGCCGGTGATGCAGATCAGCGAGGTGGTGGTCGGCTGAACGGCCGCCCACGCACCCTCGCTTCCCTCGCGCCGGTGCCGCCGCCTCAGGCGGCCCTGGCCTGGCGCCGGCGCAGCCACAGCCGGCGCACGCCCCACAGCACGGGCACCAGCAACAGCAGCCACGGCAGCACCGCCGCCACGAAAGTGATCAGGCTGCCCACGCTCTCGGCCAGCACGCGGCCCGCGTTGCGCAGGGCCTGCGTCATCGGGTTGTAGCTCTCGCCGCCGCCGACCAGCGCGCGCACTGTCGTGAACTGGATCTGGATGTGCTGCTTGCTGGTCTGCTGCTGCAGCACCTTGCGCTGCGTCGCCGAGGCATCGAGCTCGGCCTGGGTGTCGGCCAGCGTGCGCTGGATCTGCAGCAGGTCGGCCATGGTGCGCTTGGTGGTGGTGTCGCGCAGCATGACGCGCAGGCTGTCGCGGAACTCGGTGCGGTTCTTGATGCGCGCCTCGACGTCGATCACCTCGGCGGTCTTGTCCTCGCTGGTGGTGTTGTGCGCCACCACCTTCGCCACGCCCGCGAGGCCAGCCAGCAGCTTCTCGACGTCGGCCGGCTCCACGCGCATCTCGAGCGTGGCATTGCCGGCCTGCTGCGGCGTCTCGCGCAGCAGCGAGGACGACAGCAGCTCGCAGCGCAGGGTGCCGCAGAGGTCGCGCACCTTGCCCCAGGATTCGGCGAGCTGGTCGGGCGCGACCTCGACGTTGAGGTCCTGGCGGATCGCGAGGTAGCGCTGCAGCGGCGCGCTCTCGCCCGCCTGCTTCCCGGCCTGCTGGTCGAGCGACATCGCGGCGGGCGCGGGCGGTGCCGGCTCGGCCATGCGCATGCGCCTGGACTCCATCGCGCCGCCGGCCGCGTAGTTGCCCGTGGGCCGGGCCACGGCGGCATCGACCTCCGAGGCCCCGTCGCGCCGCTCGCAGGCGCCGAGCGTCAGGGCCGCGGCCAGCGCGAGCAGCAGCATGCGGGGGCGGGCGCCGAGGCGCTGGAAGGGAGAGAACGAGGAAGGCTGCGGCTGGCGATGCGTCATGAAGAATCCTTCAAGAGAAGTGGGCATCGCGGTGATACGGCCTGTGGGCGGCGCCGGGGTTAAAACCGGCGCCGCCATCTGGTAACAGCTTGCAAGCCCCGTGACCGGGGCCGCGGATTCAGGCCGTCTTGGCCATGCGCAGCAGCTCGTCCCCCTCGGCCACCTGCTCGCCCGGCGCGAACAGCAGCTCCTCGACCGTGCCGTCGGCCGGCGCGGCGATGGTGTGCTCCATCTTCATCGCCTCCATCACCGCCAGCGGCTGGCCGCGACTGACCTTGTCGCCGGCCTTGACCGCGAAGGACACGACCTTGCCCGGCATCGGTGCCGTGAGGCGACCGCCCTCGGCCTGCGTGTCGCCGGCATGGGCGAGGCGGTCGATGGCGGTGATGCGGGTCGCGCCGTCCGCGGCGAAGACATGGGCCGTGGCATCGTCGAGATAGACGTCGAGCGTCTGGCGCTGGCCCGCGAACTCGAGCTCGATCTCGCCCGTGGGCAGGCGGCCGACGACCAGCGGACCGACCACGCCGCCGGCCTCGAGCCACAGGCTGCCGTCGCGCTTGTAGGTCAGCAGCGCGCTCTGCTCGGCGCCGCGGAATTCGAAGTCGAAGCGGCGCGTGTACTCGCCGAGCGCGCGCCAGCCGTCGCGGCGCGCGAAGGGGTCGATGCTGCCGGCCGGCGCCGCGGCGAGCGCGGTGCGCGCCACGGCCGCGGCCGCCGCCAGCGGCAGGCCCAGGGTCTCGCGGTCGAACAGCACGGCGCGCTCGCGCTCGATCAGCGCGGTGTCGAGGTTGGCCTTCGAGAACGACTCGGTGGCCAGCACGCCGCGCAGGAACTGCACGTTGGTCGCCACGCCCACGATGTGGGTCTGCGCCAGTGCCGCGTCGAGCCGCGCGAGCGCCTCGTCGCGCGTGGCGCCGTGCACGATCAGCTTGGCGATCATCGAGTCGTAGAAGGGCGAGATCTCGCCGCCCTCGCGCACGCCGTCGTCGATGCGCACGCGGCTGCGCTGGAAGGCCGTGGCCTGCGGCTTGCGGTAGATGCGCAGGGTGCCGGTGGCGGGCAGGAAGTTGTTGTCGGGGTTCTCGGCGCAGATGCGCGCCTCGATCGCATGGCCGTGGATCCGCAGCTCGGACTGCTGCGCGGGCAGCGTGCCGCCCGCGGCGACGCGCAGTTGCCATTCGACGAGGTCGAGGCCGGTGATGGCTTCGGTCACCGGGTGTTCGACCTGCAGGCGGGTGTTCATCTCCATGAAGAAGAAGTTCATCTCGCCGCCGTCGCGCTGCTCCACGATGAATTCCACCGTGCCCGCGCCCACGTAGTCCACGGCGCGCGCCGCGGCCACCGCGGCCTCGCCCATCTGCTGGCGCATCGCCTCGGTCATGCCGGGCGCGGGCGCTTCCTCGAGTACCTTCTGGTGACGCCGTTGCACCGAGCAGTCGCGCTCGAACAGGTAGACGTAGTTGCCGTGGCTGTCGCCGAAGACCTGGATCTCGATGTGGCGCGGGCGCTGCACGTACTTCTCGATCAGCACCGCGTCGTCGCCGAAGCTGTTGATGGCCTCGCGCTTGCACGAGGCCAGCGCGGCCTCGAAGTCGGCCGCCTTGTCGACCGCGCGCATGCCCTTGCCGCCACCGCCCGCGCTGGCCTTGATCAGCACCGGGTAGCCGATGCGGTCGGCCTCGCGCTGCAGCAGCGCCGGGTCCTGGTCGTGGCCGTGGTAGCCGGGCACCAGCGGCACGCCGGCCTTCTCCATCAGCTGCTTCGACTCGGCCTTCAGGCCCATGGCCTTGATCGCCGAGGGCGGCGGGCCGATGAAGACCAGGCCGGCGTCGGCGCAGGCCTGCGCGAACTCCTCGTTCTCGCTGAGGAAGCCGTAGCCCGGATGCACCGCCTCGGCGCCCGTGGCCTTGGCGGCCTCGAGGATCTTCTCCCAGCGCAGGTAGCTGTCCTTCGGCGCGCTGCCGCCCAGGTGCACAGACTCGTCGCAGGCGCGCACGTGGTTGGCATGCGCGTCGGCATCGGAGTACACGGCGACCGTGCGGATCGCCATGCGGCGCGCGGTGGCGGCGACGCGGCAGGCGATCTCGCCACGGTTCGCAATCAGGATCTTCTTAAACATTGGACGAGTCTCCCGGAGGATTCTTTTTCAGTTGAAACGCGGGCACGACGCCCGGATCGGGCCGGCCGCTGAAGATGCGGGCGACGCGGGAGAACAGCGCCCTGAGGAAGCGCCAGCTCTTGCGGATCAGCCACACGCTCGCGACCAGCACGAGCACGAACAGCACGAGGAAGACGAAGGGATGCGCCACGGCCAGCCACAGGCCCGCGGGCACCATGGTGTCCTCGACCAGCGAGGCGCCCACGTTCGAGAACGGTTCGGGCGAGGTGTTGATGGCCGCGCGCGTGGTGGCCTTGGCCGCATGCGCGGTGGCCGCGAAGCCGCCGCCGAGCAGCGCCGCCACCAGCGCCATCGCGCCATGGTCGACGCCGAACACGCTGGCCGCGAGCGCCGCGCCCGCGGGGATGCGGATCGCGGTGTGGACCACGTCCCAGAGCGAATCGAGCCCCGGGATCTTGTCGGCGAAGAACTCGACGAACACCATGAAGCCGCTGGCCGCGATCACCACTGGATGCGCGAGCAGCTGCAGCCCGCCCGGCAGCGGCACCCAGCCGAGGTAGCCGACCAGGCCCGTGAGCAACACCACCAGGTACAGCCGCACGCCGCTGGCCCAGCCGATGGCGGCGGCCAGGGCGAGCAGCTGGGGCATGTCGAGCGCGGTCATGGGATGAAGGAGCCGGTCAGGACGACGCGCCCGCGAGCCAGGACGGCTTGCGCTTCTGCAGGAAGGCCTGCACGCCCTCGCGGCCCTCGTCGCTGGCGCGGATGTCGGCGATGCCCTCGACCGTCTTCGCGATCAGCGCATCGTCGATCTCGCGGCCCGCCACGTCGGCCACCAGCTGCTTGCAGGCGCGCACGGCGGCCGGGCTCGCGCCGGTCAGCGCCTTCAGCAGCTCGTCGACCTTGGCATCGAGCGCATCGGCCGCCACCACCTCGTGCACAAAGCCGATGCGGTGCGCCTCGGCGGCGCCGAAGCGCTCGGCCGTGAGGAAGTAGCGCTGCGAGGCGCGCGTGCCCATGGCGCGCAGCACGTAGGGGCTGATGGTGGCGGGCACCAGGCCGATCTTGACCTCGCTCAGGCAGTACCAGGCGCTGTCCACGCTCACGGCCATGTCGCAGGCCGCGACCAGCCCCATGCCACCCGCGTAGACGTCGCCCTGCACGCGCGCGATGGTCGGCTTCGGGCACTCGGCGATGGTGCGCAGCATGGCGGCGAGCTTGCCGGCGTCGGCGATGTTCTCGTCGCGGCTGTAGTCGGCCATGCGGCGCATCCAGTTGAGGTTGGCGCCGGCGCAGAAGGCCGGGCCGTTGGCGCCCAGCACGATGGCCTTGACCTGCGCCGCCGCGCCGGCCTCGGTGAAGGCCCGCGTCAGCTCGGCGATGACCACGTCGTCGAAGGCGTTGCGTGCCTCGGGCTGGTCGAGCCAGATGCGCGCGACGGTGCCGTCGATCGTGAGTTGCAGCTTGGTGAAGTCGCTCATGCCGCGTTCCTCCTCACATGCGGAAGATGCCGAACTTCGGCTCGGGGATCGGCGCGTTGCGCGCGGCCGCCAGGCCCAGCGCGAGCACGCGGCGCGTGTCGGCCGGATCGATGATGCCGTCGTCCCACAGCCGCGCGGTGGCGTAGTAGGGATGGCCCTGGTCCTCGTACTGCTGGCGGATCGGCGCCTTGAAGGCCTCTTCCTCGTCGGCGCTCCACTGGCCGCCCTTGGCCTCGATGCCGTCGCGCCGCACGGTCGCGAGCACGCTCGCGGCCTGCTCGCCGCCCATCACGCTGATGCGCGCGTTGGGCCACATCCAGAGGAAGCGCGGGCTGTAGGCCCGGCCGCACATGCCGTAGTTGCCGGCGCCGAAGCTGCCGCCGATGATGATGGTGAACTTCGGCACGTTGGCGGTGGCCACGGCCGTCACCATCTTGGCGCCGTGGCGCGCGATGCCCTCGTTCTCGTACTTGCGGCCCACCATGAAGCCGGTGATGTTCTGCAGGAACACCAGCGGTGTCTTGCGCTGGCAGCACAGCTCGATGAAGTGCGCGCCCTTCTGCGCCGATTCGGAGAACAGGATGCCGTTGTTGGCGACGATGCCCACCGGCATGCCCTCGATCTCGGCGAAGCCGCAGACCAGGGTGGCGCCGAAGCGGGCCTTGAACTCGTGGAACTCGCTGCCGTCGACCACGCGCGCGATGATCTCGCGCACGTCGAAGGGCTTGCGCGTGTCGGTGGGGATCACGCCGTAGAGCTCCTCGCGCGGGAACGCGGGCTCGCGCACCGCGGCCTTGGCCGGGCCCTCGGCCGCCTTCGCGTTGAGGTTGGCCACCGCCGAGCGCGCGAGCGCCAGCGCATGCAGGTCGTTCTGCGCCAGATGGTCGGCCACGCCCGACAGCCGCGTGTGCACGTCGCCGCCGCCCAGGTCCTCGGCCGTCACCACCTCGCCGGTGGCCGCCTTCACCAGCGGCGGGCCGCCCAGGAAGATGGTGCCCTGGTTCTTCACGATGATCGATTCGTCGCTCATCGCCGGCACGTAGGCGCCGCCCGCGGTGCACGAGCCCATGACCACGGCGATCTGGCCGATGCCCTGGGCGCTCATGTTGGCCTGGTTGTAGAAGATGCGGCCGAAGTGCTCGCGATCGGGGAACACCTCGTCCTGGTTCGGCAGGTTGGCGCCGCCCGAGTCGACCAGGTAGATGCAGGGCAGCCGATTCTGCTCGGCGATCTCCTGCGCGCGCAGGTGCTTCTTCACCGTCATCGGGTAGTAGGTGCCGCCCTTCACGGTGGCGTCGTTGCACACCACCATGCAGTCGACGCCGTTGACCCGGCCGATGCCCGCGATGATGCCGGCGCCGGGCGCGTCGCCCTTGTACATGCCGTGCGCGGCCAGCGGCGACAGCTCGAGGAAGGGCGTGCCCGGATCGAGCAGCTCGGCCACGCGTTCGCGCGGCAGCAGCTTGCCGCGCGCCGTGTGCTTGGCGCGCGCGGCCTCGCCGCCGCCTAGCTCCACCCTGGCGAACTGCGACTGCAGGTCGTCGACCAGCGCGCGCATGGCGGCGGCATTGGCCTGGAAGTCGGCCGAGCGGGCGTTGAGTTTGGTTTCGAGTTGGGTCATGGTGAAATCAAATTCGGGGGCAGGACGCAGAGGACGCGAAGGTTTCGCAAAAGGCGCGAAAGAATTCAATCAAAAGATTTGGCTGTCCTTTTGCGTCCTTCGCGAAACCTTCGCGTCCTCTGCGTCCGGACCCCGTATTCATGCAGTCCGCGCTTCGTCCAGGCCGAGCTCGGCCTTCATCTCGTCGCGGATCTTGAACTTCTGGATCTTGCCGGTCACGGTCATCGGGAAGGCCGGCACGAAGCGGATGTACTTCGGCACCTTGTAGTGCGCGATCTGGCCCTTGCAGAAGTCGCGCACCTCTTCCTCGGTGACGCTCTGGCCGGGCTTGGCGATGATCCAGGCGCAGAGCTCCTCGCCGTACTTGCGGTCGGGCAGGCCCACCACCTGCACATCCTGCACCTTGGGGTGGCGGTAGAGGAACTCCTCGATCTCGCGCGGATAGATGTTCTCGCCGCCGCGGATCACCATGTCCTTGATGCGGCCCACGATGTTGACGTAGCCCTCGGCGTCCATGGTCGCGAGGTCGCCGGTGTGCATCCAGTGCTCGGCATCGATGGCCTCGCGCGTCTTGGGCTCGTCGTCCCAGTAGCCGTGCATCACCGAATAGCCGCGCGTGCAGAGCTCGCCCGACTGGCCCGGCGGCATGGTCCGGCCGGTCTCGGGGTCGACGATCTTCACCTCGAGGTGCGGCTGCACCGTGCCCACGGTCGACACGCGGCGGTCGAGCGGCGTGTCGGTGCTGCTCTGGCAGCTCACGGGGCTGGTCTCGGTCATGCCGTAGGCGATGGTGATCTGCTCCAGGTGCATCTCGCTGACCACGCGCTTCATCACCTCGATCGGGCACGGCGAGCCGGCCATGATGCCGGTGCGCAGGGTCGAGAGGTCGAACTCCTTGAAGCGCGGATGGTCGAGCTCGGCGATGAACATCGTGGGCACGCCATGCAGGCCGGTGCATTTCTCGGCCTGCACCGTCTCGAGCACGGTCAGCGGATCGAAGCCGTCGTTCGGATAGACGATGGCCGAGCCGTGCGTGAGGCAGGCCAGGTTGCCGAGCACCATGCCGAAGCAGTGGTAGAGCGGCACCGGGATGCACAGCCGGTCGTCCGGCCCGAGCTTCATGCACTCGCCGATGAAGAAGCCGTTGTTGAGGATGTTGCGGTGCGTCAGCGTCGCGCCCTTGGGAAAGCCCGTGGTGCCGCTGGTGAACTGGATGTTGATCGGGTCGGTGGCCTTCAGCGTCTTCTGCACCGCGGCCACCTTCGGGTCGGCCGCGTCGCCGCTGGTCAGCAGCGCCGAGAAGCGCCGCATGCCGGGCACCTCGGCGCCCTCGCCGGCCTTGTCGATCCAGAAGGTGTGGGCCAGCTGCGGCAGCCGCTTCGGGCCGAGCTCCTGCAGCATGCCGAGGTAGTCGCTGGTCTTGAACTGCGCCATCGTCACCAGCGCCTTGCAGCCGACCTTGTTGAGCGCGTACTCGAGCTCGGCGGTGCGGTAGGCGGGATTGATGTTGACGAGGATCAGGCCGACCTTGGCGGTGGCGATCTGCATCAGCACCCACGGCGCGTTGTTGTGCGACCAGATGCCCACGCGGTCGCCCGGCGCGAGCCCCAGCTTCAGCAGCGCGCTGGCGAGCCGGTCCGACTCGGCCTGCAGCTCGCGGTAGCTGAAGCGCAGGCCTTCGTGGCGGCTCACGAGCGCCTCGCGATCGGGTTGCCGCTCGACCATGTCGTCGAAGAAGTCGCCGATGGTCTGTTCGATGAGGGGGACGTCGGTGGCGCCCTTGCCGTAGCTCTCGGTCAGTGCTGCAGTCATGTTGATGTCCTTGTCTCCTTGCCTTGCTCCTTCCCCCTCTGGGGGAAGGCCGGGATGGGGGCCTGCGGCGGCTGTTCAGGGAGGGGCTCATCGACCGCCGCAAGCCCCCACCCCTGCCCTCCCCCAGAGGGGGAGGGAGAAAAACCGAACTATGCGGTCTCGGCGAACAGCTCGCGCCCGATCAGCATGCGCCGGATCTCGCTGGTGCCCGCGCCGATTTCGTAGAGCTTGGCGTCGCGCCACAGCCGCTCGACCGGGAATTCCTTGGTGTAGCCCACGCCGCCGAGCGCCTGGATCGCCTCGCCGGCCATCCAGGTCGCCTTCTCGGCCGAATAGAGGATCGCGCCGGCCGCGTCCTTGCGGAAGGTGCGCGCATGGTCGTTGCGGTCGCAGGCCTTGCCCACGGCGTAGACGTAGGCGCGCGTGGCCTGCCAGGTCGAGTACATGTCGGCGATCTTGCCCTGCATGAGCTGGAACTCGCCGATGCTCTGGCCGAACTGCTTGCGCTCGTGGATGAAGGGCAGCACCGCATCCATACAGGCCGCCATGATGCCCAGCGGGCCGCCCGAGAGCACGGCGCGCTCGTAGTCGAGGCCGCTCATCAGCACCTTCGCGCCCTGGCCCTCGCCGCCGAGCACGTTCTCCTCGGGCACCTCGCAGTTGTCGAAGAACAGCGGGAAGGTGTTGGAGCCGCGCATGCCGAGCTTGTCGAGCTTGGTGCCGGCCGAGAAGCCCTTGAAGCCCTTCTCGACGATGAAGGCGGTCATGCCGCGCGCGCCCATCTCGGGCTCGGTCTTGCCGTAGATCACCAGCGTGTCGGCGTCGCCGCCGTTGGTGATCCACATCTTGCCGCCGTTGAGCACGTAGTAGCCGTCCTTCTTCTCGGCCTTGAGCTTCATGCTCACCACGTCGGAGCCGGCATTGGGCTCGCTCATGGCCAGCGCGCCCACGTGCTCGCCGCTCACCAGCTTGGGCAGGTACTTCTTCTTCTGCGCCTCGCTGCCGTTGCGGTGGATCTGGTTCACGCACAGGTTCGAGTGCGCGCCGTACGACAGGCCGACCGAGGCCGAGGCGCGCGACACCTCTTCCATCGCCACGATGTGGGCGAGGTAGCCGAGCTCGGTGCCGCCGTACTCCTCCTTCACGGTCATGCCGTGCAGGCCGAGGTCGCCGAGCTTCTTCCAGAGGTCGTGCGGGAACAGGTTCTCGCGGTCGATGTCGGCGGCGCGGGGCGCGATTTCATTCGCGGCGAAGTCCTGGATCGCGCTGCGCAGCGAGTCGATGGTCTCGCCCAGGTCGAAGTTCAGGCCGGGATCGTGCATGGGTGTTGTCTCCTCTGAAGGGGGCCGGCGCGTGGGGCTGCCCGCGCCACGACGCGCTGGAAAGGTCGCAGCTTACGCCTCGTCGCGCCGCAATTGGCGCCACAATGGTTGCAATTTGCGCCACGCCGGCACCGCCTCGCCATGTCCTCCCCCTCCTTCCTCCGACCTGCCCGCGCCGTCACGCCGATGGCCTTCGTGCGAGCCATCGTCAAGGGCTACGAGCGCTACGGCCAGGACCCGTCCGAGGCGCTGAAGGCGGCACAGATCACGCCGCGCGAGCTCGCGCGGCCCGGCGCGCGCGTGACGGCGGCGCAGTTCGAGGCGCTGTCGGGCCATGCGATGCAGGAGCTCGACGACGAGGCGCTGGGCTGGTTCTCGCGCCGCCTGCCCTGGGGCAGCTACGGCATGCTGTGCCGCGCCTCGCTGACCTCGCCCGACCTCGGCGTGGCGATCAAGCGCTGGTGCCGCCACCACCGGCTGCTGACCGAGGACATCGGCCTCGCGCTCGAGGTGGCGGGCGGCGTGGCCACGCTGCGCATCGCCGAGAACCGGCCGCTCGACCCTGCCTTCCGCGAGTTCTGCCTCGTGACCAGCCTGCGCTTCATGCACGGCTACATGTGCTGGGCCATCGATTCGCGCATCTCGCTGCGGCAGGCCGGCTTTCCCTTTCCCGCGCCGGCGCACCGCGACGCCTACGCGGCGATGTTCACGCCCGAGGTGCGCTTCGACGCGGCGCGCGCGAGCATCGCCTTCGACGAGCGCTACCTCGCGCTGCCGCTGCAGCGCGACGAGCGCGCGCTGCGCACCATGCTCAAGCGCGCGCTGCCGCTCACGATCCTGCAGTACCGGCGCGACCGGCTGCTGGGCCAGCGCGTGCGCGAGCTGCTGCGCTCGCGCGCCGCCGAGACCACCACCGCCGAGGCGCTGGCCACGCTGCTCAACGTGTCGAGCCGCACCCTGCACCGCCAGTTGCAGGAGGAAGGCAGCTCGCTGCAGGCGCTCAAGAACGAGGTGCGGCACGAGCTCGCGGTCGACCTGCTGCGGCGCACCCACCGGCCGATCAAGCAGGTCGCGCTGGCGGCGGGCTTCCGCAACGAGAAGAGCTTCTCGCGCGCCTTCCTGCAATGGACGGGACTCGCGCCCAGGGACTTCCGGCAGCAGGCGGCCACGCCCGCGCCCGGACCCGGGCCGTCGCGAAGCCGGGATGCCTCCACGTGAGCGCCGCGGCGGCCCCTGCGCTCACTGCGCCTCGATGCTCAGTTCGCGCATGCGCCGCGTGATGACGTCGAACTCGGCGCGGTAGGCGCTGGCGAACTGCTCGGGCGTGCTGTTCATGATCTCGAAGCCGCGGGCCACGAACTGCTGGCCGACCTCGGGCGCGCCCACCACCTCGCGCACCTCCTTCGCGAGCCGCTCCACGATGGGCTTCGGCGTGGCCGCGGGCGCCAGCAGGCCGATCCAGACGTTGCTGTCGTAGAGCGGGTCGTCGAAGCCCAGCTCGTGCATCGTCGGCACCTGCGGCAGCGTGCTCGAGCGCTGGCGCCCGAGCACGGCCAGCGGCACGATCTTGCCGCCCGGCACGTGCTGCATCGCGCTCGCCACCGACGACAGGCCGATGTCGACCGTGCCCGACAGCAGGTCGGTGACCACCAGCCCCTCGCCGCGCTGCGGCACGTGCACCATGCCGCCGCCCAGGCCGCGGTTGAGGCTCTCGCCGGCCAGGTGGCCCAGGCCGCCGATGCCCCAGGAGGCATAGCTGAGCTTGGCGCCGCCGGAGCCGGCCTTGGCCTTGAGGTCGGCGAGGCTGCGCAGGCCCGAGCCCGGGTGGGTCGAGATCAGCGCCGGGCTGCGCACGATCTGCGTGATCGGCGCGAAGTCCTTGCGCGGGTCGTAGGCCAGCGTGCGGTAGAGCGCGGTGTTGTTGATCTGCGAGTCGGTGATCGTCATCAGCAGCGTGTAGCCGTCGGCCTTGGCACGCGCCACCTCGGCGGCACCGATGGCACCGGCCGCACCCGCCTTGTTGTCGACCACCACCGGCTGGCCCAGCGCCTTCGACAGGCGTTCGCCGACGGTGCGCGCCACGTAGTCGGTGGCGCCGCCGGCCGGATAGGGCACGACGATGCGGATCGGCCGCGACGGGTAGGCCTCCTGGGCGGCGGCGGGAACGGCGAAGGCCAGCGCGGTGCAGGCGATCGAAAGCAGCTTGAACATGGTCTTGTCTCCTCGTGGGTTCTTGTGTTGTCTGGCGGCGCGTGTCAGCAGCTCGCGGCACGCTCGGGCTGCGCGCGCTGCGGGGACGCATCGTTGCGCCGCTCGTCCTCGAGCGCCTGCGCCACCAGCCGGCGGAACTGCACCAGCGCCGAATCCATGGCCAGCGGCAGCATCGGCAGCAAGGGCGCGTGCTCGATGTTGCGGGCCTGCGCGGTGATCATGTCGCGGTCCTCGTTGAAGGCCACGATCAGGCTGTCGTAGAGCGTGCGCGTGAGCTGCTCGCCGCCGAGCGAGGGCCGGTGCGCCTGCTGGAAGAAGTAGTGGGTGCTGGTCTCGGTCTCGGGCGTCAGGGTCTGGCAGCTGTGCAGCTCGACGGCATGGCGCATGTCGCCCTCGGCGTCCTCCACGGGACGCCCACCCGACTGCATCAGCAGCGTGCCCGGCAGCACGAAGTCGTAGACGAACCAGCGGTCGAAGCGCGCACCGGGCGCGAAGGGCCGCGCGCCGGACCAGTGCGCGGGCGGCGGCACGTTCTCCACCCGGCGCGTCACGCGCAGGCCGCGCTCGATCTTCTCGATCTCGGGCCGCGCCTGCGCGATCGCGGTCGAGCCGCCGAGCGTCTTCTCGTGCACGTAGCTCAGGTGCGAGAAGTCCAGCAGGTTGTCGCAGATCAGCAGGTAGGGCGTGTCGTAGTGCAGGTAGCCCGGGATGTGGCGCCACTCGGGGTGGTCGCACGAGAAGTTGTCGGGCAGCAGTGCCGTGTCGGCGCGCTCGGCCTCGCCCATCCACACGAACACCCAGCGGTTGCGCACCGCCACCGGGTAGCTGCGCACCCGTGCGCGCGGCGGCACCGTCGCCATGCCCGGCACCTCGACGCAGAGGCCGCGCGCATCGAACTTGAGCCCGTGGTAGCCGCAGCGCACGCAGTCGCCCTCGCGCCGGCCCTTGGACAGCGGCGCATGGCGATGGCAGCAGCGGTCCTCGAGCGCCACCACCTCGCCCTGCGCGGTGCGGTACAGCAGCAGCGGCTCGCCGATGACGGTGCGGTTGAACAGGCCCTCGGCGGGAATCTCGTGGTCCCAGGCGACCACGTACCAGCAGTTGCGGATGAACATGCGCTTCTCGTCTCCATCGAATGATCTGTCTTCGATGGTGGTCGCATGCGCCGCGGCGCGCGTCCCCCGCGCAGGGGACGTTGGTGGGTATGCGGCCTCAGCCGGCCAGCCGCACCAGCGCCGCGCGGTCGTGGATGCCGAGCTTGCCGTAGGCGCGCTTGCGCAGCGTGTGCACGCTCGACAGCGCGATGTCGAGGTCGGCCGCGATGCCGTCGGCCGTGAGCCCGCAGGCGATGCGCGCGCAGACCTCGCGCTCGCGGCGGCTCAGCGGCGTGTCGGCGAGCCGGGCCTGCGCGAGCGCGATGCGGCTGTCCATGTCGAGCGCGCCCGCGCCGGTGCCCAGCGCATGCCGGTGCACCTGCCGCAGCAGCGGCGCGACCGCGAGCACGCGCTCGATCTCGCCGGGCGCGAAGCGGCCCATCGAGTCGCGCCGGTAGAGGTTGACCGAAAAGGCGCGGCCGCGGGCCACCGGCAGGTAGAGCAGCGCGAGCCGGTCGCTCAGGTGCTCGCGCTCGTAGATCTGGCGCCGCCAGCCGGGGTCGGGGATCTGCTCGGCATGCATGTGCAGCGCCGTCACCTCGTCGACCTCGCCGCCCGTGCCCGCCATGCGCTGCGCGATGCCCGTCGCATCGTCGAAACCGTAGAAGTGGCGCCGGTACTGCGCGAAGCAGTCGCGCGTGACGTTGCGCACCCCCGCGCCATGGGAGTGGCCCTCGATCTGCACCGGTGCATCGGGCGCATGCTGCACCAGCGAGATGTACTCCACCGGCAGCAGCGCATTGAGGAAGTGCAGCATCGCGCGCGCGGGCGCCAGGTCGCGCGGCACGTCGAGCAGCAGCGACACGGCCCGCAGGTCGAGCGACTGCTGGCTGGCGAGGGCCGGAACGCGCCACATGGCTTGCATGCGGAAATTGTCCCCCCGCGGGCGCGCCGCACGAAGCGGCGGCGGATCGGGATTAACCCGCGCCGGCCTTCAGGCGGCCGCCGCGTGGCCGCGGCTCAACGCGGCGAAGGTCCGGGCCTGCCACGCGAACTCCTCGGCGAAGGCCTCGGGGTCCGCGATCGCGTAGGCGCCATAGGCATAGACGGTGGCGTAGGCCGCGTACTCCGCGGCCTGCAGCGCGCGCCCGGCCACGGCCTGGAACACCGCGTAGGTCGCGGACACCGCCGCATGGGCCGACGCATCGATCGAGCCGGAGCCCGGATGGCTGGCGGCGATGCGCGCCATGCGCTGCGCCGCCTGCGCGAGTTCGACGCGGCTGCCGCGGCCTTCGAGGTACGCGCCGAGCACGTCGAGGCCCTGCAGCGCCTCGGGCGCCTCGAGCAGATGCCGCACGCGCTGCACGCAGGCGAAGCCGAAGCGCAGCCGCAGCGGCTCCTGCGCCGCATCCTCCAGCCGGGCCGCGGCGGCGAGCCGCTGCAGCGCCTCGTTCATGCCGGGGTGGACGCGGCGCGCAGGCGGCCGAGCACCTCGGGATTGACGACGTTGCTCGGCTGCCCGCCGGCAAAGGCCACGATCTGGTCGAACACGTCGGAGAACTGCAGCTCGTACTCCTCGCGCGTCACGTAGCCGATGTGCGGCGTGCAGACCAGGTTCGGCAACCGCAGCAGCGGATCGGCGGGATCGAGCAGCGGCTCGGTCTCGTAGACGTCGACCGCGCCCATGCCGGGCCGGCCGGCCCGCAGCGCCGCCACCAGCGCACCGGGCTCGATCAGGCCGGCGCGGCTGGTGTTCACGAGGATCGCATCGGGCTTCATGCGCGCGAGGTCCTCGCGCCGCACGATGCCGCGCGTGGCCGGCACCAGCCGCATGTGGAGCGAGACCGCGTCGCAGTCGCCGAAGAAGCTCTCGCGGTCGGGCGCGCATTCGCGGCCGTCCGCGCGCGCCAGGGCCATCGATTCGGGCCGCGCCCACACGCGCACCTTCATGCCGAAGGCCTCGGCGTAGCCCGCCACCGCCTGCCCGATGCGGCCGTAGCCGTAGATCCCGAGCGTCCTGCCGCGCAGCGTGCCGCCCACGCCGGTCTGCCAGCCGCCGCGCTGCAGCGACGCCATCTGCTGCGGAATCCGCCGTGCCGCGCACAGCAGCAGCGCCCATGTGAGTTCGGCCGCCGCGTACGAAGGCGTGCCCGCGTGCTGGTCCGACGACAGCACGATGCCCAGCCGCGTGCAGGCCTCGACGTCGATGTGCGGATAGACGCTGCGCTGGCTGATCAGCCGCAGCCGCGGCAGCCGCTCGAGCACCGGCGCGCGCAGCGCGGTGCGTTCGCGGATCAGCACCACCGCGTCGGCCTGCGACAGCCGGCGCACCAGTTCGTCGGGCTCGTCCACGTGGTCGTTCCACACCGTCACCTCGTGCCCCTTGAGCTTGGCGAAGCAGGGCAGCGTGCGCAGCGTGTCGAAGTAGTCGTCCAGCACCGTGATGTTCATGCGGCGGATTCTGTGCCCGCAACCCGGCTGCGTAAAATGAATTTATCTGGACCATTGCTGCAATCGCCTCATGAAAGTGGACATGCTCGGCCTGCAGGCATTCCTCGCCGTGGCGGAGCACGGCAGCTTCCATGCCGGTGCCGATTCGCTGCACATCAGCTCCACGGCGCTGACGCGCCGGCTGCAGAACCTCGAGGCGGTGCTCGGCGTACGGCTGGTGGAGCGCACCACGCGCTCGCTGGCACTCACCGCGATCGGCCAGAGCTTCCTGCCGCAGGCGCGGCGGCTGCTCGCCGACATCTCCTCGGCCATGCTCGGCATCCGCGAGGCCGGCCAGGCCTCGCGCGGCAACGTGACGCTGGCCTGCGTGCCGACGGTGGGCGTGCAGTTCCTGCCCGCGGTGATCCAGGCCTACAGCGCGCTGCACCCGGGCAACCACATCCGCATCCTCGACCACGCCTCGGCCGGCGTGGCGGGCGCGATCCTGCAGCGCGAGGCCGAGTTCGGCATCAGCATCGCCGAGTCCTACGACCCCGCTCTGGAGCGCGTGCCGCTGCTGGACGACCGCTTCGTGCTGGCCTGCCGCGACGACCATCCGCTGGCGCGCCGCCGCAGCATCGCCTGGTCGCAGCTCGAGGGCCACGCGCTGATCGTGCCCGGGCCGGGCAGCAGCAATCGCCCGCTGCTCGATGCAGCGCTGGCACCGAGCGGGCTCGACCTGCCCTTCGTCTACGAGGTGCAGCGCAGCTCGACGGCCGTCGGGCTGGTGGCGCAGGGCGTGGGCGCCGCCGTGGTACCCCGGCTGGCCGTGCAGGACGGCACCTATCCGCGCATCGTGCTGATCGCGCTCGCGCGGCCCACGGTGCGGCGCAGCTTCGCGCTGCTGTCGCGCAAGGGCGCGGTGCTGTCGCCCGCCGCGCAGGCGCTCTACCGCCTGATCCTGTCGATGGCCAGGCCGGCGCGCGGCCGGCGCGCTCAGGCCGGCTGAGCGATCTTCGCGAGCGCCTCGGCGATCGAGGCGCTGTCGGTGGGCCGCACCAGCTTGGCCACTTCGCGGCCGTCGCGCATGAACACCAGCGTGGGCCACAGCTTCACGCCGAACGAGCGGCCCAGCGGACGCCCGCTGCCGTCCTCGACCTTGATGTGGCGCAGGCCCGGATGCTGCGCGAAGGCGGCGGCGATGTCCGGCTGCGCGGCCTTGCAGACGCCGCACCAGTTGGTGCCGAACTCGACCACCGCGGGGCCTTGCAGGGCGTCGATCTCGCTGCGGTCGGGCTGTTCGGTCTTGTACTCGGAGGTCATGCGCGGGGGCTCCTGGTGGGCGTTGCGTGGTGAGCGGTGGCGGTCGTCCATTCGACCAGAAAGCCGGCAGCCCTGCCGCCGGTGGGTGTTCGCTTCAGCCGATGGGCCGGTGCGCCGCGAGCAGTGCCGGCAGTTCGGCCATGTCGCCGAACACCTGCACCGCGCCGACGCTGCGCAGCGCCTCGGGCCCGCTGTGGCCCGACTCGCCCGTGCTGTAGCCGAACACCGTCGCGCCCGCCGCCACGCCCGCCATCGCGCCCGTGACCGTGTCCTCGACCACCGCGCAGCGCTTCGGGTCCACGCCCAGCGCCGCCGCCGCCGCGAGGTACACGTCGGGCGCCGGCTTCGAGCGCGGCATCTCGTGCCCGCTGAAGATCCGCCCCGCGAAGCATTCGAGGATGCCGACCTTCTCGAGCTGCAACTCGACCTTGAAGCGATCCGCGCCCGAGGCGCAGGCGATGCGCCCGTCGAGCTGCTCGAACAGCGCGCGCACCGCGGCGGGCGCATTCGGAATCGCCGTCAGGTCCCGCTCGAGCGCCTCGTTGCGGCGCTCGCGAAAGCCATGCAGCCATTCGGGCGTGATGCGAAAGCCGGTCTTCGACTCGATCAGGTCGGCTTCGTCCTTCACCGCCTTGCCGGTGAAGATGCGCATCGATTCGTCGGTGGTGAGAGGCCAGCCCAGTTCGCCGAGCATCTCGGCAAGCACGCGGTTGGTGATGGGTTCGGAGTCGACGAGGACACCGTCGCAGTCGAAGAGAACCGCGGCGAAGGGAAAAGAAGACATGGGGAGATGGTACCGGCCGAGCAAAGCGAAGGCCCGGCCAGTCCCCAAGGGCCGAGCGAAGCAAAGGCCCGAGTCACTCCCCTCTGGCTGTGCCGAGGAGCGCAGGAGAAAGCGGGATCAGGGCCGCAGCTGTCTGAGCGGAACGAAGTGCAGCGAGTTCTGCGGACCCCCGCTTTCTCCGAGCACCGCAGGTTGCCCGCAGCGAAGCGGAGGGACACAGACAGCGGGGTCGCCTTTTCTTTGGTTACTTTCTTTTGGCGAAGCAAAAGAAAGTGACTCGCCCGCCGGGGCGAGACCCGGCCGACAACCTCAAAAAAGTCAAACAGCCCGAATAGGGATGTACATCTCCCCCCCACCCGCCACGAACTCCTTCGACTTCTCCTCCATCCCCTTCTCCACAGCCAGTGCCTCCGCCACCCCCTTGGCCGCGGCGTACTCACGCACCTCCTGCGTGATCTTCATCGAGCAGAACTTCGGCCCGCACATCGAACAGAAGTGCGCCACCTTGCTCGAATCCTTCGGCAGCGTCTCGTCGTGGAATTCGCGCGCCGTATCCGGATCGAGCCCCAGGTTGAACTGGTCCTGCCAGCGGAACTCGAAGCGCGCCTTGCTCAGCGCATCGTCGCGCGAGCGCGCTCCCGGGTGTCCCTTCGCCACGTCCGCCGCATGCGCCGCGATCTTGTAGGCAATGATCCCCTGCTTCACGTCGTCGCGGTCGGGCAGCCCCAGGTGCTCCTTCGGCGTCACGTAGCACAGCATCGCCGTGCCGGCCCAGCCGATCATCGCCGCGCCGATCGCGCTCGCGATGTGGTCGTAGCCCGGCGCGATGTCGATCGTCAGCGGGCCCAGCGTGTAGAACGGCGCCTCGTGGCAGTGCTTGAGCTGCTCGTCCATGTTCGACTGGATCATGTGCATCGGCACATGGCCCGGGCCTTCGATCATGGTCTGCACGTCGTGCTTCCAGGCGATCTGCGTGAGCTCGCCGAGGGTGCGCAGCTCGGCGAACTGCGCCTCGTCGTTGGCATCGGCGCCGCTGCCGGGGCGCAGGCCGTCGCCGAGCGAGAAGCTCACGTCGTAGGCCTTCATGATGTCGCAGATGTCCTCGAAGTGCGTGTAGAGGAAGCTCTCCTTGTGGTGCGCGATGCACCACTTCGCCATGATCGAGCCGCCGCGCGAGACGATGCCGGTCATGCGGTCGGCCGTCAGGTGGATGAACGGCAGCCGCAGCCCGGCGTGGATGGTGAAGTAGTCGACGCCCTGCTCGGCCTGCTCGATCAGCGTGTCGCGGTAGATCTCCCAGGTCAGGTCCTCGGCCACGCCGCCCACCTTCTCGAGCGCCTGGTAGATCGGCACGGTGCCGATGGGCACCGGGCTGTTGCGCACGATCCAGTCGCGCGTGGTGTGGATGTTCTTGCCGGTCGACAGGTCCATCACGTTGTCGGCGCCCCAGCGGATCGCCCACACCAGCTTCTCCACTTCCTCCTCGATGCTCGAGGTGACGGCCGAGTTGCCGATGTTGGCGTTGATCTTCACCTTGAAGTTGCGCCCGATCGCCATCGGCTCCACCTCGGGGTGGTTGATGTTGGCGGGAATGATCGCGCGGCCGCGCGCCACCTCGTCGCGCACGAACTCGGGCGTGATGATGCGCGGGATGCTCGCGCCCATCGGGTTGCCGGCCACGCGCCTGGCGCGCTCCTCGTTGGCGAGGTACTCGGCCATCCACTCGCGCTTGCCGTTCTCGCGCAGCGCCACGTACTCCATCTCGGGCGTGACGATGCCGCGGCGCGCGTAGTGCATCTGCGTGACGTTGGCGCCCGACTTCGCGCGGCGCGGCGTGCGCTGCAGCGCCGAGGCGCCGGCGCGCAGCTCGGCCAGGCGCTGCGCGTCGCGGTCCTCGTTCTTGGCGCCGTCGTCGAGCGCATGGTGCACGCGCCCCTCGTAGCTCTCGGTGTCGCCGCGCTCGGCGATCCAGGCACCGCGCACGTCGGGCAGGCCGCGGCGCACGTCGATCTCGACCTTCGGGTCGGTGTAGGGACCCGAGGTGTCGTAGAGCGACACGGTCTCGCCGTTGGTGAGCTTCACGTCGCGCACCGGCACGAACAGGTCGGGCCGGCTGCCGGGGATGACGCACTTGTGCGACGCGGGGAAGGGCTCGCGCGTGAGCGAGAGCAGGGAGGTGAACTTGTCGGGGGCATTCATGCGGGGCACTCCTTGTGGATGGAAAGGGTGCTCCGCAATCGCTCGGTGGGCTGTGGGCGCCATCCCGGGTGGGGAAGGACGACGGACCGAAGCCAGGGAGTGCAGCTCTTCTTACGCCGGTATGACCCGGATCAAGTTCGCGGGTCGGCAGCTTTGCCATCTCAGCACGCCACATGCGTGCACCCCGGAGCGGGGCCGATTGTGCGAGCGCCGGCGTTCGCCGTCAACCGCCCGCGTCAATGCGGGGTATCAGGCCCGGGCTTGCAGGTCGCCGTCGACGTAGT
This sequence comes from Variovorax sp. FG153, assembly GCF_057809595.1. Taxonomy (NCBI): domain Bacteria; kingdom Pseudomonadati; phylum Pseudomonadota; class Betaproteobacteria; order Burkholderiales; family Comamonadaceae; genus Variovorax; species Variovorax sp. FG153. Next base: position 230,722 of record NZ_JBMDKG010000004.1, read on the forward strand.
ACCAGCGCGGCAGGCCCGCGGCGTCGGACTCGCGCACGAAGCGGCTGCGCTCGTGCAGCCGCGAGGCCGTGCCCGAAGCGCCGCGCTGGCGCGCGACGAACTCGACCTCGGCATGGTCGGCATCGCTCATCGAGCGGCCGCGCACGTCGAGCCCGAGCCAGCGCACGCCGGGCTCGAAGTCGAGCGAGGCCGGCCGCGTGCTCGCGTGCCAGGTGCCGAGCAGGTACTCGGCACGCTCGCGCACGAAGGCCGTATAGCGCGAACGCATCAGCGATTCGGCATCGGGGGCGGGGGTGTGCTCGAAGTCGTCGAGGTAGCGGCCGCAGCACATCGCGTAGGCGATGGGCTTGTCGCGGCGGTCGGTGCGGCCGTGGAGGGATCGGGAACGCTGGGCATGGAGGCCCCTATTGGAACACCGCGCGGGCCGGGCCCTCCAGAGGGCAAGCCCTGGGGCCGCGGGCATCCACCCTTGGCGTGCCGCTTGCTACCCGCTAACGTGGCGCCCCGGAGACCGGGGTTGACCACGGGAAGACAACGCACACCATCGAGGAACAACGGCCATGTACCTGAGCGCTTCCGAACAGCAGGCCCTGCGCGGCGTGTTCACGCTGCTCGCGCGCGACGAATGCGGCGAGCGCGAGATCCGCGAGCGCCTCGGCCATGCGCTGCTCGGCCTGCTGCGGGCCGACCAGTTCGCGTCCTTCGTCTGGGACGCCGAGCGCGGCGGCTTCGGCTCGCGCGTGGCGATCAACATGGCGCCGGCCAACCTCGACACCTATGCGCAGTGGCACCAGCACCACGACCCGATCACCTTCGTGCTGCAGTCGCGCCGCCGCGCCACGCGCGTGACCGAGGTGATGCCGCAGCGCGAACTGATGCGCACGCCCTTCTTCAACGACTTCCTCGCGCGCGACGGCCTGCACTGGGGCCTGAACCTTCACACCTTCGACGGCGAGCGCGCGCTCGGCGACCTGCGCATCTGGCGCCGCAAGGAGCGCGGCGATTTCGGCGCGCGCGAGACGCTGATGCTCGACCTGATCGAGCCCGCCTTCGCGGGCGCGCTGCTGCGGGCCCGGCAGCGCGCGCAGGCACCCCGCGCCGCGGCGCAGGACATCGCCGCCTCGCCCTGGGCCAGCCTCAGCGCGCGCGAGCAGCAGGTGGCGCGCGCGGTGCGCGAAGGGCTCACCGACAAGGACATCGCGCGCCGCATGGCGGTGGGCGTGCCCACGGTGCGCACCTACCTGCGGCGCATCTTCGACAAGCTCGGCATCGAGCGCCGTTCGGCGCTCGCGGGCGTGTTGCCGCGCGATTGAACTACTTCGCCGCCGGCAGCCGTCCGAGCAGCGGCTCGATCGCCAGGCCCAGCGCCAGCAGGCGGCGGTCGCTGCCCGCGGGGCCGTCGAGCTCGAGCCCGATCGGCAGGCCGCTGGTCGCGCCCAGCGCCGAGGGCAGTTGCAGCCCCGGGATGCCGGCGTTGCTGCCGGGGTCGGTGTTCTGGATCAGCGCGCCGAAGTTCTCGGGGCTGCTGGCCTCGGGCGCGGCCAGCAGCGCCACCTGCGGCACGGTCGGGAACACCAGCGCGTCGAGCCGGTGCTTCGTGAAGGTGTCGCGGTAGAGCTTCTGCAGCGCCGGGCGCGCCACGCGCATCGCGTTGTCGTAGGCCGGCCTGGCGTCGACCGTGCCGTTCGCGGCCGGCAGCTTGCGCGGCAGCACCAGGCCGTCGAAGGTGCCCTTGACGTCGGGGCTGGCGATGCCCGCGGCGAGCTGCTTGAGGTCGATGCCCGTGTCGTACTTCGCGAGGTAGGCCGCCATGTCGTCGTTCGCCTCGTAGAGCGCGACCGGGAAGCCCACCGCGCCGTTGAGTTCGGCGAGCTTCGGCATCTCGAGCTCGACCAGCGTGACGCCGGCCGCGCGCAGCTTGGCCAGCGCGGCATCGGTGGCGGCACGGGTGTCGGCATCGAGGTTGGCGAAGAAGGCCGGCACCACGCCGAGCCGCACGCGCTTCAGGTCGGCGGGACGCACCGCCGCGCCGCCCGCGATCGCGCGGTCGAGCAGCACCAGGTCGGCCACCGACAGCGCCATCGGGCCGGCGGTGTCGCGCGTGTGCGAGATCGGCGCGATGCCCTGCTGCGGATAGCGCCCCATCGAGGGCCGAAGCGACGCGCAGCCGTTGAAGGCACAGGGAATGCGCACCGAGCCGCCGGTGTCGGTGCCCAGCGCGGCCGACACCATGCGCGCGCCCAGCGCCGCGCCATTGCCCGAGGAGGAGCCGCCCGCGATGCGGCGCGGGTCGTAGGCATTGCGCACGCCGACCTCGGGGCCCGAGGGGAAGGCCGGGTTGTAGCCGGTGACGCCGAAGGCCAGCTCGTGCATGTGGGTCTTGCCCAGCACGATGGCACCGGCCGCGCGCAGCTTCGCGACCACCGGCGCGTCGGCCGCCGGCACGAAACCCTTGAGCGCGGGCGTGCCGGCGCTGGCGGGCAGGCCGCGCACCTGGATGTTGTCCTTGATCGCCACCGGCAGGCCATCGAGCGGCTTGCAGGCCGCGCCCGGCTTGCGCGCGGCATCGGCGGCGCGCGCAGCCGCGAGCGCGCCCTGTTCGTCGAGCGTGATGAAGGCGTTGAGATTGGCCTTCGCCCTGGCCTGCGCGACGTAGGCCGTGACCAGCTGCTCGCTGGTCAGCCGGCCGGCGCAGAGCTCGCGCACCGCGTCGCTGGCGGTCAGGGTGGCGATGTCGGGCGCGGCCGGTTGCTGGGCGTGGGCGCCGATGGCGCTCATTGCGAGCACGGCCAGCGCGGACGCGGCGAGACGCGCCGGGCGGCGCAAGGGAACGAAGGAAGAACGGGTCATGGAGACGGCCTCGATGAACGAACGGAAGGCCGCCATCGTGCGCCGCCGCGCGGCGGCTGTCTGTCGTCGAAACCGATGACAAGGCGCGGATGCGCGATGAGGGAGCCCTACTCGAACATCACCCACTCGGGCCGCATGTTGAAGCGCACCGGCAGGATGCTCACGCCCAGGCCACTGGTCACGTACATGCGCCGACCGCGGTTCTCGATCCAGCCATAGGCCCAGGTGCGCGGCGCCGCGCCGGGCACGATCGGCGCGCCGTAGCCCGGCACCCAGACCTGGCCGCCATGGGTGTGGCCGGCGACGGTGAGCACCGGCGCGGGCGCGGCGAGGCGCGGCATCCGGGCCAGGCTCGCCGGGTCGTGCATCAACACCAGCGTGGGAGCGCCGGCCGGCACGCGCGACAGGGCGCGATCGGGCTGCGAATGATCGGTGGAGTGGTCGCCGATGCCCACCACCCAGAGCTCGCGCCCGGGCAGCGGCACGGCGTCGTTCTCGAGCACCACGATGCCCTGCGCCGACAGCGCGTGCGCGATGCGCGCGCCGTCGTGCCACCAGTCGTGATTGCCGAGCACGGCGTACACGCCCAGCGGCGCCTTCAGCCGCCCGAGCACGCCGGCCATGGTCTCGATCGGCAGCGGCTCGTCGCCGCCGTGGCCGGCCAGGAAGTCGCCGGGCAGCAGCACCACGTCGGGCTGCGCGGCATTGATGTCGTCGACGATGCGGCGCGCGCGCTCCACGTCGGTCACGCGCCAGAGGCTGCGTTCGGTCAGGTGCCAGTCGCTCGCGACCGCGATGCGCAGCCGCGGCTGCGCGCCCCAGGCGGCGCTGTCCAGCGTCTCGGTGCGTGCCGCGACCCAGCGCGGCTCGATCGCGACGCTCCAGAGGCCGAGCGCGGCCAGCGCGAGCGCCGCGAAGGCGCGCCATCCGGGGCGGCGCATCAGCGCGGCCGGCTCACAGCGCCCGCTGGATCAGCAGCTTCTGGATGTCCGAGGTGCCTTCGTAGATCTGGCACACGCGCACGTCGCGGTAGATGCGCTCGAGCGGGAAGTCGTTCACGTAGCCGTAGCCGCCCAGGGTCTGGATCGCGGCGCTGCACACGCGCTCGGCCATCTCGCTCGCGAACAGCTTGGCCATCGCGGCCTCTTTGAGGCAGGGGCGGCCGGCATCGCGCAGGCTCGCGGCATGCCAGATCAGCTGGCGCGCGGCCTCGAGCTGCGTGGCGCAATCGGCGAGCCGGAAGCCCACGGCCTGCTGATCGAAGATGGACCCGCCGAAGGCCTGGCGCTCCTTGGCATAGGCCACGGCCACGTCGAAGGCGCTGCGCGCCATGCCCACGCTCTGCGCGGCGATGCCGATGCGGCCGCCCTCGAGCGCGCCGAGCGCGATCTTGTAGCCCTCGCCCTCGGCGCCGATCAGGTTCTCCGCCGGGATGCGGCAGCCGTCGAAGTTGATCTGCGCGGTGTCGCTGCTGTGCTGGCCGAGCTTGTCCTCGAGCCGCGCCACCTGGTAGCCCGGCGCGTCGGTCGGCACGATGAAGGCGCTCATGCCGCGCTTGCCCGCGGCCTTGTCGGTGACCGCGATCACGATCGCCACCTGGCCGTTCTTGCCGCTGGTGATGAACTGCTTCACGCCGTCGATCACATAGCCGTCGGCGTCCTTGCGCGCGGTGGTGCGCAGGCTCGAGGCATCGCTGCCGGCCTGCGGCTCGGTCAGGCAGAAGGCGCCGAGCATCCGCCCCTGCGCGAGCGGCTCGAGCCACTGCTTCTTCTGCTGCGCATTGCCGTAGCGCATCAGGATCGCGTTGACGGGGCAGTTGGTCACGCTGATCGCGGTGCTGGTGCCGCCGTCGCCGGCCGCGATCTCCTCGAGCACCAGCGCGAGCGTGAGGTAGTCGAGGCCGGCGCCGCCGTGTTCCTCGGGCACGCAGATGCCGTAGGCACCGAGCGCCGCGAGCCCCTGGTGCACTTCCTTCGGGAAGCTGTGTTCGCGGTCCCACTTCGGCGCGTGGGGCCAGAGTTCGGCCTGCGCGAAATCGCGCACGGCGTCGCGGATGGCTTCCTGGTCGGTGCTCAGCAGCATGGCGTGTCTCCTCGTGTCGTTCTCGTCGTCGTTACTTGCCGGAACCCAGGTCCATGATCAGGCGCGCGGCCATGTACAGGCGGCGCGGGATCGCGCTGATGTCCACGTACTCGGCCTTGTCGCTGTGGTAGCCGAAGCCCGGCAGGCCCAGGCTCTCGATCACGGGCTTGCCCGACAGCGCCGCGTAGGCCGCGTCGGTGCCGCCGCCGGTGCGTTCTTCCACGCCCAGCGTGCCGCCGGCTTCCTTGTAGTAGCCCACCGCCTTGTCGACCAGCTTCCTGCCGCCTTCGCCGGCATTGAAGGCCGGGCGACCGCGCGTGACGATCACCTTCACATCGGCATCGGGCAGCTTCTTCTGCTGCGCGCGCTCCTCGAGCGTCTTCATCGCGGCATCGAAGTCCTCGTTGCGCGCATAGCGCACGTCGGCGTTGAGCGTGGCGCTGGCCGGGATGATGTTCGAGACGTTGCCGGCCTTGGCGATGGTCCAGTTGAAGCGCAGGTTCTTCGACTTGTCGTCGATGCTCATGGTGCGCAGCACCAGGTCGGAGGCCTCGACCAGCGCGTTCACGCCGAGGTCGGGCGCGGCGCCCGCGTGCGAAGCCTTGCCCGTGATGTTGACCTGCACGTAGGCGATGCCCGAGGTGCCGAGCGAGAGCTTCTCGTCGCCGGCGCCGGTGGGCTCGAACGAGAGCACGTAGTCGGCCAGCTTGGCCTCTTCCTGGATCAGGTCGCGCGAGCCGAAGGAGCCTTTCTCCTCGTCGGTGTTGAACAGCACGGTGATGGTGCCGTAGTCGCGCACGCCGTAGTCCTTGAGCAGCTTGAGCGTGTGCAGGATCACGGCATTGCCGCCCTTGTCGTCGGCGATGCCGGGGCCGTAGGCCTTGTCGCCCTCGATGCGGAACGGCGCCTTGACGAGCGTGCCCTTGAGGTAGACGGTGTCCATGTGCGACATCAGCAGCAGGTTCTTGCCGCCGCGGCCCTTGAGCTTGCCGACGATGTTGTCGCCCACCACCAGGCCGGCCGACTTGCTGCGCGTGACGGTGAAGCCCAGGTTCTTCAGTTCGGCCTCGAGGAAGTTGCCCGCCGCGGCGATGCCCTCGGCGTCGCCGGTGCCGGTCTCGATGTTGACCAGCTTCTCGAGCGTCTTGATGACGGCGGGCTGCTCGTCGGTGGCGGCCTGGAACAGCACGTTGTCGCGCTTCTGCGCCCAGGCGGCCGGCGCGAGCAGGGCGCCCGCGAGCACGGCGGCGATGACGTTGCGTGAATGAAAGGGACGCATGGGACCTCCTGCTTTTCTGCGATTCGTTCTCTGAAACAATGAAAGTCCGCCGGCCATGCAGGCCTGCGGACGCGGCGCCGTGCTTTTTACAGCAGCTCGAGCGCCACGGCGGTGCCTTCGCCGCCACCGATGCACAGCGTGGCCACGCCGCGCTTCCTGCCCTGCGCCTTGAGCGCGTGGATCAGCGTGACCATGATGCGCGCGCCGCTGGCGCCGATCGGGTGGCCCAGCGCGCAGGCGCCGCCGTGGATGTTGACGCGGTCGTGCGACACGTCGAGCTCGTGCATCAGCGCCATCGGCACCACCGCGAAGGCCTCGTTGACTTCCCACAGGTCCACGTCCTTGACGGCCCAGCCGGTCTTCTTGAACAGCTTGGCCACGGCGCCCACCGGCGCGGTCGAGAACCACTCGGGCTGCTGCGCGTGCGTGGCATGCCCGACGATGCGCGCGATCGGCTTCGCGCCGATCTTCTTCGCATGCGACTCGGTCATCATGACCAGCGCGGCGGCGCCGTCGTTGATCGACGAGCTCGAGGCGGCGGTGATGGTGCCGTTCTCCTTCTTGAACGCGGGCTTGAGCGTCGGGATCTTGTCGAGCTTGACCTTGCCCGGGCCTTCGTCGATGGCGATCAGCGTGTCGCCGCCGCGGCCCTTGACGGTGACCGGCACGATCTCGTCCTTGAACAGGCCGGTGTCGGTGGCCTTCTTGGCGCGCTCGACGCTGGCGATGGCGAAGGCATCCTGCTGCTCGCGCGTGAACTTGTACTTGGCCGCGCAGTCCTCGCCGAAGGTGCCCATCGAGCGGCCCGGCTGGTAGGCATCCTCGAGGCCGTCGAGCATCATGTGGTCGAAGATGCGGTCGTGGCCCATGCGGTAGCCGCCGCGGCCCTTGAGCATCAGGTAGGGCGCGTTGGTCATGCTCTCCATGCCGCCGGCCACCATCACGTCGTGCGTGCCGGCCAGGAGCAGGTCGTGCGCGAGCATCGCGGCCTTCATGGCCGAGCCGCACATCTTGCTGAGCGTGACCGCGCCGGCGCTGTCGGGCAGGCCGCCCTTGTAGGCCGCCTGGCGCGCGGGCGCCTGGCCCTGGCCCGCCATCAGGCAGTTGCCGAACAGCACCTCGCCCACGCTGTCGGGCGCGATGCCGGCACGCTCGACGGCGGCCTTGATCGCGGCGCCGCCGAGGTCGTGCGCCGCGAGGGAGGAGAAGTCGCCCTGGAAGCTGCCCATGGGGGTGCGGGCGACGCCGACGATGACGATGGATTCGGACATTTCAGTGCTCCTTGGAGTTGGAAAGGAAATCGGACTTCCGGACGCAGAGGACGCGAAAGAAGACATTCGAATGTCTTCATATCTCTTTCGCGCTCTTCGCGAAACCTTCGCGTCCTCTGCGTCCGGCTGTTGGTTTTCAGGAATGCGCCACCTGCTCCTCGTCGTGGAAGCGTTGCGACTCTTCGTACGGGAACACGTCCAGCATCTGGCCGGCCTGGATGCGTTCCTTGTGGTGCTGCCAGAAGGCGGCGTCGAGCAGGTCGGCGTGGTGCGCCATGAAGGCTTCGCGCACGTCCTTGTTGCCCAGCAGGAAGGGCTCGAAGGTCTCGGGGAACACGTCCTTCGGGCCGACCGAATACCAGACCTCGCCGCTCATCTCCTCTTCCTCGTTGCGCGGCGCGGGCACCTTGCGGAACTGGCAGTCGGTGATGTATTCGATCTCGTCGTAGTCGTAAAACACGACCTTGCCGCCGCGCGTGACGCCGAAGTTCTTCCACAGCATGTCGCCCGGGAAGATGTTGGCGGCCACCATGTCCTTGATCGCATTGCCGTATTCGATCACCGCCTGCTCGAGCTGCTCCCTGGCGCGCCTGGCCTGCGCCGGGCTCTCGGGATGCGCGAGCATGTCGAAGGCCTCCTGCAGGTAGATGTTCAACGGGATCATGCGGCGCTCGATGTAGACATGCTTGAGCACCAGCTCCATCTCCCCGTTGCCGTCGCGGTCGCCGATCTCGAGCTGGCTGGGCGCGAACTTGCGGATCTCCTCGATCAGCGCGGGCTCGAAGCGGTCGAGCGGAAAACCCACGTCGCTGTACTCGAGCGTGTCGGCCATGCGGCCCACGCGGTCGTGCTGCTTCACGAGCATGTACTTGCCCTTGATCTGCTCGCGCGTGGTGTCCTTCGGCGGCGGATAGAAATCCTTGATGACCTTGAACACGAACGGGAACGAGGGCAGGTCGAACACCAGCATCACCATGCCCTTGATGCCGGGCGCGATGCGGAAGCGGTCGCTCGAGTAGTTGAGGTGCGAGAGGAAGTCGCGGTAGAACAGCGTCTTGCCCTGCTTGGCGAGGCCCAGCGCGTTGTAGATCTCGGCGCGCGGCTTGCGCGGCATCAGCGAGCGCAGGAACTGCACGCAGGCCGAGGGCACCTCCATGTCGACCATGAAGTAGGCGCGCGCGAAGCTGAACAGCATCTGCAGGTCGTCCTCGCCGAACAGCACCGCATCGACGTGGAAGCGGCCCTGGCCGTCGTGCAGGATCGGCAGCGCGAACGCCAGCTCGACGAAACCGTTCATGATCTTGCCGACCACGTAGGCGCCCTTGTTGCGGTAGAACAGCCCCGAGAGCACCTGCAGCTGGAAGTTGGCGCGCAGCTTGACCTGGTGGAAGCGCGCCTGCATCGCGTCCGCCACGCGCTCGGCATCGCGCCGCTTGTGGGCCCAGCTGCCGAGCAGCGCGAAGTCGTCGAGCATCTGCTCGATGTGGTCGGCCAGCGTGGCGTGCGCCGGGTAGTAGGCGCGGTAGGTGGGCATGCCGCGCGGCTCGATGTACTCGGTGCTGATCGCCGGGCGCACGAAGATGAAGTCGTTCTGGAAGTACGCGCGGTGCAGGATCTTGGTGGTGACCGAGTTGAAGAAGCTCTCGGCCAGCTCGGGCTGGTGGTGGTCGACCAGCAGGCCGATGTAGTGCAGCTTGACCTGGTGCCAGACGTCCATCGGCTGCTCGCCGGCCTTGAACTCCTTCTCGAGCCGCGCCACCGCCTCGCTCACGCGCAGGTCGTAGAACTCGATGCGCTCGCGCTGCGCGCGCTGCTGGCCATGCCAGTCGGCGGTCTCGAAGCGGTGCTTGGCGCGCGACGACTCGGCCCGGAACAGCGTGTAGTGCCGGTTGAAGCCGTCCATCATCGCCTTCGCGATGTCGTAGGCCAGCGGGGAGTCGAGGCGCTGCGGGAACATGGACCGGGGAGAAGGCGCGCCTTCAGCCGGCGGCGGGCGTCGGCGCCGCGGCGGGCTTGCCGGTGAGCCGGGTCACCAGCTCGCCGGGGCGGCTGTACTTGTGGCGCACGCGCTGCACCGCGGCCTTGTAGAGCGATTCGAGCGACTTGTCGCCTTCCACGCTCATGCCCAGGTCCTGCAGCAGGCCGTCGTGCACGCCGAAGGTCCAGCCGTGGATCGTGACCTTCTGGCCGCGGCTCCAGGCGTCGACCATCACCGTGCTGACGGCCACGTTGACCACCTGCTCGGCGACGTTGAGTTCGCACAGCGCGTCGGCGCGCACTTCTTCCGCGAAGCCGTCGAGCATCACGTGGTGGCGGTCGCGCACGTCCTGGATGTGGCGGATCCAGTTGTCGGCCAGGCCGATGCGGGTGCCGTTGAGCGCGGCCTTCACGCCCGCGCAGCCGTAGTGGCCCACCACCATGATGTGCTCGACCTTCAGGTGCTCGACCGCGAACTGGATCGCCGACAGCGCGTTGAGGTCGGAGTGCACCACGATGTTGGCCACGTTGCGGTGCACGAACACCTCGCCGGGCTCGAGGCCGGTGATCTGGTTGGCGGGCACGCGGCTGTCGGAGCAGCCGATCCACATGTAGCGCGGCGTCTGCTGCTTGACCAGGCTGGAGAAGAAACCAGGCCGGTCGCGTTCCATCTGCGCGGACCAGGCGCGGTTGTGGGCGAAGAGGTCGTCGAGGGATTCGGACATGCGGGGATTGTCGGTGAGGTGGAGGGGATTCGATGCGGCGGCGCCCGGCGCCGGGCTCTCAGGCGGTGGCCTTGGCCGGTCGCGGTGGCCTGGTGGCCTTGGGCCTGGCGGCGGTTTCGGCCTTCTGCGCGCGCGCCAGCGCTGTCTGGCCCTTCTTTTCGTGAGCGCGCACTTCTGCGATATTGGCCTGCAGCTCGGCGAGCTGGCCCTCGAGCTGCGCGCGGTGGGCGCCCAGGATGCTGAGGAAGCGCTCGAGCTGCGGCACCGTGTCGCGCGGGCTGTCGTACATGTCGAGGATGTCCTTGGCCTCGGTCAGGCTCAGGCCCAGGCGCTTGGCGCGCAGCGTGAGCGTGAGCCGGGCCCGGTCGCGCGCGCTGTAGATGCGCTGCAGGCCCGCGCGCTCGGGCGTGAGCAGCCCCATGTCCTCGTAGAAGCGGATCGCCCGCGTCGTCAGGTCGAATTCCTTCGCGAGCTGGCTGATGGTGAAGGTTTGCGCTGGCATGAGGGCTTGTTCAAGGAACACGGGAGGCGCCGGGAAGGGGGCGTTGCGGGGGCGACAGCACATTTGCGCCGCGCTCTCTACAATGGTGCCCTCAACCCATGACGTTTACGTAAACGTCAATCCTACATGAATCTGCTCGAACGCGAACTCCACTACCCCCTCGGCGACACCCTGCCCGCCCCCGGCGAGGCCCTCGAAGTGGCGCCCGGCGTGCGCTGGATCCGGATGCGGCTGCCGTTCGCGCTCGACCACATCAACCTCTGGCTGCTGCGCGACAACTACCGCGGCGTCGAGGGCTGGACCGTGGTCGACTGCTGCATCTCGCGCGACGAGGCGCGGGCCCAGTGGGAGCAGATCTTCGAGACCCAGCTGCAGGGCCTGCCGATCGTGCGCGTGATCGTCACCCACATGCATCCCGACCACATCGGCTTGGCCGACTGGCTGTGCAAGCGCTGGAACGTGCCGCTGTGGATCAGCTCCACCGACTACCACGTGGCGCGCGTGCTCTGCAGCAGCGGCGACACGCTCGCCGGCGGCGAGCATGCCGCGCGCTTCTTCAGTGCGCACGGCCTGGCCAACCCCGAGGCGCTCGACAAGATCCGCGGCCGCACCAATTACTACGCCAACATGGTGCCCTCGGTGCCCGAGAGCTTCGTGCGCATGCTCGACGGCGAGAGCATCGACATCGGCGGCCATGCCTGGCGCTGCATCAGCGGCTACGGCCATGCCCCCGAGCACATCGCGCTGTACTGCGACGATCTCAAGCTGCTGCTGGGCGGCGACATGATGCTGCCGCGCATCTCGACCAACGTGAGCGTGTACGCGGGCGAGCCCGAGGCGAATTCGCTGCGCCTGTTCCTCGACAGCATCGAGCGCTTCAAGTCGCTGCCCGCCGACACCCTCGGCCTGCCCGCGCACGGCAAGCCCTTCACCGGCATCCACCGCCGCGTCGAACAGCTGCAGGAGCACCACCGCGACCGCCTGGCCGAGCTGCTCGAGGTCGCGCTGGCACGGCCGATCACGGCCTTCGAGGGACTGCCGATCCTGTTCAAGCGCGAACTCGACCTGCACCAGATGACCTTCGCGATGGGCGAGACCGTGGCGCACCTGCACCTGCTCTGGTTCTCGGGGCAGGTGAAGCGCGAGCTGGGCGCGGACGGCATCTACCGCTTCGGCGCCCTGGCCTGAGTTCCGGCACAGCGCGGCGCACGGCCGCGCATAGACTCGCGGGCATGAACATGTCGCACACGCTGGCCGATCTGCGCGCGGGCAGGCTGACGGGCGCCACGCGGCTCGACCTGAGCTGCGGCCTCGAGGAATTTCCGCGCGAAGTTTTCGAGCTGGCCGACACGCTCGAGGTGCTGAACCTCACGGGCAATGCGCTCGACCGCCTGCCCGACGACCTGGGCCGGCTGCACCGGCTGCGCGTGCTGTTCTGCTCCGACAACCGCTTCACGCGCTTGCCCGAATCGATCGGCGACTGCGCGAACCTCGACATCGTCGGCTTCAAGGCCAACCGCATCGCCGAGGTGCCGGCCGCGTCGCTCGCGCCCTCGCTGCGCTGGCTGATCCTGACCGACAACGCGATCGAGCGCCTGCCCGACACGCTGGGCGACTGCACGCGCATGCAGAAGCTGATGCTCGCGGGCAACCGCCTGAACAGCCTGCCCGAGACGCTGGCCGGCTGCACGCGGCTCGAGCTGCTGCGCATCTCCGCCAACCGCTTCGCGGCGCCGCCCGGCTGGCTGTGGTCGATGCCGCGGCTGTCGTGGCTGGCCGCCGCGGGCAATGCCTTCGATGCACGCGAGGAGGAGGCCGCGGCGATCGCGCCCGCGGTGCCGCGCATCGACTGGCACGCGCTGCAACTGGGCACACGGCTCGGCGAAGGCGCCTCGGGCGTGATCCACGAGGCGCTGCTGAACGAGCGGGAGCCGGTCGCGGTCAAGCTCTTCAAGGGGGCCGTCACCAGCGACGGCTGGCCACGCAGCGAACTCGCCGCCAGCATCGCGGCCGGCGCCCATGCCACCCTGATCGGCGCGCAGGGCCGCATCGACGGCCATCCCGAGGGCACGCAGGGCCTGGTGATGGCGCGCGTACCGGCGTCGTTCCGCACGCTCGCGGGGCCGCCGAGCCTGGCCTCGTGCACGCGCGACGTCTATGCCGACGACGCCCGCTGGTCCGCAGGCACCGCGCTGCGCATCGCGCGCGACATCGCCGCGGCGATGCGGCACCTGCATGCGCGCGGCCTGGTGCATGGCGACCTCTATGCGCACAACATCCTCTGGCATTCCGAAGACGGCGCGCGCCTGGGCGACTTCGGCGCCGCCTGGCTCGCCGATGCGCTGCCCGCCGGCGACGCGGCGCGCGCGCGGCAACTGGAGGTGCGCGCCTTCGGCTGCCTGCTCGAGGAACTGGCCGCGCGCTGCGATGAACCGCCTCCTGCGATGACGGCGCTGCGCGATCGCTGCCTGCAGCCCGAGGTGGCCTCGCGCCCTTCGGCCGCGGAGATCGCCGCGCTGCTCGAAGAGACTCTCGCATGAGCCGCGGCCGCCTCGCCCATCCGCCGCTGCCGATGCGCGACGGCGTGAGCGCGAGCTGCGTCGGCCTGCCGACCGAGGACCACTGGCCGACCATTGCCGACTTCCTGATCGCGCGCTTCACCGCGATCGCACCGGAGGCCTGGATGCAGCGCATCCGCGACGGCGAGGTGGTCGACGAGCACGGCGTGCCCGTCACGCCCGAGCGCCGCTACCAGGCGCCGCTGCGCGTCTTCTACTACCGCGCGCTCGACACCGAGCCGGCGATCCCGTTCGAGGAGCAGGTGCTGTACCGCGACGAGCACCTGCTGGTGGTCGACAAGCCGCACTTCGTGCCGGTCACGCCCACCGGCAAGTACCTGCACCACAGCCTGCTGGTGCGGCTCAAGCGCAAGCTCGGCATCGAGGCGCTGTCGCCGCTGCACCGCATCGACCGCAGCACCGCGGGCCTGGTGCTGTTCTCCGTGCGGCCCGAGACACGCGGCGCCTACCAAACCATGTTCGCGCAGCGCACGGTGCACAAGGACTACGAGGCGATCGTGCCGCTGCCCGGCGGCGAGGCCGCCGCGGCCGCGCTGCCGCCGGTCTACCGCAGCCGGCTGGTCGACGACGCGCACTTCATGCAGGTGAAGGAAGCGCCCGGTGAACCGAATTCCGAGACCGGCATCGCGGTGCTGAAGGCGTTCGACGGGCTCGCGCACCTCGCGCTCTCGCCGGTCACGGGCCGGCGGCACCAGCTGCGCGTGCACTGCCTGGCGCTGGGCATGCCGATCGTGAACGACCCCTTCTATCCGGTGCTGACGCCGGTCGACACCGACGACTTCGAGCGGCCGCTGCAACTGCTGGCGCGCTCCATCGCCTTCACCGATCCCCTGACCGGCGAGCCGCGCCGCTTCGACAGCCAGTTGCGCCTGCTGCTGGCGCCAAGGTGACGCCCGCGGCGCGACGCCGGCACTAAGCTGCGGCCTCCGGCTGCCCTTGCCTTTCCTCCATCGGGCGGCCCCACGCACACCAGGAGACGCCGCACATGGACACCACCCGACTCTTCTCGCTCCAGGGCCGCACCGCCCTCATCACCGGCGGCTCGCGCGGCATCGGCCGCATGATCGCCGAGGGCTACCTGGCGCAGGGCGCACGGGTCTACATCTCGGCGCGCAAGGCCGAGGCCTGCGACCAGACCGCCCAGGAACTGTCGGCCTTCGGGCATTGCGTGTCGCTGCCGGCCGACGTGTCGACGCTCGAAGGTGCGCAGGCGCTGGTCGCCGCGTTCGCGAAGCATGAGTCGTCGCTGGACATCCTCGTCAACAACGCCGGTGCCGCCTGGGGGGCGCCCTATGCGGAGTTTCCGGAGAGCGGCTGGGACAAGGTGGTGGACCTGAACCTCAAGACGCCGTTCTTCCTGACGCAGGCGTTGACGCCGTTGCTGAAGAAGGCGGCCGCGGGGGGCGATCACCTGGCGAAGGTGATCAACATCGCTTCGATCGACGGGGTCTCGGTGAATCCGCAGGAGACCTACTCGTACGCGGCGAGCAAGGCGGGGCTGATCCAACTCACGCGGCGCATGGCGCTGCGGCTGGCACAGGACGGGATCGTGGTGAGCGCGATCGCGCCGGGGGCCTTTGCCTCGAGCATGAACAAGGATGCCCGGGACCATGGGGATGAGATCAAGGGGCGGATTCCGGCGGGGCGGATCGGGAAGCCCGAGGACATGGCGGGGGCGGCGATTTATCTGGCTTCTGATGCGGGGGACTATGTGATGGGGTCTACGTTGGTTGTCGATGGGGGTGTGACGCACGCGCGTTGATTTTCTTGCTGCGTTTTTGTTGAGGCTGTTGGCCGGGTCTCGCCCCGGCGGGCGACTTACTTTTCTTGTCTCGCTGTATGGACCGGAGACATGGGTGACACATGTGCGAGGACATGGTGGACACCATCGGGCATATCGCCCGATCGGAAGACGACCATGCCCTGGAGCACCCGAGACACCATGAGCCTGAGAGAAGAGTTCGTTGCCCTGGCACGCCAGGAAGGTGCCAATCGGCGTGAGCTGTGCCGGCGCTTCGGCATCAGCCCGCAGACCGGCTACAAATGGCTCGCACGCAGCGCCACGCTGGGTGCCGCCGGCCTGGGCGATGCCAGTCGCCGCCCGCACCACAGCCCCGGCGAGACCTCGCCCGAACTTCAACAATCCATCGTCTCGCTGCGCCAGCAGCACCCTGCCTGGGGCGCACGCAAGCTCGCACGGCGCCTGAGCGACCTCGGACAGGGTTGCCTGGCTCCGAGCACCGTCAACTCCATCCTCAAGCGCCACGGCCTCATCAGCGCCCAGGCCAGCAGTGCGGCCACCGCCTGGCAGCGCTTCGAGCACGAGGCGCCCAACAGCCTCTGGCAGATCGACTTCAAGGGCTACGTGTCCACCGCAGCGGGGCCCTGCCATCCGCTGACGCTGCTGGACGACCACTCTCGCTACAACCTGGCCCTGCGCGCCTGTGCCCGCCAGCAAACGGCCAGCGTGAAGGAGCAGTTGCAGGACGTCTTCTCCCGCTACGGTCTGCCGGTGCGCATCAATGCGGACAACGGCGCACCCTGGGGCAGTCCGCGCGAGCCGGGCCAGCTCAGCGAACTCGCGCTGTGGCTCATCCGCCTGGGCGTGCGGGTGAGCTTCAGCAGCCCCTATCACCCGCAGACCAACGGCAAGGACGAGCGCTTCCATCGCAGCCTGAAGGCGGAGTTGCTGGCCGGGCGCAGCTTCCAGGATCTGGCGCAGGCACAGCAGCAGTTCGATCGCTGGAGGCGTATCTACAACCATGAGCGCCCGCACCAGGCGCTGGGCATGAACACCCCGGCGAGCCGGTATCGCGCCAGCGAGAGGGCCTATCCGAGGACGCTGCCACCGCTCGAGTACGGCCCGAACGACACGGTGGTGAAGGTCGGCTGGCTGGGGGAGGTGCGCTTCAAGAGCAAGCGCTTCAAGGTGTCCGCAGCACTCAAGGACCACGAGATCGCGCTGCGCGCGCAGCCCGGGCGAGAGGGCTGCTACGACGTCTACTTCGTGCACCACAAGCTGCGCGAGATCGACCTGCGCGAGGCCTGAGCCACCATGCAGAATGTGTCCACCATGTGCCCGGTCCATACAGGCGAGACAAAAGAAAGTGACTCGCCCGCCGGGGCGAGTCCCGGCCAACAGCCTCAGCAAGAAAAACTCACCCCCACCGAGGCACAGCCTCATCCTTCAACTGCTGCCTCAACACATCGTAATCCGGCACCACGCTTTCAACGGTCTCCCAGAACCGATGCGAGTGATCCATCACCCGCAGATGCGCCAACTCATGCGCCACCACATAGTCGATCACCGACAACCGAAAGTGGATCAACCGCCAGTTCAGCCGAATCGACCCATCCGCACTCGCACTCCCCCACCGCGTCGCCGCATTCGACAACGACAGCTTCGCCCACCGCACCCCCAGCAGCGGCGCGAAGTGATCGAGCCGCTCGATGAACAGCTTGCGTGCCTGCCGCATCAGCCAGGCCTGCGCCGCATCGCGGATCTGCGATGGCTCGGCGTTCTGCGCCACGGCCAGCCGCAGCAGCCGCGGACCCGTGCCGTCGCCCGCATCGAGCGCCCCGCCCACGCCCTCGAAGCCATGCTTCGGATCGAGCCGCACCACCACCGGCTCGCCGAGGAAGGGAAAGCCCGCGCCGTCCTTCCAGTCGATGCGCGTGGCCTCGACGCGCGCGTGGCGCTGCTGCGTCTCGGCGAGCTTGCGCAGGATCCAGTCGCCCTTCTCGCGGATCGCTGCATCGACGTCGCGCAGCGCGACCCAGCGCGGCGCGCGCACCGACAGGCCTTCGGCGCCGACGACGAAGCCGATGGTGCGGCGCTTGCCGCGCTTGAATTCGTAGGCGACGCGCGCCGCGCCCAGCATCAGCTCGCGCGAGGCCTGCGGATGCACGAAGCTCGCGGGCGCCAGGGTGTCGGCCAGCGGCACGGCCGGACGCGTGTCCTCGACCAGCGGCACCGTGGTGGTGGGCACGGCCACCACCGGCGGCACCGCGAAGGGCAGCGCGTCGGGCACGAGGCTGCCGGGCTGGCGCGCGCGCGGCCGTGCCGGGCCCGGGCTCTTGCGCCCGCGCGGCGCGGCGGGCGGCGGCGCGGCCACGGCGCCATCGCCGAACAGGTCCAGCGCCAGCTGCATCAGCTCCCGCATGCTCGATGTCCGGTGATCGACAAGAAAGAAACGACGGTCGACGGCGCGAACGCCTTCAACCCACCTTCTCGACCGCGGCGCCGCCGGCCACGCCACCGGTGGTATCGGCATCGCGGTACGCCTCGGGATCGAGGCGGTGCATCTCGGCCTCGATCCAGGCCTCGACCTCGCGCATCAGCTCGTCGGGCTTGCGTCCGGCGCTCGAGATCGGCACGCCGATCGACACGTCGACCACGCCGGAGCGCTTGATGAAGGCCTTGCGCGGCCAGACCTTGGCCGAGGTCACGGCGATCGGGATCACGGGCACGCCGGTCTCGCAGGCCAGGCGCGTGCCGCCGCTCTTGTAGGTGCCCTTCTGGCCGCGCGGGATGCGCGTGCCCTCGGGGAACATGATGATCCAGATGCCCTGCGCGAGCAGCTTGCGGCCCTGGCTCACCACCTTGTTGAAGGCCTGGGCACGCTGGCTGCGGTCGATGTGGATCATGTCGAGCCGGCCCATGGCCCAGCCGAAGAAGGGCACGTAGAGCAGCTCCTTCTTGAACACGTAGGCCAGCGGATGCGGCATCAGCGTGGGCATCAGGAAGGTCTCGAGCGTGGACTGGTGCTTGACCAGCAGGATCGCGCCCGCGAGCTTGTCGGCCGGCAGGTTCTCCATGCCGCTCACGCGCAGCCGGATGCCCAGGAGCGCGCGCGCGCCGCTGCCGACGGCCCAGGAGAGCCAGCGCGCCGCCATCCAATAGAGCGGTATGCCGCGCATCCAGATCGAGCACACCAGCATGATGATCGCCCAGGGGACGACGGTGACGAACATCCACAGCGCGTGGAGAACGGAACGGAGCAACGCCATCAGAGAGCCACCTGCATGGATTCGGCCCGCGCCTCGCGCGCGAGCAGGAAGTCGACGAAAGCGGCGAGGTCTTCGTGCACCCTCGTGTCCGCCGGATATTCGGGAGGCAGCGGATCGAAGCCGCGGCAGGCCGCGCCCATGCCGGTCAGCAGCAGGTGCGGTTCGCAGCCGGCGGCCGCGCCGGCCTGCAGGTCGCGCAGGCTGTCGCCCGCGGTGGGCACGCCCGCCAGGTCGATGCCGAAGCGGTCGCCGATCTGCTGGAACAGGCCCGGCTTGGGCTTGCGGCATTCGCAGTCCTCGTCGGGGCTGTGCGGGCAATAGAACACCGCATCGACACGCCCGCCCACGGCCGCGAGCATCTTGTGCATCTTGGCGTGCATCGCATTGAGCGAAGCCATGTCGAACAGACCGCGCCCCAGGCCCGACTGGTTCGACGCGATCACCACGTGCCAGCCCGCATGGTTGAGCCGCGCCACGGCCTCGAGCGCACCGGGCAGCGGCGTCCACTCGGTGTCGCTCTTCACGAAGTCTTCGCGGTGCACGTTGATCGTGCCGTTGCGGTCGAGGATCACGAGTTTCATGGAGGTGTTCCTTCAGACTCCAGCTTGCGTCGCTTCACCCAGGCGACCAGATGCGGCAGCGGGTACTTCGCCGCGTCCAGCATGCCGATGCGCTGCACCAGCGTATCGAGCGATACCAGGTCCTGCTTCAACAGCTCGCGCACGAAATCGGCGTCCTTCTCGCGACCGGCCACGCACTTGGAGACGACCAGGTCGTGCAGTTCCGGACAGATGGCCGTGATCTCGCCGACGTAGTGCAGACTGGCACGACTCATCCAGTCGCCGGGCATCACGGCGGTCTCGGGCCCGACACCATCGGCGAAATAACCGAAGGTCTCGTGAAAGCTCGAGTGCATACCGATCGCACCGTCGATCAGATCGGCGCGCTCCGGATGCAGCGCGGGGTAGAGATCGATTTCGCGCGATACCAGCAGCGACTCGGGCGGTTGATCGAGCAGCAGCAACACGGCCTGACTGCCGACGACCACAAAAGAACTTTCTTTCGAGATCGCCGCGGAAGCGCGCAATACATGCTGCAGTTCTTCGAGCTTCATGGGGTCGCGGCCTGCTCGCGCGCCTGCTTGAGCAATGCCATTCGTTCGACCTGCGAGACGAGGCCGCCGAGTGGCGACACGCTGCGCATGAGCTGTCCATGCTCGGACTCGACGAGCGCGGCATCTTCGAGCACGCCAGCATCGCCGGCGAGAAGACGCTCCCACTCGTCCCACAGCACGTCGGAGCGCGTGGGGCCCGACTGCTGGCGCCACCGTTCGAGGGTGCGGCGGGCCTGCTCGCGCAATGCGGGCTCCTGGCGCAGCACCGCCACCGCCCGCTGGTGCAGGGCGAGGGAGAACTGATCCAGTTGCTGTTGACGGTTCATGCGCGATCGGATTATCGAGCGACGGTCTTCAGACCGCCAGCCGCTCGAGTTGCGCCACGCGGTTCATCGCGGCATGCAGCGACATCAGCAGCCCCAGCCGGTTGAGCCGCAGGTCGGCCTGCTCGGCATTGACCATCACGCCGTCGAAGAAGGCATCGACCGGTTCGCGCAACGCGGCCAGGGTCTGCAGCGAGGCGGTGTAATCGCCGGCATCGAACTGGGCGTTGGCGGCGGGCACCACCTGCGCCATGGCGGCATGCAGCGCCTTCTCGGCGGGCTCCTGCAGCAGCAGCTCGCTGACGTGGGCGTCGGCCTCGGGGGCCTTCTTGAGGATGTTGCCGATGCGCTTGTTGGCCGCGGCCAGCGCGGCGGCGGCGGGCAGCACGGCGAAGGCGCGCACGGCGGCGAGCAGCTGAGGCACCTGGCCCAGGCGCTGCGGGCGCGGGGCCAGCACGGCGTCGACTTCCTGCGCGCTGGCGCCCTGCTCGCGCAGGCTGCCGGCGAGGCGGTCGAGAATGAAGTCCTGCAGCTCGACCGTGGCCTTGGAGGCATCGAAGCCCGCGATGCCCTGGAACTGCGCGGCGGCCCCGGCCAGCAGCGCGTCGAGGTCCAGCGGCAGGTTCTTCTCGATCAGCATGCGGATCGTGCCGAGCGCATGGCGGCGCAGCGCGAACGGATCGCGGTCGCCGGTGGGCAGGTTGCCGATGCCGAACATGCCGACCAGGGTCTCGAGCTTGTCGGCCAGCGCGACCACCAGGCCCACGCTGTTGCGCGGCAGTTCGTCGCCCGCGAAGCGCGGCTTGTAGTGGTCCTCGATGGCATCGGCCACGGCCGCGTCGAGGCCGTCGTGCAGCGCGTAGTAGCGGCCCATGATGCCCTGCAGCTCGGGGAACTCGCCGACCATGTCGGTCACGAGGTCGGCCTTGGCCAGCTGGGCGGCCTGCACGGCCTGGCGCGCCACGTTGGCATCGCCGAGCTTCTCGGCGATGGCGCGCGCGATGCGCATCACGCGTTCCACGCGCTCGCCCTGGGTGCCGAGCTTGTTGTGATAGACCACCTTGCCCAGCGATGCGACGCGCGAGGCCAGCGTCTTCTTGCGGTCCTGGTCGAAGAAGAACTTGGCGTCGGCCAGGCGCGGGCGCACCACGCGCTCGTTGCCGCCGATGACGGCGCTGGCATCGTCGGGGCTGATGTTGCTGACGACCAGGAACCGGTTGGTGAGCTTGCTCGACGCATCGAGCAGCGGGAAGTACTTCTGGTTCGCCTTCATCGTGAGGATCAGGCATTCCTGCGGCACCTCGAGGAATTCGCGCTCGAAGCTGCAGACCAGCACGTTGGGGCGCTCGACCAGCGCCGTCACCTCGTCGAGCAGCGCGTCGTCGTGGATCGGCACCGAGCCGCCGCCGACCTGGACCGCGGCCGCGGCGAGCTGGCGCGCGATCTCGGCGCGGCGCGCCTCGAAGCTCGCGATCACCGCGCCTTCGTCGCGCAGCTGCAGCGCGTAGCTGTCGGCATTGCGCAGCACCACGGGATCGACCGCGGCCTCGAAGCGGTGGCCATGCGTTTCGCGGCCGGCCTTGAGGCCCAGCGCCTCGATCGCCACCACGGCATCGCCGTGCAGCGCGACCAGGCCGTGCGCGGGGCGCACGAAGCTCACGCTGCTCCAGCCCGGCAGCTCGCAGCCGCTCTCGAGCTGGTAGCTCATGACCTTCGGGATCGGCAGCTTGGCGATGGCTTCGGCCAGCGCCTTCTGCAGGCCCTCGGCCAGGGTGGCGCCCTTGGCGGTGCTCTCGTAGAACAGGGCTTCGGCCTTGCCGTCCATGGCGCGCTTGAGGCCGGGCACGGCCGAGGCGTCGGCGCCGAGCGCGCCCAGGCGCTTGAGCAGCGCGGGCGTGGGCTGGCCCGAGGCATCGAGCCCCACGGCCACGGGCATCAGCTTCTGCGAGACGGCCTTGTCGGCGGCGCGCTCGGCCACGTGCGTGAGGTGCGCGGCCAGGCGGCGCGGCGAGGCGAAGGGCGTGAGCACCGAGCCGGCCTCGGCCAGGCCCTGGGCCACGAGCTGTTCGCGCAGCACGCCCGCGAAGGCCTCGCCGAGCTTCTTCAGCGCCTTCGGCGGCAGTTCTTCGACAAACAGTTCAACCAGCAGGGAGGTCTTGTTCATGGGGGTCGTCATCGCTCAGGCGGCCTTCTTCGGTGCGATCTGCGCGACCCATTCGCGCGGTGCCATCGGGAAGCCCAGCCGTTCCCGGCTGTCGTAGTAGCTCTGCGCCACGCTGCGCGCGAGGTTGCGGATGCGGCCGATGTAGGCCGCGCGTTCGGTCACGCTGATCGCGCCGCGCGCGTCGAGCAGGTTGAAGCTGTGCGCGGCCTTGAGCACCTGCTCGTAGGCCGGCAGCGCGAGCTGCTCGGCCATCAGGTGCCTGGCCTGCTTCTCGTGCGCGGCGAAGGCGGTGAACAGGAACTCGGCATCGGAATGCTCGAAGTTGTAGGTCGACTGCTCGACCTCGTTCTGCTTGTAGACGTCGCCGTAGCTCAGGCCCTCGGTCCACACGAGGTTGTAGACGTTGTCCACGCCCTGCAGGTACATCGCGAGGCGCTCGAGGCCGTAGGTGATCTCGCCGGTGATCGGCTTGCAGTCGATGCCGCCGACCTGCTGGAAGTAGGTGAACTGCGTCACCTCCATGCCGTTGAGCCAGACCTCCCAGCCCAGACCCCAGGCGCCGAGCGTGGGGTTCTCCCAGTCGTCCTCGACGAAGCGGATGTCGTTCTTCTTGAGGTCGAAGCCCAGCGCCTCGAGGCTGCCGAGGTAGAGCTCGAGGATGTTCGCGGGCGCGGGCTTGAGCACGACCTGGTACTGGTAGTAGTGCTGCAGGCGGTTCGGGTTCTCGCCATAGCGGCCGTCCTTGGGACGGCGGCTGGGCTGCACGTAGGCGGCCTTCCAGGGCTCGGGGCCGAGCGCGCGCAGGAAGGTGGCGGTGTGCGAGGTGCCCGCGCCCACTTCCATGTCGTACGGTTGCAGCAGCGCGCAGCCCTTGTCGGCCCAGTACGACTGCAATTTGAGAATGATTTGCTGGAAGGTCAACATGAAGGGTGCCGGCCGGCGCGGCCGGGCGTTGGACGAAAGCGCGGCGGTGCGCCGCGAAAGCCCGCGATTTTACGGGCGGAGGGCAACTCTCCCACAGCGGGTCGGGAAGGCGCCTGCCACGGACCGGGCGCGGGCCGTGCGACAAACCGGGGTCCGCGCGGGCCCCTGTCTTCCACGGCCGCGCGGTCGACGCTTTTTCAGCCGGCCGGGAACGCCCGCCCGCCGCGCCGATCCGACTCCCTCTCACGAGCCCCCAGCCCCCTACGACCCCATGCCAGTGCCCGAGACCGGCCCGAACACCCCGCTCTTCATCGTGCTCAATGCCGCCTCCGGCAGCGAGGACGCCGTCCAGGCCCGCGAGGTCATCGAGGAAGGCTGCGCCGCGGCCGACCGCCGGCTGCGCATCTTCACGGTCGACCGCGGCAGCGCCGACGACGGCCCCGGCAGCCTGCGCGCGCTGGCGCGCGAGGCGGTGGAGCGCGCGCGGGCCGCCGGCGGCGTGGTGGTGGCCGCGGGCGGCGACGGCACGATCAATGCCGTGGCCCAGGCCACGCTGGGCAGCGGCTGCGCCTTCGGCGTGCTGCCGCAGGGCACCTTCAACTACTTCAGCCGCGCCCACGGCATCCCGCGCGACACCGCGCAGGCGCTCGAGGTGCTGCTGACCCAGCCGCCGCGGCCGGTGCAGGTCGGACTGCTCAACGACCGCGCCTTCCTGGTCAACGCCAGCCTGGGCCTGTATGCCCAACTGCTCGAGGAGCGCGAGCACTACAAGTCGCGCTACGGGCGCAACCGCCTGATCGCGCTCGGCGCGGGCCTGCTCACGGTGCTGCGCGGCCACCGCACGCTCGACCTGCGCATGGCCTGGCGCGGCCAGGAGCGCGCGATCCGCACGCCCACGCTGTTCGTGGGCAACAACCCGCTGCAGCTGCTGCAGATCGGCATCGAGCATGCCGACGCGCCCGAGCAGGGGCAGCTGGCGGCGGTGGCGCTCAAGCCCCATGGCCTGCTGTCGATGCCGGGGCTGCTGCTGCGCGGCGCGCTCGGGCGGCTCGGCGAGGCCGACGAGGTGCTGAGCTTTCCCTTCGAATCGATGACGGTGCGCATCGGCCGCGCGGGCAGCCGCGGCCCGCGGCGCGTGAAGGTGGCGACCGACGGCGAGATCGGCTGGGCCGAGATGCCGCTGCTGTTCCGCGTCTCGCCCGAGCCGCTGTGGCTGATACGGCCCGACGTGGCACCCGAGCTCGAGGCGGCCAAGCAATGAGCGTGTTGCTGCAGGTGTCCGACCCGCACTTCGGCACCGAGCAGCCGCCGGTGCTGGCGGCGCTCGAGCGGCTGGCGCGCGAGCTCGCGCCCGAGCTGCTGGTGCTGTCGGGCGACATCACCCAGCGCGCCACGCGCGCGCAGTTCGCGGCAGCGCGTGCCTTCGTCGACCGGCTGGCGCCGCGGGCGCTGCTGGCGATCCCGGGCAACCACGACATCCCGCTGTTCCAGCTCGCGGCGCGCGCCTTCGCGCCCTACGGCCGCTACAGCGAGGCCTTCGGCGACGAGCTCGAGCCGGTGGTCGACCTGCCCGGCTGGCTGGCGATCGGCGTCAAGACCACGCGCCGCTGGCGCCACGAGGACGGCGAGGTGTCGCGCGCGCAGGTCGAGCGCGTGGCGCGACGGCTCGCCGCGGCGGCGCCTTCGCAGCTGCGCGTGGTGGTCACGCACCAGCCGGTGGCGGTGACGCGGCGCGAGGACATCGGCAACCGGCTGCATGGCGGCGAGGCCGCCGCGGCGCGCTGGGCTCAGGCCGGTGCCGACCTGGTGCTCGGCGGCCACATCCACCTGCCCTTCGTGCTGCCGCTGCACGAATGCCTCGTCGATGTCCCGCGGCCGATGTGGGCGGTGCAGGCGGGCACGGCGGTGTCGTGGCGCGTGCGCGCGGGGCATCCGAACTCGGTCAACGTGGTGCGGCGCGACGATGGCGCGCACGCTTGCATGGTCGAGCGCTGGGACTACGCAGCCGAGCGCCAGGCCTTCGTGCTCGCCGACGCCGTAAGGCTTTCGCTTGCCAGCGCGGCGGCGCCGCTTTAGGGTGCGCCGCATGTCATCGGCAGTCCCCGTCCCTTCCTCCCTTTCTTCCTCTCCCCTCCCCACCCCGCCCGCCCTGGTCGCGCATGCCGAACAGCTCGGCGCCCATGCGCTGGGCGGCTTCCTCTCGCTGCTGCTGGCCTCGGTGCTGGCCGCCGGCCTGGCCTGCTGGATGGCGCAGCGCCGCCGGCTCGCGCTGGCCGCGGAAGAAGAACCCGACGAGCCCCGGCTGGTGTTCGCGCTGGTGCTGGGCTTCGCGACGATCCTCGGTGCCTCCAGCCTGTTTGCCTGGATCGCCTCGAACCTCGGCGACGGCCGCACGCTGGGCCTGGCCGACCAGGCACTGACCGACGCGATCGCGCAGCACATGCCGCACGGCGTGATCCTCGCGTTCAGCTGGCTCACGCGGCTCGGCGACTTCGCCACGCTGGCGCCGGTGGCGGTGCTGGTGGCGCTGCTGCTGTGGCACCGCTCGCACCGCGGCCTGGCGCTCGGCTGGTCGATGGCGCTGGTGGGCATCGTGCTGCTGAACCCGGCGCTCAAGCAGATCTTCGCGCGCGCCCGGCCGCTGCACGACCACGGCCTGGCGCACGAGACCAGCTACAGCTTCCCGAGCGGCCACAGCGCGGGCGCGATCGTGAGCTACGGCATGCTGGTCTATCTCGCGCTGCGCCTGCTGCCGCCGCGCTGGCACGTGGCGGCGGCGATGGCCGGCGCCGCCGCGATCGTCACCATCGCCTGCAGCCGGATCTTCCTGCAGGTGCACTTCGCGAGCGACGTGGTGGCGGGCCTGCTGACCGGGCTGGCCTGGCTGCTGGTGTGCGTGGGCGGGCTGGAGTTCGCGCGGCACCGCCAGCGGCGGCGCGCGCGCTGAAACCCTTGCCCATGAAAAAAAGGCCGCGCCCTCCCCTGCGGAAGGAACGCGGCCCCGGCGACCGGCGCGGATCGAGCGATCAGTATTCCCAGAAGATGCGCTGCAGTTCCTTGGTGTCGCTGGTCTTGGTCAGCGCGACCATCGCGAGGATGCGCGCCTTCTGCGGGCGCAGGTCGTGCGCCACCACCCAGTCGTACTTGTCGTCGGGCTGCTCGGCATTGCGGATCACGAAGCCGTCGGGCACGCGCGAGCTGCGGATGACGACGATGCCGTCGGCGCGCACCTTCTGCAGGTTCGGCACGATGCGGTCGGCGACCGAACCGTTGCCGGTGCCGCCATGGATCAGCGCCTTGATGCCGCTCTTGGCGAGCGCGTCGATGGCGGTCGAGGACACGCCCTCGTAGCCCATCGCGATCTCGACCGGCGGCAGCGCGCTGATCTGGTCGATGTTGAACTCCGAGAACATGGTGTGGCGCTTGACCGGCGCGCGGAACCAGTAGTTCTTGCCCTCGACCACCATGCCCAGCGGGCCCCACTGGCTCGAGAAGGCGCTGGTCTTGATGTTCACGCTCTTGCTCACGTCGCGCGCGGTGTCGATGTTGTCGTTCATCGTCACCAGCACGCCCTTGCCCGCGGCGTCCTTGCTGCCGGCCACCGTCACGGCGTCGTACAGGTTGAGCGCGCCGTCGGCCGACAGCGCGGTGCCCGGACGCATCGAGCCGACCACCACGATCGGCTTGGGCGTGTGCACGGTCAGGGTCAGGAAGTAGGCGGTTTCTTCCAGCGTGTCGGTGCCGTGCGTGATCACGATGCCGTCGACGTCGCTCTGCTTGGACAGCGCCGACACGCGCCGGGCGAGCGTGAGCAGGTTGTCGTTGGTGAGGCTCTCGGAGGCGACCTGGAACACCTGTTCGCCGCGCACGTTGGCGACCTTGGAGAGCTCGGGCAGGCCCGCGATCAGCTTGTCGACGCCGACCTTGGCGGCCGCGTAGGTGGCGCTGTTGACGGCCGAGGCGCCCGCGCCCGCGATGGTGCCGCCGGTGGCCAGGATCACCACGTTGGGAAGCGCCTGCTGCGCCTGAGCGAGCGCGCTGGCCGCCAGCATCGCGGCACCGGCCGCGAGGGCCCTGAAGCGGGGGGAAAGGTACATGGAGAACTCCTTGTGTTGAATGAATTTTTCGAGGCGGCGAGAAGATACATGAACCATGCCCGGCTGCCCGGCGCGGCCATGCCGGCATGGCATGCGGTCATGCGGCTGCGAGGAAGCAGGCATTACCATCCAACGCGCGCACGCCGCGCCACTCCCTCGCCATGAACGCCGATTCCGCCGCCCTTCCCGTCTCGACCGCCCAGGAAATGCCCGCGCCCGACGGGCCGCTGTCGCGCGCGCGCCCGGGCCGCGAGCGCATCATGGCGGCGATCCGCGCCGCGGCGATCGCGGAGTTCAGCCTGCACGGCCTGAAGGGCACCTCGACCCAGGCCATCGCGGCGCGCGCCGGCCTCACCAAGCCGCAGCTGCACTACTACATCGTCGGCAAGGAAGAGCTGTACGAAGAACTGCTGATGCAGGTGCTGCATGCGTGGAAGGTGGTGTTCTCGTTCGAGGACGCGAGCGACCCGGCGACGGTGCTCGGCGACTACATCCGCAAGAAGCTCGACCATGCGATCGACAGCCCCGAGATGTCGCGCATCTTCACGCGCGAGATCCTCGACGGCGGCCGCAATCTCGACCGCTACTGGCCCAATGCGCGCGCCTGGACGCAGAAGAAGGTCGACATCATCAACGGCTGGATCGCGCGCGGCCAGATGCGCCCGCTCGATGCGCGCATCCTGCTGATGCACGTCTGGGCCATGACCCAGAGCTACGCCGACTACGCGATCCAGACGCGCGTGATGCTGGGCCTGCCGAGCGACGCGCCGATCGACCGCGAGCCGATCGCGCGCGAGCTGGTGGCCTTCGTGCTGGCCGGCTGCGGCATCCGCGCAAGCTAGCACTCACGCGCCTTCCGGGCGCATTGCTCCCCTCCAAAACCGCACCGGCCCCAATCCGGTGCGCCCGCGCTGGCACGTCGCTTGCTAAACCTGACCACTTGCTCTGATTAAGCGGTCAAACACCATGCGCGTGCTCGTCGTCTACTGCCATCCGGTCGAAACCAGCTTCCATGCCGCCCTGCATCAGGAGGTGTTGAAGAACCTGCGCGCGGCCGGCCACGAGGTGGACGACTGCGACCTCTATGCCGAGGGCTTCGATCCGGTGCTCTCGCGCGAGGAGCGGCTGGGCTACCACGAGGTGCCGGCCAACCAGCTGCCGCTCAAGCCCTACGTCGAGCGGCTGCGGTGGGCCGAGGGCATCGTGTTCTGCTTCCCGACCTGGTGCTTCGGCCTGCCGGCCATGCTCAAGGGCTACTTCGACCGGCTCTTCATGCCGGGCGTGGCCTTCGACATCAGCGATCCCGCCAACGTGAAGCCGATGCTCACGCACATCAAGCGCATCAGCGCCGTGGTCACCTACGGCCGGCCGCGCTGGGTGGCGATGTACATGGGCGACCCGCCGCGCAAGATCGTCACGCGCTACATGAAACGGCTGACCGGGCATGGCGCCCGGGTCGACTACCACGCCCACTACCACATGAACGTGGCGACCGAGCCCCAGCTCAAGCGCTTCATGGCCAAGGTCGGCAACGCCATGGCGCGCTTCGCATGAGCGCGCCCGTGCTGCTCGACCGGCTGCGCCTGCCGCGCTGGCTGCTGCCGGCCGACTGGCCGCAGCGCGACGGCGTGGCGGTGCTCGCACGGCTCGCGATCGAGGGCGGCCGCGTGCAGTCGCTGCGCCCCGCGGACGATGCCCCGACGCCCGCCGCGGGCTGGGACCTCGGCGGCACGCTCGCGCTGCCGGGCTTCGTCGACGCCCACACGCACCTCGACAAGGTCTTCACGCTGCCGCGCATGAAGGCGGTGCAGCCGGGCCTGCTCGGCGCCATCGACGCGATGCTGGCCGACCGCGTGAACTGGACGCCCGCCGACGTGCGCGAACGCGCGGCGCGCGGCCTGCAATGGGCCTGGGAATGCGGCACCACGCACGTGCGCACGCATGTCGACTGGTGGGAGCCCGATGCCCTGCCGATGGCCTGGCCCGTGATGGCCGAGCTGGCGCAGGAATGGAAAGGCCGCGTGCGGCTCGAGCAGGTGAGCCTGATCAAGCTGCCGCTGTTCGAGGACGCGGCGCAGGCGCTGCGGCTCGCGAAGCAGGTGAAGGCCACCGGGCCGCATGCGCTGCTCGGCGGCTTCGTGCATTCCACCAACTGGAGCGAGAACGCGCTGCGCAACCTGCTGCGCTCGGCGCAGGCCTGCGAGCTCGACATCGACCTGCACGTGGACGAGGAGCTCAATGCCTCGGCCACGGGCCTGGCGGCCACCGCGCGCATCCTGGCCGAGATCGGCTACGAGGGCCGCGTGGTCTGCGGCCACGTCTGCGCGCTCGCGGAACAGCCCGAGGCGCAGGCGCTCGCCACGCTCGACGCGGTGGCGCGCGCGCCGATCACGGTGGTCTCGCTGCCCGCCACCAACCTGCTGCTGCAGGACGCCGTGACCGGCCGCACGCCGCGCCGGCGCGGCATCACGCTGGTGAAGGAGGCCCGCGAGCGCGGCATCCCGCTGCTGTTCGCGAGCGACAACGTGCAGGACCCGTTCTGCCGGCTCGGCAGCTTCGATCCGGTGGAAGCGCTGGGCACGGCCGCGCTGGTGGCGCAGCTCGACGAGCCGTTCGAGACCTGGTCGCAGGCGCTGTGCCGCGCCGACTGGCTGCGCCGCGACGCCACCGTGCAACGCCCGACGCTCGTCGGCGCACCCGCCGACCTCGTGCTCTTCGGCGCGGCCGACCGCTTCGGCTGGCCCTCGCGCAGCGCATCGCGCGTGGTGCTGCGCGCGGGCCGCGTCGCGCACGGCGAGGTGCCGGCGACCTGGCACGCCTGAACCCTCTTCGACGAACAGAACCACTCCAAGGACCGCCCCCATGCTCCACGGCTACATCCCTCCCCACCGCTTCCTGCCCTACCTGAGCTGGACCGAGATCGCCGCGCTGCCCGACCGCGAGAACACGGTCATCGTGCTGCCCTGCGGCGCGATCGAGCAGCACGGCCCGCACCTGCCGTGCTCGGTCGACAGCGTGATCAGCTCGGGCGTGATGGGCAAGGCGCTCGAGAAGCTGCCGGCCGAGGTGCGCGCCTTCGCGCTGCCGACCATCACCTACGGCAAGTCGGAAGAGCACCTGCACTTCCCCGGCACGATGACGCTGACCGGCACCACGCTGCTGTCGACCGTGACCGAGATCGGCGAGTCGGTCTACCGCGCGGGCTTTCGCAAGCTGCTGTTCGCCAACGGCCACGGCGGCCAGCCGCAGGTGCTCGAGATGGCGGCGCGCGAGCTGCGGCTGCGCCATGGCGACTTCGTGGTGGTGCCGCACGGCGTGTCGCGCCTGCCGAGCGCGGCCAGCAAGCAGGTCAGCGAGCAGGAGAAGAAGCTCGCGATGCATGCCGGCCATTCCGAGACCGCGCTGATGCTCGCGCTCGCGCCCGAGACGGTGCACATGGAACGCGCGGTGGCCAACTTCCCGCCGCCGTTTCCGATCAAGCTGCTGTCGGCCGACGGCCGCCCGGCCTGCGCCTGGACCGCGCGCGACTTCGGCCCCAGCGGCGTGATCGGCGACCCGACCACCGCCACGCGCGAGCAGGGCGAGGCGATCCTCGACACGCTGTCCGACAGCTGGGTGCAGGCGCTGACCGAGCTGCATGCGCTGCGCTGGGTGGTGCGCGAGGAAGCCACCTGGGAGCGCGGCCACCAGCAGGGCTTCGTGCAGCCCTCCTTCGCGCCGGCCTGAGCCTGCTTCTTGCATCGGCCCGTCTTTCCCGTTTTTCTTCACCCACGCCCTAGAGAGGTCCTCCCATGCGCTCCTTCGCACTGTCCCTGGCCGGCGCCGCCGCCATCGCCTTCCTCGCCGCGCCCGCGCAGGCCGAGGACAAGTTCACCTACATGACCAACTGGTACGCGCAGGCCGAGCACGGCGGCTTCTACCAGGCCGTGGCGCAGGGCATCTACAAGAAGTACGGCCTCGACGTGACCATCAAGATGGGCGGCCCGCAGGTCAACATCACGCAGATGATGGCGGCCGGCCAGGCCGACTGCATCATGGGCTCGAGCGACATCCAGATGATGCAGGTGCGCGAGGGCGGCGTGCCGGTGGTCAATGTGGCGGCCTTCTTCCAGAAGGACCCGCAGGTGCTGATCGCGCACGACGACGTGAAGGGCTTCGAGGACCTCAAGGGCAAGACGCTGCTGATCGGCGCGCAGGCCAACCGCGGCTACTGGCCCTGGCTCAAGGCCAAGTTCGGCCTCAAGGACGAGCAGACCCGGCCCTACACCTTCAACATCCAGCCCTTCGTGGCCGACAGGAACACGGCGCAGCAGGGCTACCTGACCTCCGAGCCCTACGCGATCCAGAAGGCCGGCGTGAAGAGCACCGTGCTGATGTTCAGCGACCACGGCTTCCCGGCCTATGCCACCACGGTGTCGTGCATGGAGAAGACGGTGAAGGAGCGCGGCAAGCAGGTGGCGGCCTTCGTCAAGGCCTCGGCCGAAGGCTGGAAGAGCTACCTCGCCGATCCCGCGCCCGCCAACGCGCTGATCAAGAAGGACAACCCCAACATGACCGACGACCAGCTCGCCTACAGCGTGGCCAAGCTCAAGGAGATGGGAATGATCACGGGCGGCGACGCCGGCAAGCTCGGCATCGGCGTGATGACCGATGCGCGCGCCAAGGCCAGCTACGACTTCCTCGTGAGCGCCAAGCTGCTCGACCCGGCCAAGGTCGAGCTCGCGAAGACCTACACGACCGAGTTCGTGAAGGACGCGAAGGTGCTGCCCTGACCGTCGCCACGCCATGAACCGCATCGACCCCCACACCCTCGCGCCGCCGACGGTGCCTGCCGTGCCCGCGGTGGAAGTGCTCTCGGCCGAGAAGACCTATCCCAACGGCACGCAGGCGCTCCTGCCGGTCGACCTGTCGATCGCCGAGGGCGAGTTCGTCACGCTGCTCGGCCCCTCGGGCTGCGGCAAGAGCACGCTGCTCAAGATGGTGGCGGGCATGCTCGAGCCCAGCGACGGCCGGCTGCTGGTGTGGCGCAAGCCGGTGAGCCAGCTGCACGACAGCGCGCGCCGGATGTCCTTCGTGTTCCAGTCGCCCACGCTGATGCCCTGGGCCAGCGTGCAGACCAACGTGCGGCTGCCGCTCGACCTGGCCGGCGTGCCGCGCAAGGAGGCCGATGCGCGCGTGATGGAGTCGCTGGCGCTGGTGGGCCTCGAGAAGTTCGCCAGCGCACTGCCGCGCGCGCTCTCGGGCGGCATGCAGATGCGGGTGTCGATCGCGCGCGGGCTGGTCACGCAGCCCGAGCTGCTGCTGATGGACGAGCCCTTCGGCGCGCTCGACGAGATCACGCGCCACAAGCTCGACGCCGACCTGCTCGAGCTCTGGCGCAAGAAGAAGCTCACGGTGATCTTCGTGACGCACTCGATCCACGAGGCCGTGTTCCTATCGAGCCGCGTGGTGATGATGGCCGCGCGGCCGGGCCGCGTGGTCGAGCAGTTCCAGATCGACGAACCCTATCCGCGCAGCGCCGACTTCATGGTCACGCCCGAATTCGCGCGCCATGCCAAGCGGCTGCAGGACAGCCTGCTGCGCGCCAGCCATGCCGACGAGGAGCATGCGCGATGAGCCGCACGCCGCTGCTGAGCCAGCCGCGCGTGCAGCGCGTGCTCTATCCCCTGGCGATCGGCCTGCTGCTGATCGCGCTGTGGCAATGGATGGTGGTGGCGATGGAGCTGCCGCCCTACCTCGTGCCCTCGCCCTGGCTGATGCTGCAGACGCTGGTGACCGACTGGGCGCCGCTGGGCAACGCGCTGCTGGTCACGCTCAAGATCACGGTGCTGTCCTTCGTGCTCGCCACGGTGGCGGGCGTGCTGATCTCGTTCCTGTTCGTGCAGAGCAAGCGCATCGAGACCGCGCTCTTTCCGTACGCGGTGCTGCTGCAGGTCACGCCGATCGTGGCGGTGGCGCCGCTGATCATCATCTGGGTCAAGAACCCGACAGCCGCGATGACCGTGTGCGCGGCGCTGGTGGCACTGTTCCCGATCATCAGCAACACCACGCTGGGCCTGCGCAGCATCGACCCCGACCTGCAGAGCTACTTCAAGCTCAACCGCGCCACGCGCTGGCAGCAACTGGTGCGGCTGCGCATCCCGAGCGCGCTGCCCTACTTCTTCGGCGGCCTGCGCATCTCCAGCGGCCTTGCGCTGATCGGCGCGGTGGTGGCGGAGTTCGTGGCCGGCACCGGCGGCTCGGGCGCGGGACTGGCCTACCAGATCCTGCAGGCGGGCTTCCAGCTGAACATCCCGCGGATGTTCGCCGCGCTGCTGCTGATTTCCCTCACCGGCGTCGCGCTCTTCGTGCTGATGGCCTGGCTCACCAAGGTGGCGCTGGGCTCGTGGCATGCGAGCGAACTTTCCCAGGACTGATCCCAACATGAACGCACAAGAATCCTCCATCGGGCCGCTGCTGCTCGAACTCCCCGACCTCGACTGGATCACCGACGAGGGCCGCGTCGTGCGGCTGTCGCAGGACTTCTCCTGGTTCAGCCCGGTGCTCAAGCGCCAGCTCGAGGGCAAGCATGCCGAGGTGGTGGTGCGCCCGCGCAGCGAGGACGAGATCCGCGCGGTGGTCGGCGCCTGCGCGCGCCACGGCGTGCCGATCACGGTGCGCGGCAGCGGCACCGGCAACTACGGCCAGACCACGCCGCTGGCCGGCGGCGTGGTGCTCGACATGACCGGCTACAACGCCTGCCTCTGGGTACGGCCCGGCGTGGCGCGCGCTCAGGCCGGCATCCGCCTGGGCGAACTCGAGAAGCAGACCAGGGCCAGCGGCCAGGAGATGCGCTGCGTGCCCTCGACCTACCGCAGCGCCACGCTCGGCGGCCTGTTCGGCGGCGGCTTCGGCGGCGTGGGCTCGATCAACTACGGGCCGCTGGGCGCGCCCGGCAACGTGCTCGGCATCCGCGCGATGACCATCGAGGCCGAACCCCAGGTGGTGGAACTGCGCGGCGCCGAGGCGATGCGCATGCATCACCTGTGGGGCACCAACGGGCTGGTGCTCGAGCTCGAGGTCGCGCTGGCGCCCGCGCATCCGTGGCTCGAGACGCTCGTGACCTTCTCCGATTTCGAGGGCGCGCTGAACTTCGCCGACCGGCTCGCGAACGCGCCGGGCATCGTGAAGCGCGAGGTGTCGTTCTATGCGGCGCCGATCTCCGACCACCTGGCGCAACTCGCGGCGCACCTGCCCAAGGGCTGCCATACGGTGCTGTCGCTGGTGGCCGAGGCCAGCGAGCCGGCGCTGCTGCAGCTGGTCGAGAGCTTCGGCGGCACCGTGAGCTACCGCAAGACCGCGGCCGAGGTGCAGAAGAGCAACCGCACCCTGATGGAGTTCACCTGGAACCACACGACGCTGCACGCGCTCAAGGTCGACCCGACCCTGACCTACCTGCAGAGCGGCTTCGTGCCGGGGCGCCACGTGGCGCAGGTCATCGAGATGGAGAAGCTGCTGGGCGGCGAGGTGATGATGCACCTGGAGTTCATCCGCAACGTGGCGGGCCTGATGACCTGCAGCGGCCTGCAGCTGGTGCGCTTCAGCACCGAGGAACGGCTGCAGGAGATCATGCAGATCCACCGCGAGCACGAGGTGCACATCAACAACCCGCACGTGAACATCGTCGAGGACGGCAAGGCCGGCGGGCCGCTGCCGCCCGAGGTGATCGCCGTGAAGCGGCGCTTCGATCCGCTGGGCCTGCTGAACCCCGGCAAGCTGCGCGACTGGCCGGTGAAGCCGCGCGCGGCCGCGCTGGCGGCCTGAGTCAGGCCGCGCGGCGGCGCCGCACGAAGGCGACCGCGACGATCGCGCAGGCCAGGCCCCACAGCGGCCACAGCCCGAGGTGCGCGACCCAGCGCGCATAGGGCGTGAGGCCGGTGCGGCCCTCGACCGGGGCCTCGAGCACGCCGCGCGTGAGCCGCGGCAGCGCATGGGTCACGCGGCCCTCGGCGTCGATGACCACGGTGGCGCCGGTGTTGGTGGCGCGCACCATCGGCCGCGCGAACTCGAGCGCGCGCATGCGCGAGATCGCGAGATGCTGGTCGATGGCGATCGAGTCGCCGAACCAGGCGATGTTGCTGACGTTGAGCAGGATGGTCGGTGCCGTCGCCGCGTCGCGGAAGTTGGCGCCGATCTCGTCGCCGAACAAGTCCTCGTAGCAGATGTTCGGCGCGATGCGCTGGCCCTGCCAGGCGAGCGCGGGCTGCGCGAGGCCGCCGCTGCGGAAGTCGCCGAGCGGGATGCTCATCATGTCGATGAACCAGCGGAAGCCGAAGGGAATGAACTCGCCGAAGGGCACGAGGTGGTGCTTGCTGTAGGCGTAGGCCGAGGTGGCGCCGGGCCGGAAGCCGAGCACGGTGTTGGTATAGCCCTGGCGGTCGCCCAGCGGCAGGCCGACCACGGCCGCCTGGCTGCCGCTCGCATAGCGCGCCTGGATCGCCTCGAGGTAGCCCGCGGGCAGTTGCTGCGGCAGCAGCGGGATCGCGGTCTCGGGCGTGACCACCAGCGAGGCTCTGGCATCGCGCAGCTGTTCGCCGTACCAGCGCAGCGCGTTCTCGATGCCGCCGTTGGGAACGAATTTCTCGTCCTGCGCGATGTTGCCCTGCAGCAGCGCGACCTGCAGCGTGCCCGCGGCTTCGCCGCGCGAGGGCTGGGCCACGAGCGGAAAGCCGAACACGACCGCGACCAGCAGCGCGGCGCCCGCGAGTTCGGCACGGGCCGCGGGGCGAGCCAGCGCGACCAGCGCGGCGGCCAGGGCCGCGACGGCGCCGATGCCGTAGACGCCGACCCACGGCGCCCAGCCCGCGAGCGGGCCCTCGACATGCGCATAGCCGCCCGCGCCCCAGGGGAAGCCGGTGAACCAGCTGCCGCGCACCAGTTCGGCCAGCGTCCACAGCGCGGCAAAGACCAGCGCGCCGGTGACCGTGCCGCGCGGACCGCGCCGCACGAACCAGGCGCCGGCCAGGGCGTAGTACAGGCCGAGCGCGGCGGCGAGTGCGAGCACCGCGATCGCGGCCAGCGGCGCGGCGAGGCCGCCGTAGGTGTGCATCGAGATGAAGAGCCACCAGAAGGTGCCGCTGAGCCAGGCGGTGGAGAACAGCCAGGCATGCAATCCGGCGCGGCGCCAGCCCGCGTTCTCGTCGCGCAGTCGGCGCAGCCCGAAGGCAAGGACGCCGAGCGACACCAGTTGCAGCAGCCACAGCGGCCGGCCCGAGCCGGGCATGGCGATCGAGGCGGCCTGCCCCAGTCCGGCCAGCAGGAAGGCCAGGGCCAGCAGTGCGGCGCGCATCAGTCGGCCGCGTCGCCGCCGCGGGCCGGCGACACCTTGAACCAGCGCACCGCGCCGCCCTTGGTGTGCAGCACCACGAAGTCGAAGCCGCCGATCGCATGGTGCTCGCCGCGCTTGGGCACGTGGCCCATCTCGTGCGCGATCAGGCCGCCGATGGTGTCGAAGTCCTCGCTGAGCTGTTCCTCGTCGAAGACGATGCCGAAGGCCTCGGCCACGCGCTCGATCGGGGTGTCGCCCGAGACGCGGTAGGTGTGGTCGGCCAGACCGAAGATGTCGCCCTCGTCCTCGGCGATGTCGAACTCGTCCTCGATCTCGCCGACGATCTGCTCGAGCACGTCCTCGATGGTGATCAGGCCGGCCACGCGGCCGAACTCGTCGATGACGATCGCCAGGTGGTTGCGGTTGCCGCGGAACTCGCGCAGCAGGTCGTTCAAGCCCTTGCTCTCGGGAACGAAGGTGGCGGGCCGCAGCAGCGCGCGGATGTTCAGGCCCGGCGCGCGCTGCAGCTTGAGCAGGTCCTTCGCGAGCAGGATGCCGATGATGTTTTCCTTCTCGCCCTCGTACACTGGGAAGCGCGAGTGCGCGGTGTCGATGACCAGGTGCAGCAGCGCGTCGTAGGGCGCGTCGATGTTCACCAGGTCCATGCGCGGCGCCGCGACCATCACGTCGCCGGCCGTCATGTCGGCCATGCGCAGCACGCCTTCGAGCATCACGCGCGATTCGGCGCCGATCACCTGGTTGTCTTCGGCATCCGCCAGGGTTTCGATCAGCTCGTCGCGCGAGTCCGGACCGGGATGGATGAATTCGGCGAGCTTCTGGAGAAAGCCGCGCTTGTCTTCCCGTTCGACGGGTGCGCGTTCAGGGTGAGGTTCGGCCACTGCGGGAGGGCGTAGTTGGGGGGAGTGCAAGGATACCGGATTGCATGTGACAGGCTCTACCGGGTCCGCCTGGGGGTATGCAAGGAGCGTTCCCGGGCAGGGCCGGGCCGCTCGAGGGCCTTATTGCGCCGACTTGCCGCGCGCGCTGCGCACGCCGCTGCGGACTTCCTGAAGACTGGCCAGAAAGGCCCAGAACTGCTTCGCGCGCGTCTTGAGGTGGAAGTCGACTGCCGCGTAATGCTCGAGCGCGATCTCGCTCATGCGGCTGTCGAAGGTGGCGCTCGGCAGCTGCAGGTGGGCTTCCGATTCGGAACCGCTGCGCACCACGGTGGCGCCGGCATTGCGCGCGATCTTGAGCATCGCGGCGTTCTCGCTGAGCGCATGGATGAACAGCATCCCCACGCCCTCGTTGCGCGCCACGACCACGGCACGCTCGAACAGCCGGGCGCCATAGCCGCGTCCGCGGGCATGGGCCGAGACGGAAACGCCGAATTCGGCGCAGTCGCTGGGCTGGTGGTCGGGCGCGAAGGCCAGGTGGGCCATCGCGATCAGCTCGAGCTTGCGGTTGTAGATGCCGAACAGCTCGTCGCGGTCGAAGTCGAGGCCGTCGACATAGCGCTGCACCTGCTCGTCGCCCGCGGCATAGCCGAAGCGCAGGTAGCGGTCGTGGGCGCTGAGCGCCAGCAGGTGGCTGGCGATGCGGTCGCGCTCGCGCGGGCCGATCGAGCGGATCGGCACCATGACGGGCTGCGGCGCGGTGGCGGCGCGTGGCTGGGCCTCAACCATCGGCGCCTTCAGAAAAGAGCCGAGGCCGAGGGATGCCCTGAGGAGGTCCTTGGCGGTAAGCATGGCTTGAATGTAAGGGTTTTCCCTTAACCCGCAAGCCCGACGGGACACTTTCGTGACTCATTTGTGAATCAATACCCGAAAGCGTGTGCATGGAGCAACTTTTTCCTGCCTAGACCGGCACGGCTGTGGTGGCTTTGACACGGTCGAGCACGAAACTGGTCTTGCAGTCCTGCACGCTCGGGTGCTTGAGCAGGGTGTCCATGATGAAGCGGCTGTAGTGGGCCATGTCGGCCACGACCACGCGCAGCAGGTAGTCCATCTCGCCCGTGAGGGCGGCGCACTCGACGACCTCGGGCCAGGTCTGCACGCTGGCGCGGAACAGGTCCATGGGGTTGCGCTTGTGGCTCTCGGTGTGCTTTTCGAGCCGCACGTTGAGATAGGCCGTAAGCCCCAGCCCGACGGCCTCGGGCTTGACCAGCGCCACGTAGCGGTCGATCACGCGCTGCTCCTCGAGCCGCTTGACCCGCCGCAGCACGGCGCTGGGCGAGAGGCTGACCTGCTCGGCGATCTGGTCGTAGGTGGCGCGGCCATCTGCTTGCAGCGTGCGCAGAATCATCCGATCTATCTTGTCGAGTGCTTCCATCATTGTATTTTTGCACTTTTCCTGCAACATGACCAAAGAAGGCGCCCGCAAACGCTGAAATCATGAGCGGCAATCGACCTACATTGCTGCACTGGCCGAGCCGCCATCCTTTTCCTTCCCCTCGATCCCCACTTCTTCGGAGACTGCCATGAGCCACGCCGACGCGCCCGCCTTCACGCCCTGGGACAACCCCATGGGCACCGACGGCTTTGAATTCATCGAATACGCGGCACCCGATCCGGTCGCCATGGGCAAGGTCTTCGAGCGCATGGGCTTCACGGCCATCGCCAAGCACCGCCACAAGAACGTGCTGCTGTACCGCCAGGGCGAGATCAATTTCATCCTGAATGCCGAGCCCGATTCGTTCGCGCAGCGCTTCGCGCGCGAGCACGGCCCGAGCGTGTGCGCCATCGCCTTCCGCGTGCACGACGCCAAGGCCGCCTACGAGCGCGCCACCTCGCTGGGCGCCTGGGGTTTCGCCGACAAGGCCGGCCCGGGCGAGCTGAACATTCCCGCCATCAAGGGCATCGGCGACAGCCTGATCTACCTGGTCGACCGCTGGCCCGGCAAAAACGGCGCGAAGCCCGGCGACATCGGCAACATCGGCTTCTACGACGTGGACTTCGAACCGCTGCCGGGCGTGGCCTCGCAGGACGCCCTGACCACCAAGGGCAACGGCCTGACCTACATCGACCACCTGACGCACAACGTCTACCGCGGCCGCATGAACACCTGGGCCGGCTTCTACGAGAAGCTGTTCAACTTCCGCGAGATCAAGTACTTCGACATCGAGGGCCAGGTCACCGGCGTGAAGAGCAAGGCCATGACCAGCCCCTGCGGCAAGATCCGCATCCCGATCAACGAAGAGGGCAAGGAACAGGCCGGCCAGATCCAGGAGTACCTGGACATGTACAAGGGCGAAGGCATCCAGCACATCGCGATGGGCTCGGACGACCTCTACCAGACGGTCGACGCGCTGCGCGCCAAGGGCGTGACCCTGCTGGACACCATCGATACCTACTATGAGCTGGTCGACAAGCGCATCCCGGGCCACGGCGAGAGCGTCGAAGAGCTGCAGAAGCGCAAGATCCTGATCGACGGCAAGAAGGACGCGCTGCTGCTGCAGATCTTCAGCGAGAACCAGCTCGGCCCGATCTTCTTCGAGTTCATCCAGCGCAAGGGCGACGACGGCTTCGGCAACGGCAACTTCAAGGCGCTGTTCGAGAGCATCGAGCTCGACCAGATGCGCCGCGGCGTGCTGACCGCCGCAAAATAAGCGCTCCTTCCACCCTCCAGGAGCTCCGCATGCGCAACATCCTCTCGATCGGCCTGACCACCCTCGCCGCGGCGGTCGTTCTCTCGGGATGCGCGGCGGGGCCGGGAGGCGCGCCGGCCGGCGTCGCCGCGGGCTCGCACCTCGACAGCGTGCAGAAGGCGGCCGTGCTGCGCGTCTGCACGCCGGGCGACTACCGGCCGTTCAGCTTCCAGAAGGCCGATGCCTCGTTCGAAGGCATCGACGTCGACCTGATGGCCGGCTTCAGCAGCAGCCTGGGCGCGAAGCCCGAGTGGATCAAGACCACCTGGGCCAACCTGCTGCCCGACCTCGCGGCCGGCAAGTGCGACATCGCCGTGGGCGGCGTGTCGGTGACCACCGATCGCCAGAAGCGCGCCTTCTTCAGCGCGCCCTACATGGTCAACGGCAAGACGCCGATCGCGCGCTGCGCCGACGTGGCCAAGTACCAGAGCGTGGCCGACATCGACAAGCCGACCACGCGCGTCTTCTTCAATCCGGGCGGCAGCAACGAACGCTTCGCCCGCACCAACTTCAAGCAGGCCCGGCTCACGCTGCACGGCGAGAACGTGACGATCTTCGACGAGATCCTCGCCAATCGCGCCGACGTGTTCGTGACCGAGTCGGCCGAGGCGATCGTGCAGCAGAAGCTCAAGCCGGGCCTGTGCGCGATCCATCCCGACAAGCCGCTGCAATACGGCGAAATGGCCTGGATGCTGCCGCGCGACGACATGGCCTTCAAGGCCTATGTCGACCAATGGCTGCACCTGCAGCAGGCCGGCGGCGAGTTCCAGCGCGTCATGGATCGCTGGCTCAAGTAATCAACCGAAGCACCCATGGACACCCCTGCCACCGTCGTCACGCCCGCCGTCTACGGCGCCTCCGATCGCCCGCCGCGCGGCGACTATTCGCGCGGCGGCACGGTGCAGGCCGACTACACCTGCGCGCAGGACTGGGCCAGCTACACGGCAGCCGACCACGACACCTACAAGCGGCTCTACGAGCGCCAGGCCGCGCAACTGCCTGGGCTGGCCTGCGATGCCTTCATCAAGGCGCTGCCGCTGCTGGGTGTGAAGGACCGCATCCCGCGCTTCGAGGAGCTCAACGAGCGGCTGCACAAGGCCACTGGCTGGGAGATCGTGGCGGTGCCGGGGCTGATTCCCGAGCTGCCCTTCTTCACGCTGCTCGCGAACCGAAAGTTTCCGGTCACCGACTGGATCCGCAAGCCCGAGGAGTTCAACTACATCGTCGAGCCCGACGTGTTCCACGACCTGTTCGGGCACGTGCCGATGCTGTTCGACCCGACCTTCGCGGACTACGTGCAGCGCTATGGCGCGGGCGGTATCAAGGCCCATGAGCTCGATGCCGGCGAGAAGCTCGCGCGGCTGTACTGGTACACGGTGGAGTTCGGGCTGATCCGCCAGCCCGATGGACTGCGCGCCTATGGCGCCGGCATCCTGAGCTCGGTCGGCGAGCTGCAGCACGCGGTGCGCTCGAACGAGCCGCTGCGGCTGCCGCTCGACCTGCTGCGCACCATGCGCACGCTCTACAAGATCGACACCTACCAGGCCAACTACTTCGTCATCGACAGCTTCGCGCAGCTGTTCGACCTGACCGAGCCCGACTTCGCGCCGCTGTACCGGGCGCTGGAAACCGCGGCCGACATTCCCGCAGGCGTGCTGCAGCCCGGCGAATCCGGCAAGGCCTGAGCTTTCTTATCGGCAGCTGCGCCAAGCGCGCGGCTCCCGCTGGCTCCATGCATCGATCGGCAGCTATCGCGCAGGCGACAGCCGATGCATTTACCTAGGACAAGCCCGCTGGTCGCTTGTCCTTTGCGGCTCCCACAATCCGCGCCAAAGGAGCTTGCATGCAGACATCCGCGCGACAGCACTATCCGGCCGGCGTACCGCACGAGATCGATCCCGAGCAGTACCGATCGCTTTCCCACATGTTC
This sequence comes from Variovorax sp. FG153, assembly GCF_057809595.1. Taxonomy (NCBI): domain Bacteria; kingdom Pseudomonadati; phylum Pseudomonadota; class Betaproteobacteria; order Burkholderiales; family Comamonadaceae; genus Variovorax; species Variovorax sp. FG153. Next base: position 272,502 of record NZ_JBMDKG010000004.1, read on the forward strand.
GACGAGGCTTTCGGCCGCTATGCCGACCGCCCGTTCTCGGTGTGCATGGAACGCTGGATGTCGTACGGCGAGCTCGATGCGCAGTCGAAGGCGCTCGGCGCCTGGCTGCAATCGCGCGGGCTCGAGCCCGGCGCGCGCGTGGCGATCATGCTGCCGAACATCCCGCAGTTCGCGGTCACCATGTGTGCCGTGCTGCGCGCCGGCTACACCTGCGTGAACGTCAATCCGCTGTACACCGCGCGCGAGCTCGAGCACCAGCTCAAGGACTCGGGCGCGACCGCGATCGTGATCCTCGAGAACTTCGCCTCCACGCTCGAGCAGGTGATCGAGAAGACGCCCGTGAAGCACGTGGTCATCACGGCGATGGGCGACCTGCTCGGCGGCCTCTACGGCAGCTGGATCACGCTCGCGGTGCGGCACCTGAAGAAGATGGTGCCGCCGTTCAAGCTGCCGCTGAGCGATGGCCGCACGGTCACGCCGTTCTCGCAGGCGCTCGCCGAAGGACGCGGCCGCACGCTGGCCGCCGACAAGAGCACGCTCGATTCGATCGCCTTCCTGCAGTACACGGGCGGCACGACCGGGCTGTCGAAGGGCGCGGTGCTCACGCATCGCAACATCGTGGCCGCCACCTTGCAGGCCGAGGCCTGGTTCACGCCGGCGCTCGCGCGCGCGGGCGACCTCGCGAAGGTCAACAGCATCGCGGCGCTGCCGCTGTATCACATCTTCGCGCTCACGCTGTGCCTGCTCGTGATCCGCCAGGGCTCGCACATGACGCTGGTGCCGAACCCGCGCGACTTCGACAAGTTCATCGCGGTGCTGAAGAAGCGGCCCTTCCACATGCTGCCGGCGGTGAACACGCTGTTCAACGCGCTGTTGATGCATCCCGAGTTCAAGACCATCGACTTCTCGACGCTGTTCGTCTCCCAGGCCGGCGGCATGGCGGCCTCGGAAGGCACGGCGAAGCGCTGGTTCGAGGCCACCGGCTGCCCCATGATCGAAGGCTGGGGCATGAGCGAGACCTGCGCGATCGGCACCAACAACCCGGTGTCGAACACCAGGTTCACCGGCACCATCGGCCTGCCGTTGCCGAGCATCGAGATCGCGATCAAGGACGATGAGGGCAATTCGATGCCGATCGGCGAATCGGGCGAGCTCTGCATCAAGGGACCGAACGTGATGAAGGGCTACTACAACCAGCCGGCCGAGACGGCGGCGGCCTTCACCGCCGACGGCTTCATGCGCACCGGCGACGTCGCCGTGATGCAGGAGGACGGCTACAGCCGCATCGTCGATCGCAAGAAGGACATGATCCTGGTCAGCGGCTTCAACGTGTTCCCGAACGAACTCGAGAACGTGATCTCGCTGTGCCCCGGCGTGGTGGAATGCGCGGCCATCGGCGTGCCCGACGAAAAGCAGGGCGAGGCGATCAAGGTCTTCGTGGTGCGCCGCGACCCGAGCCTGACCGAGGAGGCTGTGCTGCAATACTGCAATGGACAACTCACCGGCTACAAGCGCCCACGGCACATCGAGTTTCGGGATGCGCTGCCCAAGACCAACGTCGGCAAGATCCTGCGCCGCGAACTCCGCACCACCGCCTCCGCGGGCCATTGAATGAGCGCGGCGGCGGTCGCCGGGTTGCCGGCGAATGTCGTCGTGCTCGAGCGTGGGTGGCTGTCGTCCAACAACATCCTCGTGATCGGGGCCGATGAGACGGCGCTGGTCGACACCGGCTATGTGGCGCATGCCGAGCAGACGGTGGCGCTGGTCGAGTCGGCATTGGACGGGCGGCAGTTGGACCAGGTGCTCAACACGCACCTGCACAGCGACCATTGCGGCGGGAATGCGGCGCTGCAGGCGCGCTATCCGGCCCTTCGCATCGAGATCCCGCCGGGCGAGGCGGCGCTGGTGGAGCGCTGGGATGAAGAAGCGCTGAGCTTCCGGGCGACGGGGCAGAGCTGCCCGCGGTTTCGCGCCTCAGGGCTGCTACAGCCTGGGACGGAGCGCGAGGTCGGCGGGCTGCACTGGCAGATTCATGCGGCGCCTGGTCACGATCCGCACTCGGTCATTCTTTTCGAGCCTGTGTCGCGGACCTTGGTGTCGGCGGATGCGCTGTGGGAGAACGGATTCGGCATCGCTTTTCCGGAACTGAAGGGCGAACCGTCGTTTGGAGAGATGGGGGCCACCCTGGATCTGATCGAGCGATTGGCGCCATTGATCGTGATTCCGGGGCACGGAACGATCTTCACGGACGTGGCAGGTGCGTTGAAGGTGGCGCGGCGACGGCTCGAGGGGCTGCAGCGGGATCCCGCAAAGCATGCGCGGCATGCGATCAAGGTACTGATCAAGTTCAAGCTGCTTGAAAAGCAGAGGATGTCGCGCTCGGATTGGATGGCTTGGGTGCGCGAGACGCCTTATCTGGCCATGGTGTGCGCGCGGTTCTTCCAGGGTGTAGCACTGGATGTCTTGGCACAGGAGATCCTGGGCGAGCTCGTCGCGGCAAAGGCGGCTGAATTAACCGAATACGAAATCCGGAATCTCTGAATTGAATTTGCCAATAAAAAAGCGCATCGTTTCGGTCGATGCGCTTTTTGTTTCTGCTTCTGCGTTGCTTTTGCTTGCGCAAGTAAAAAAGCCCCAACCGTTTGGTTGGGGCTTTTTTGGCTGTAATAGCCTGACGATGACCTACTTTCACACGGGAACCCGCACTATCATCG